>JADIMB010000130.1 GCA_017694995.1 Candidatus Cryptobacteroides faecavium | reverse complement strand
AAGAGCCTTGCGGCATACGAAAGAGCCGTACCCCACTGTCCGGCGCCTGTCTCGGTGGTGACATTCTTCACGCCCTCCTTCTTGCAGTAATATGCCTGCGCAAGGGCCGAATTCAGCTTGTGTGACCCCACCGGGCTTACACTCTCGTTCTTGAAATATATGTGTGCAGGGGTGCCCAGCGCCTTTTCAAGCCCGTATGCCCTTACAAGCGGAGTGGACCTGTAGTATCTGTACTGCTCCAGGACTTCTTCAGGGATGTCAAACCATCGGTGTCCGGTGTCGAGCTCCTGCCTGCAGAGCTCTTTTGCGAAAATGGGATAAAGTTCTTCTTCCTTAACCGGCTGCCTTGTGGCCGGATTCAGCATCGGCATGGGTTTTACAGGCATGTCCGCCTGGATGTTGTACCATTGCCTGGGAATCTGGTCTTCCCTCAGAAAAAATCTTTTCTGTTTCATGACGGTTTGATTTTGCTCCTGGCTTCCCAGGAAAAATTGATAAAAGGTTATTGGATAATTATAAAAAAAGCGGGCCGCCGTTTCCGGCAGCCCGCAGGTGTCTTTGTTTTCTGCTTTATCAGCAGGCCTCGAGGCATGAATTGATTGCCACTGTAGTGAAGCCCAGGAATATGATAGTTGCAAAAATATAAGCCAGAACCTTGAGTCTGCCGAGCCAGATCTTGTTGTCCCATCCGATGGTCTGGAACGCGCTCCAGAAGCCGTGGGTGAGGTGGAACCACAATGCCCCGAACCAGACAATGTATATAACTACATTGTACCAGTGTCCGAAAGTGGATGTGAGAAGGAAATAAGGGTCTTCGGCATGGTTGCCCATCCATTCCTGGAGCTGCATGTCAGACCAGAAGTGGGTGAGGTGGAAAGCTATGATTCCGAGTATGATGATCCCGAGTACGATCATGTTCTTCGATGCCCAGGAATCAGTCTTCGCCTTGCTTGCTACGGCATAGCGGCTGTATCCGCCGCGTGCTTTAAGGTTGCTGAAGGTCAGGATAAGCGCATAGATGATGTGGATAATGAACCCGAAGGCAAGAACAGGGACCATGACGGTCACAATAGGGAGGGACATGAATTCGCATCCAGCTGCAAAAAGCCCCTCCGGTGAGCCGAAAGTGCCGTTGATCGAGTCAATCACTGAGAACAGATTGATGGTCATGTGCAGAAGGAGGAAGATAATGAGGAATAGTCCGCTGATGCTCATTATGAGCTTCTTGCCGATTGAAGATGTGAAAATGTTCGCCATATCTTATCTGTAGTTTATTATCATAACGCAAAACACCGTGCAAATATATACTCTTTCTTGCAAGTTTCATAATAATTCGATACTTTTGTTTCGATAAAATCATAAGGGAAATAAAAGTATCAGCCTGAAATATTCCGGTAATGGGACAGTACAGAAGAGTTTTGCTCAAGCTCAGCGGGGAAAGTCTGGGCGGGCCTTCGGGCAAGGGGATAAGTGAAGATGTCCTTGCTGCTTATGCTCAAGAGATTGCACAGGCCGTCAGAGGTGGCCTGCAGGTGTCTATAGTAATCGGCGGGGGAAATATTTTCAGAGGCCTTTCCGGGGTCGGCAAGGGTTTCGACCGTGTGGGAGGGGACAGGATGGGCATGCTTGCCACTGTCATAAACTCTCTGGGGCTTTCGATGGCCATCAGGTCCGAAGGAATACCTGCAGAGGTGTTTACCGCTACTCCTATGATGCCTGTGGCAAGATATTACATGAGGGATGACGCCGTGTCCGTGATGGAGAAAGGCGGGGTGGCGCTTCTTGCAGGGGGTACCGGCAACCCGTTCTTCACCACCGATTCCGGGGCGGCCCTCAGGGCTCTTGAGATAGGTGCGGACGCTCTTCTGAAGGGCACGAGAGTGGACGGTGTCTATACGGCGGACCCGGAGAAGGACCCGACGGCGGTCAAGTATGACGAGCTCACATTCGACAAGGCGATGGAGGACCATCTGAAGGTCATGGACCAGACTGCCTTCGCCCTGTGCCGTGAAGGGAATATGCCTATAATAGTATTTGACATGAACTGCAAGGGAAACCTGCTCCGCCTGCTCAAGGGGGAGAAAGTGGGGACTCTCGTCCATGTGTAGGAAGAACAGTAAACAATATAACATATTATTTATATCATGATCGACAAAGCAAAAGAAATCCTTGACGGCGCAAAAGCCAAGATGGGAGATTCAGTCAAATTCCTTGAAGAGGACCTGAAGACATATCGTGCCGGAAAAGCCAATCCGCTTGTATTCAACAATATAATGGTAGACTATTATGGCACTGAGACCCCGGTCCCTCAGGTGGCTTCTGTCACAACGCCTGACGCCAAGACCATTCTTATCCAGCCGTGGGAGAAGAAGATGATCCCTGTCATAGAGAAAGCCATAATGGACGCCAATATCGGTCTCACCCCGCAGAACAACGGGGAGCATATCCGCTGTGCCGTGCCCCCTCTTACAGAAGAAAGGAGGAAGGAGCTCATAAAGAAAGTGAAGACAGCAGGGGAGAATGCCAAGATCGTGATAAGGAATGCACGCAGGGACGCAATAGACGCCCTGAAAAAAGCCCAGAAGGAGGGACTTCCAGAGGATGTGCAGAAGGATTACGAGCAGAATGTACAGAAGGAGACGGACGCTTATGTAAAGAAAGTGGACGAGCTCTGCGCTGCGAAAGAGAAAGACATCATGACAGTCTGACCGGGACTCCGCCCCGGCTTTCCACTGAGGCTTGTCGCCATGGAAGGGCCCGCAGGGAGGAGGGCGGATCCTGATAAATTTTTGTTAAGCGATAGGAGCAAAAGAAATTTTTATTAGATTTGCTGTCACTATGATGGATTTTCGATTTAACGCTTTCGGTTTTTATTATTTCTATTACCCAGTAAGGTGATGGACCGGAAGTCGCGTATCGTATAATGAGGTTTTATGGGCTGTCCGGTTTTCCGGGCAGCCCGTTTTTCTGTGCATCATGACAGGTAATCTGCGGCGTTGCCTTCGGGATTCAGACTTCGGTCATTTACGGAAGTAAACTCCCTTGTCTTCACCCTTGGCGCCTTGCATCTTACCTGACCTGATGCAAAGAATGGGGGCGCCCCTTAACAAGAGGCTGTCACGAAGTGACTGGGGGTTAGACCATAGGATTAAACGCCAGTTTAATCCTTAACGTCAGTGTGACGGATTCCGGTCATAAATGATAAAGTATTGATTTTTAGGATAATATTATTAAATATTAATTTGCCGAACTGACATTGAATCCGATGGAAAGAAAGAAGAGAGTCGCTATCCAGGGGTATTCGGGCTGCTTCCACGAGCAGGCCGCAAGGCTTTTCTACGGAGGCATGCGTCCCGGGGAGGGGCTGCAGATGGTCGAGTGCAGCACTTTTGACGGTCTGTACGATGCCCTGGACCGCAAGGAGGCGGATGCCGCAATCATGGCCATAGAGAACACTGTCTCTGGCGGACTTCTGCCCAACTTCGAGCTTCTGCGCAAGCATGACATAAGGATAAAGGGCGAGGTCTTCCTGCGCATATGCCAGAACCTGATGGCATTGCCGGGACAGAGTATCGAGGATATAAAGGAAGTCCGCACGCACTACATGGCCATCAACCAGACGAGGCAGTTCTTCATGAATTACCCGCATATCAGGCTTGTGGAGTCCGAGGATACGGCAAAGAGTGCGGCTGATGTGGCCGCAGGGAGGCTTAAAGGAGTCGGTGCTGTAGCCTCCGCCCTCGCCGCAGACCTTTACGGGCTCGAGATAATAGCTCCCGGGATAGAGACCTACAAGCAGAATTTCACCAGGTTCCTCATCATGGACGACAGCATCAGTGTGCCGCAGGAGAAGATAGACAAGGTCTCCCTGTGCTTCACCCTGCCGCACAAGTCCGGCTCCCTGGCGCAGGTGCTCACCATCCTTTCTTTCTATGATATGAACCTGACCAGGATACAGTCCCTGCCGATTCCGGGGAGGGAATGGCAGTATTTCTTCTATGTGGATATAAAATTCGAGTCATATATGCGTTATAGCCAGGCCCTTTCAGCAGTGAGACCCCTCATGGAGGACCTGAAGGTACTGGGCGAATACAGGAGCTTCCATCCGGAAGAATCTGCCTGTTGCAGCCATTCTGATTAAACGGGAAATACATTACTGCCATGATTATAAGACCAGCAAAAAGGACGGAGACAGTGAAAGAATACTACTTTTCCGCTAAACTCAAGGAAATAGATGCCCTCAATGCCGCCAGGACAGCCGCGGGAGAGGACCGTATCATCAATCTGGGGATAGGTGCGCCGGACGGGATGCCGCCTGCACCTGCAATAAAGGCCCTGGTGGAGTCCGCGGCCCGGCCCGGCAACCATGCCTACCAGAGCTATATCGGCATCCCTGAATTGAGGGGAGCGTTTTCCGCATGGTACAGGAGGTATTATGGCGTGGAGCTCGACCCTTCCTGTGAGATTCAGCCTCTTGTGGGCTCCAAGGAGGGGATCCTTCTCCTGTCGCTTGCTTTTCTGGACGGAGGGGACAAGGTGCTGGTCCCGGATCCGGGTTATCCTACATATTCCTCCGCAGCGTCTCTGGTGCAGGCCGAGATAGTAAAATACGACCTCCTTCCCCGTAAAGGGTGGCAGCCGGACTTCGATGCGCTGGAGAGCATGGACCTTACAGGTGTCAAGATGATGTGGACCAATTATCCCAACATGCCTACCGGGGCCCCGGCCACCGTGGACCTCTACCGTAAGCTGGTGGATTTCGGCCGCCGGCACGGGATAATGATATGCAACGACAACCCGTACAGTTTCATCCTCTGCTCCAGTCCGCTTTCCATCCTTTCGGTACCTGGCGCAAAGGAATGCTGTGTGGAGCTGAACTCCCTCAGCAAGGCGCACAACATGTCCGGCTGGCGTATTGGCATGGTGGCCGCCGACCGCGAAGTGATCTCCCAGGTGCTCAAGGTAAAGAGCCAGATGGATTCCGGGATGTTCAGGCCTCTGCAGCTTGCGGCCGTGGAGGCTCTGGGCCAGGGGCCGGAGTGGTTTGCCGCCCTGAACGGGGAATATGCGAAGCGCAAGGTCCTGGCAGGGAAGATATTCGATATGATCGGGGCGGAATATGACGGGGACAGCTCGGGCCTTTTCCTGTGGGGCAGGATAGGGAAGGACAACCCTTTGACTGCAGGGAGGGAAGCCGGTGAAGGGCCTGTATCCCTTTCCGGGACAGACGGCAGGTCTCTGGGAGAAAGGGTCTCTGACAGCATACTGTACGGTGCCGGAGTATTCGTCACCCCGGGATTCATATTCGGGAAGAATGGCAGGGACTATGTCCGTATATCATTGTGTGCCAAGCAGGAAGTGCTGGAAAATGCGGCAGATAAGATAGCGGCATTTTTACACTCTGATACGGAAAGAAAGGCATAAAATTTCGCCGCAGGCGAGACCCGTATGCCCCTGACAGGGGCTGTCGCTTCAGCGACTGGGGTTAAGATAAAACAAGCTTTTGGCAGGCCAAAAGCTAAAGGCACTGACGGTGAATTTTCAGGATAATAATGCGCAAAGGCATAAAACTTAAACATATATGAAACGGCAGTATACAATAACGGTTGTCGGCCTCGGCCTCATCGGAGGCTCGATGGCCATAGACCTGAGGCGCAGGGGTGTGGCCTCTTCGGTCCGCGGGGTGGAATCGGATCCGGTCAATGCGGCCGCGGCCAGGCAGATAGGACTTGTGGACGAAGTGGTGCCCTATGCGGAATGTACAGAAGGAAGTGATGTGATAGTGCTGGCTGTCCCTGTCGGTGAAGCAGCAAGGATGCTTCCTGAAATACTTGGCAGGCCTGGGATGGAGCGGAAGACAGTGATAGACGTATGCTCCACCAAGTCAGGCATGGTCAAGGCCGCGGAGGGGCATCCGATGCGCGGACGGTATGTGGCCACGCATCCGATGGCAGGCACCGAGTATTCCGGCCCGTGGGCAGCAATGTCGGGGCTTTTCGACGGCAAGGCGTGCGTGATATGTGATGCCGGAAGCTCGGACAGAGATGCCGCAGATGTGGCGGAGGAGCTGTATGACGCATTGAACATGAGGATTATACATATGGAGGCGTGCAATCATGACATGCATGCCGCTTATGTGTCGCACATTTCCCATGTGACATCTTTTGCGCTTGCCCTCACGGTCCTGAAGAAGGAACGGAGTGACAGGCATATATTCGACCTGGCCTCGGGTGGATTTTCCTCGACGGTCAGGCTGGCGAAGAGCAGCGCGGACATGTGGGTCCCTATCCTGGCCCAGAACAGGGACAACCTGCTTGATGTCATTGACACCTACATGACGCAGATGCAGGCATTCCGGGATGCCATAGCCTCTTCGGACAGACAGGGGATAAGGGAGCTGATCACTGAGGCCAACAGGATCCGCCGGATTATCAAATGACAGCGGCACAACGGATTCCCGTCAAAATTTATAGGATAATATTATTAAACAAAAATTTGTTGATCTGACGTAATTAAAGATAATTCGTCTGAATTGACGTTAAATGCAACAGAACTATGGAAAGAAGACTTGAAATAACCCCTCTGAGCCAGTGGAATCTTTTCCCCGAGGGGCAGCCTCTTGTGATAGCCGGACCGTGCAGTGCCGAGTCGGAGATACAGGTAATGGAAACGGCAAGAAGAATCAAGACCCTGGGTGTCAATGTGTTCCGTGCCGGAATCTGGAAGCCCCGCACCCATCCCAATACCTTTGAGGGGGTCGGTGCACCTGGCTTGAAGTGGATGCAGCGGGTAAAGAACGAGCTGGGGATGAAGGTATGTACGGAGGTGGCGAGTGAAAGGCACGTGTTCGACTGCCTTAAATACGGGGTGGATATGGTCTGGCTCGGGGCGAGGACTACCGCCAACCCGTTCCTTGTGCAGGAAATCGCCGAGGCGTTGAGGGATGTGGACATACCGGTGCTTGTGAAGAACCCCGTAAGTCCGGACCTTGATCTGTGGATCGGGGCGCTGGAGCGTCTCAACCAGGCCGGTATCAGGAAGATAGGAGTTATCCACCGCGGGTTCTCCACCTTTGACAAGATAAAATACAGGAATTCTCCGGAGTGGCAGATCGTCATCGAGCTCAGAAGCCGCTACCCGCAGCTGCCGTTTTTCTGTGACCCGAGCCATATGGCAGGCTGTACGGAGTATATTGAGGAGATTTCCCAGCGGTCGCTGGACCTGGGGCTTGACGGCCTGATGATAGAGACCCACTGCGACCCTTCATGCGCCCTGAGCGATGCCAGGCAGCAGCTCACCCCCGAGGCCCTGGGCCTGATGCTCGGCCAGCTCGTGGTCCGCAAGTCTGACTCGGACAGCCCTGAATACAAGGAGAATATAGACCAGCTGAGGGCGAAGATAGATGTCATTGACGAGAGCATACTCTACACTCTGGCCTCAAGGATGAAGATAAGCAGGCAGATAGGTGAGTACAAGAAAAAGAACAACATAGCCATCCTCCAGACATCGCGCTGGGATTCGCTTCTCGAGAAGGTGATTGCGAAAGGGGCGGAATACGGGCTTTCAGAGAAGTTCGTCACCACTCTTTTCAATGCCATACATGACGCTTCTGTCAGCGAGCAGAATGCTATCCTTGGAGAGCAGCATCCAGGGCAGAAGTGAAGCAGGAGCGTTCCTCCTCTGACAGGAAGTCCACGGTGATGGGTATCCGGAACATCCTCTGCCGGAGTGTACCGGGTATGTTTTTGCAGTCCAGCAGTCTCTGGCTGTCCTTTTCTGTAGTGATGATCACTGCCGTGGGATGGGCCAGGGCTGCTTTTTCTATGCTCCTGATATCTGCGTCGGAGAAACTGTGATGGTCGGGGAACGACAGTTTCCTCACTATCTTGTACGTGTCGCTCAGGTACATGGCCAGAGGCTTGTCGTTGGCTATCCCTGTCAGGAGGATGGCCTGTTTCGCATATGCGAACCGGTGCTCTCCTTCCGGAAAGAAAGTCTCTATGTCACAATATTTTATTCGGGTGAAGAATATGTGCTTCCTTTCTCCTGCAGGGGTGGTTGCCGTGCAGGTTTCCGGGTCGTATCCCTTCATGCCGAGTGTCTCTGCGGCATAGACGGCCTTGTCTCCGGCTTCAAGGTATGCGGGACACTTGGTCACTATCATCATGTCGGCCTTGAAGATCCTCTCGGGCAGGTCGCGGAGCCTGCCTGCGGGCAGGAGGTGGTCTTTGAATACGGGACGGCTGTAGTCCATCAGCACGACCGACACGGACGGGGTGAGCCTGCGGTACTGGAATGCGTCGTCAAGGATTACCAGGTCCTGCGGCATGATGTCCTTGTCAATGCACCGCCTGGCCTTCTTTGATGACGCCAGCTTTTCCGGATGCGCCAGGAAGCCGCAGCCCTGGATGCGGTCTTTGTCTACCGCCACTGTCACCTGCGGGAATTTCCTCTTTATCTGGAGAGGTTCGTCCCCGAAGTCGGCTGCAGTCCCATCAGGAGTCACCTGCTGGAACCCTTTTGTCTTGCGCCTGTACCCCCTTGACAGGACCGCTATCTTCTTGTCCGACCAGTATCCGTGCTGAAGAAGCATCCTTACCAGCATTTCGGTATGAGGTGTCTTGCCTGTCCCGCCTACCGTCACGTTCCCCACCGAAACAGTAGGGATCCCCGCCCGGCAGCTCTTCTTCAATCCTTTGTCATACAGGAAGTTTCTGAATTTCAGCGTCAGATAATACGGCGCAAGAATGAACTTATCAACCATTGTGCATCAGATTTTGAGCGCAAATATACGCAGAAGCCGACTGTAATACAAACCTGTTTGCAATTGCCGGGCGAACAAAAGGACAGCCGAGTCGTTTTTTTTGAAAAACAATTTTATGCATTTTTTGTTTTTTATAGAAAACACTTATCTTTGGTCTTGTAAAACATAGGAGGTTATGGAAAAACTTTTTGAACGCCACGATGAATATCTGAATATTGTTCCGATGGATTTCATACGGAATTTCATGTACACTATAGACTGGCATAGCAGGCTCATATGTATCAAAGGACCGAAGGGAGTAGGTAAATCCACATTGATACTACAAAAAATCAAGACAGATTTTGCGGACGGGGACAGACATGTATTGTATTGTTCCGCAGATACCGGTTATTTTTCCACACACACCCTGACCGACATGGCAGATCAGTTTGTGAAAATGGGAGGGAAGCATCTTTTTATAGATGAAATCCATAAATACGATGGCTGGAGTAAGGAACTGAAAGAGATATACGACTTGTACAGGGATCTAAATGTAGTTGTTAGCGGCAGTTCATTACTGGAAATCAATAACGGGAAAGCGGATTTGTCAAGGAGGATGGTAGAATATGAAATGCCCGGAATGTCATTCCGGGAATATCTGTGTTTTACGACAGGTCTTGATTTCGTTCCGACAAGCCTTGAAAATCTGCTGCAGAATGCAGCTGTCTTCTGCAATGAAATAAAGCGGAAATGCCATCCGCTTGAGCACTTCAGCCAATACCTCAGGACCGGATATTATCCTTTCTATTTTGAAGACAGAATTACATATAGTTCCCGCGTGGAGAATGTCATAAATTATATTATTGACACGGAATTGACGGCCCAGAGAAATATAGAACCAGGCAATACCAGGAAAATCAAGGCATTGCTCCAGATTATTTCCGGACTCGTCCCATTTGAAGTGGATATAGCGAAGATTTCAAGAAATATCGGTATCCAACGTCTGACGACACTGAAATATCTCAAGAATCTGGAAGAGGCAAAAATAATAAGAAGGCTGTTTACCGATCTCGCCACTACAAGCGACTTGCAGAAGCCGGACAAAATCCTTATGGACAATTCCAATCTTCTGCATGTCCTTTCTCCGGAAGTCCCTGAAAAAGGGACAGTCCGGGAAACTTTTTTCTGCAACCAGCTTGCGTCTGCCGGACATATGGTGGAATACGGTGGGATGAAAACAGGAGATTTCCGTATAGACAGGAAATACATCATAGAGGTCGGAGGCAGGGATAAAGATTTCAGCCAGATTAAGGATTCTGAAAACGGGTATATAGCAGCAGATGATATCGATTCAGGCATATTCAGAAAAATTCCGCTATGGGCTTTCGGCTTTCTGTATTGAAAGAGCCGTGGCCAGATATACGGATATATTCTTCTGGCATTTTGACAAATGAATTATTGTCGTAATTTTGCGGTTGTACTTCAAATCTGCACAATTTTATGGATACCGTATATATCAATGGTTTTGATTAATCATATTACGGTTGAAGAGCGCCGGAGGGCATTCGAAGAGAAATCGAGACTGTAGATTTGGGCATATTCAGAAATATTCCGCTCTGTCATAGACGGATACGGCGGCAGTTCCGTCTGCCTTTACCTGTTGGAAGTCATTTAAAAATATTTATCTTTACTGTCAGAGACAGTGCTGTCTCCCGGAGGATATGGAGTGATATATATCGAGAAAGTCATGAATGACAGGCCGGATCATTGCCCGTAAACGGATACGGCGGCAGGGGCGTCGGCATCTCCCCAGCGGTCTGCCACATAATCGAGAGTGGCATATATCTCCTGGGGGTCGTTGAGGGTTACGAGTTTCAGGCGGGTCTCCTTGAAGTCCGGAAGGCCCTTGAAGTAGCATGAAAGGTGGCGGCGCATCTCCAGTACACCTACCCTTTCGCCCTTGAACTCCAGGGATTTGGACAGGTGCTCCTTGGCCAGTGCCACACGCTCCCGCACTCCCATCTGCGGCAGTATTTCCCCGGTCTGCAGGTAATGCTTTATTTCCCGGAAAATCCACGGATGCCCGTATGTGGCCCTGCCTATCATGATGCCGTCCACACCGTAGCGGTCGAACGCCTCCCCGGCTTTCTGCGGGGAGTTGATGTCCCCGTTGCCTATTATCGGGATGTGCATGCGGGGGTTCTCCTTGATTTTCCCTATCAGGGTCCAGTCGGCTTCTCCGGTGTACATCTGGCAGCGTGTCCGTCCGTGTACGGTAAGTGCCTGTATGCCCGCATCCTGCAGACGCTCGGCGAGCTCCACGATGATTTTCGAGTTTTCGTCCCAGCCCAGGCGGGTCTTTACGGTGACTGGCAGCTTCACCGCGTCCACCACCATGCGGGTGATCTGGACCATCTTGTCCGGTTCCTTCATCATCCCGGACCCAGCCCCGCGCCTGGCTATCTTGCTGACCGGGCAGCCGAAATTTATGTCCACCAGGTCTGCCCCGTGCCCTCCCGCGATGCGGGCCGCGTCTTCCGCCATCCTGGCGGCGTCCACCATGGCCTCGGGGATGTTGCCGTATATCTGGATGCCTATCGGGGCCTCGTAGTCATAGGTCACGAGCTTGGCGAGGGACTTCTTCGCGTCACGTATCAGCCCGTCGGATGATATGAATTCCGTGTACATCATGTCCGCGCCGAATTTCTTGCACACGAAGCGGAAGGATGCGTCTGTCACATCCTCCATCGGAGCGAGGAAAAGGGGCTTGTCGCCGAGGTCTATGTTGCCTATCTTCATCTGGATGCAGTGTCTGGATTATTTCCTGGCCGGCTCTTGCCGGCAATTCTGCCGCAAAAATACTAAAATACTGTCACTGTGTTATAACCTTCCGAGGTGATTTTTACATATTTTTCTCAATGTCAATTAGTTGGCTTTATTTGCATTCTCCCAGTCCAGTGTTTCAGGACGGGACTGGGAGAATATCGGTTTGGATAATCTCTTGATATTCAAAGTGGTGTGCTTTTGTTGCCTATTTCGGTCAATGTAGTGTTCCGCCGGCACCTGCGCTGCTTCGGTTCCCGGCCGGGAACCTCGCTGACGCTCCGGTGCGGCCCTGACGGGCCTGGCTGCCATGTATTGGGTTCCGTGCTGTTGCGGATGTGGGGAGAAGCTGGAAAGACCTTGGAAATGTGGAGGATAAACATTATAATTGTACAGAAAACAAGCCGCTTATGAAAACTGTACATCTTTGCGCCGCGGCCATCGCCCTCCTGGCGCCCCTCACCCTTAGCGCAGAACCGTCACCGGAGCCTTGGCTCTGGCCCGTATCCGGACAGTCCGCAGGAGAAGGACTCCTCTATGTCCCGCAGCAGTACATCGGAGACGAACTCGTATTCGATGAAATGTTCATCGGGGCCACCCCCGGCACCGTGATTGTGGCCCCGGCGGACGGGACACTGGACGCTTTCCATGTGGGATACAGCACTACATTGAGTTCGAGCGTCTCTTTCCGCGAGGAAGGCGACACCTTCAATGCCCTGCTCAGTAAATTCAGGAGTGCAGAGAACCTCAAGGTGCCGCCAAGATATGTGACAGGGTCGGTGGGGATAACACTGCCGGACGGAAGGAAGATATGGCTGCAGGGCATAGAAGGCGATGTCAAGTTCAAGACGGGGATGAAAATCAGCCGTGGAGACACGCTCGGGGTCAGCGGCTGGGCCTACAAAGGGATAGCGGAGCCGCACATCTGCATATCGGTATCCACCAGGAAAGGGACCTCGGACGACCCGATGACCCCGTTCGGCCTGGAGACCACCTTCGAGGCCCCGGGTGAGTTCAAGATACCGGAGACACTCACGGCGGAACAGGCGGCGGAAGACTTCGGCATCCTCATGGACTCGTACCGCGAAGCCTACCCGTCTCTGTATGATGTGGTGAGCTGGGAAGAACTTGCGGCGTTCGACTCGCTGAAGCGGGAAGAGATGAAAGACGGATGTACTTATTGGGATTTCAGGAGGATTGTGGGAGAGAGCGCTGCCCTTGTACATGACAGTCACCTTGCAGTTAAGACACCGTATCCTGATACCGGGCAGGACAACCGCATGCCGAACATTTTCCCGGGGAAGATAGGGGATTCCCTCGTTGTCGTCAGAGTCGTCCCGGGATACGAGAAATATCTGAGGAAACGGATTGTCTCCATAAACGGGGTCCCGGCGCAAGAGCGCATAAAGGAACTCGGGGAGTACATTACAGGCGGCTACGATGCCGACAGCAGGAGTTATCTCGATTTTGTCATGGCAGTGGCATGGAACTATTATTTCGCTGACAGCCCGAAAGAGCTCAAGACATTGGGGATCACGCATTTCGTCTTTTCCGACGGGGAGGAACTGCACGATAAGCCCATCCCGCAGCGACAGTTCATCCGCAAAGGCTGGACTCCCAAGACCACCCTTGACCTGGACTATGTCCACAGGGAGTATGTCAAGTATCGGGAAAGTCCGTATGTGTTTGATATACTGAATGATTCCACCGCATATTTCGGTCTTTCGACCTTCGACCTTGACGATATGCAGGTCGAGGCCATGGCCGATTCGGTGAAGAAATATTCGCATTATCCTTATATGGTCATAGACATGAGGAACAATGCCGGGGGTGATGTCGAAGTCATCGACCGTCTTCTCGGGTGGTTCCTCGACAAGCCTTCCGTCCCTCTGGACGGTTATGCCAAGGTGAACAAGACCGGAGGCTTCGGATGTTTCAAGTGGAGCCTGAACTATTCGCCCGATATGGAGATATTCCCGGAGTTTGTCCCGGAGGAGGGCAAGGACGGCTTCTACAGCCGCGGCGAAAGCAAGGTCATCATGCCGGATTCCCTTCTAAACTATACCGGGAAACTCTATGTCCTGACCGACGAGACCTCAATATCGGCCGCAACGATATTCCCTGCGACCCTCGTCCGTAACCACCGGGCGGTCACTGTGGGCAGGGAGACCCGCAGCGGATACCATTTCATGACTGCATTGAAGTTCGCGGACATCCGTCTGCCCAATTCCGGGATCGTGGTCAGGATCCCTCTTGTGAAAGAGGTGTTTGACGAGACAGTGACGGAGAGGACTCCGGAGGGGAGGGGGCTGCTGCCCGACTACCCGGTTCCGCTGTCTTACGAGGAGGTGTTCACAGCGGAGAACGACATTGTGCTTGAGCACGCCCTTGATCTTATCGCCGAAGGCAGATATCTGGGGGACAATCCTTTTGCCGAGGCGGACGCCTTGAAGGCAGAGAAAGGCGGAGGCAGGACTCTGGCTGTGGTGATCGCTGCAGCGGCGGTGTGCCTTGCGGTGCTGGCGGTCGTCCTCTTGAGGCGCAGGAAGAATCTGCGCGGGACTGCCGGGACTATGATGCTGTGCCTGGCCCTGCTGCTCCCGCTTGCCGGATGCTCCGGGAACAAGGGTGTCTATACCGTGAATGGCAATGTGCGGACACTCCCCGACAGCACCTGTCTGCTGCTTTACCGCCTGACTGATGACGGCTATCTGTCCGCAGTCGATACGGCCTATTCTCTGTCTGGAAGGTTCACCCTTTCGTGCCCGCTCGACTCCGCTGCGGAAATGACGCTGCTGAGCCGGGATCTCAACTCGATGCTCCTCACCCTTTACGCCGAGCCCGGGAAGACCGCGTCTGTGAGCGGGAGCGACAATTTCCTGTTCACCTGGAATGTCCGGAGCAATGTCCCTTTACAGAAAGAGGCCGAGCGGTACAAGGACAATGTCAGGGCAGAGTACCGGAGGCTCCAGATGCTCGACGCCAGGGAGGACTCCATTTATACGGAATTGGGAAAGAATCCTGGCGTGCCTTTCGACACGGCGGCCGTACGCAGGCAGGCTGCCGCGATAGAGCATGAGGCCGACAGTCTCGACTTTGTCATCTATGACAGGACTCTTGATCTGCTTGGAAAATCCTCTGTATCAGATATATACTTCGACAGGCTTTCGGACATAGCCATGATGATAGGTTATTATCCGGACAAGTACGGAGCTTTGCGGGGGAAGGCGCTGGACCGGTACGGAAGGTTGCCTGACGGGTACAGGGACTGTCCCGAAGGGAAGGAAATGTACCAGTATCTTTCTGTCGAGAAGAGGGTCAAGCCGGGCGACAGGTTCGTGGACGGGGAGTTCGCCGATATCGGCGGAGGCACCCGCACCATATCTTCGTTCTTAGGGAAATATGTACTGCTCGACTTCTGGGCCCACTGGTGCGGGCCGTGCCTGAGGTCGATACCGGAACTCAAGGCCATACATGAGGAGTTCGGAGACCGTCTCGATATAGTCAGTCTCAGCGAAGACCCTGAGGAAAGGTGGAAGCAGGCGAGCGCGGAGCACGGAATCGTCTGGGCTAACCTGAACTATTCCGGCAATGTGGCCTTCAAGCTGACCTACGGTGTGTCTGGCATCCCCGCATATTTCCTGATATCCTCCGACGGTTTGATCGTGGACGCCTGGTCCGGATACTTCGAGGGTGTCATAAGGGAGCATATCGGGAAATTCCTGTGATGCAGGGGCTTTCCAGACTTCGGTGAGAGACTTCAAGTCTCAACGGTAAGCAATAGACATCAGTTCTTTTCTTCCTCTTTTTTCTTTTTACTGCGGATGTAGAGCCAGATGAGGGCGATGTCGCCCGTCCCGGTCGCCTGGCTGTCACAGAGGATGATGATGCCGTCCGTGATAAGGAAAATCCCGTTGCCGCCGAAGATGACGATGAAAGCGATCACAAAGCTTTTGTTCGTTTTGAAGAAATCCGTCGGGGTGACATTATTGTGTATAACCGAAGCGAAAAATCGCTAACTTTAACAGTTTTTCCGGGAGGCCCCTCCGGTACGGCCAGGTCAGGGGCGATACTTGGAAACGACGGCTTGTGCCTTGTAATAATTTAAACGGACTTTAACAATATGAAGAAGAATTTGTTTTCCGGGGCATTCCTGTCCCGGGCCGTGTGTGCCGCCGTAGTGGCGGGCGCGGCGCTGATGTCACAGACATTGTCTTACGCCCAGGGCCCCTCAGACAGTGAAGAGGGTATTGACTGGCCTGCCGGGCAGGCTTTCCCGCATTTTGCCGCACCTGCCGGTGAGCTTGCCGGGCTGGATATGGCGGCAGCCGCCCTTCCTTTTGAAGAGAGGGTGATGTTCTCTTCCCTGCAGGGGATTGTCAACAGGACCAGACCGAGGCTTTTCCTGTTTTCGGAAGAGCGCGAAGGAAAGTACAAATGGCCCGGGATCCTGGGCCTGGAAATAAAGGAAGTGCCTGCAGAGGAGAGATTCTCAATCGTGACCTCCTTTGCGGACGAGCTCAAGGGTGTAGTCCTGTATGACCCGTCAAAGAGTGCCCACTATGCCAACCTTGCGTCCACTGTCGCCGGGATAGAGAATGCGTTGCCTGTGACCCGGGAGCTTTACGGGACTCTCAGAGAGCATGGGCTGGACCTTCCTGTCGTGGCTGATTTCACAGGGCTTAAGTATGACAAGCCTCAGGAGATATATGAATATCTTTATGAGAACTGGTGGGGGCGTTGCACCCGCAGGCTGCTTGTGAGCCTTAGCCCGAAACTGGCGTATGTGAGGGACCTGGCTGTGGCTTCCGGGGCTGCCGTGGTATGGCTGGACCCGAGGAAGTGGCCGGAAAACACAGTATTGCGTAAATTCCTGAAAACCATGACTCCAGGGGAGAGTATCGTGACCGGATGGTATGCTGAAGAGCGTTCCGGGATAGGTCTCGCCACCGAGTACGGCCTCTCGACTGTGCCGTCCGACTTCTATGAGAATTCGACCGTGTATGCAGGCATGTCCCATGAGATAGACTATCCGAAGGTGCCGAAGATGCCCCGTCTGGAGAACAAGATATATCTTGCGGTATTCCTCAGCGACGGGGACAATATACAGTACTGCCAGCACGCCATGTCCCAGCTCTGGGACAAGGAAGGGCGCGGGTCCATGCCTATCAACTGGACTGTAAGCCCTGCCCTGGTGGACCTCGGGCCTGGGATTCTTAACCATTATTACAGGACAGCCACTCCCGGTGACTTCTTCGCCAGCGGCCCTTCCGGACTGGGGTATTCTCTCATATATGATGCCCACAACTATGTCTGGAACTCCACCTCGGGCAGCGCATTCACTCCGTATGCGGATCTGACTGGAAGATATCTGGAGAAGAGCGGGCTCAGGGTCGTGACTATCTGGGACGAGGTCAGCCAGGAGCAGATGGATGCCTATGCTGACAAGTGCCGCTACCTCTACGGGCTGACGCAGCAGGACTGGGAGCGCCGCCCTTACAAAGTGCCGGCATACATAGGCGGGGGAAGGCTCCCGTTCATCCCGAACCTCCCGTGCTACGCCAGCGGCGTGGATGTGATATACTCTTTCTGGGAGGACGACATTTCGCAGTTCGACGGTTCGGCTCCGCTCTTCCTGTCTGCACAGGGCGAGTCATGGAAAATGGGGCCGGACAATATCGCCATTCTGAAAGACCGTCTGGAGAAGCTCTCCCCGGGGAATATAGTCATCTGCAGGGGAGACCATTTCTTCAATCTTTACAACCAGGCGCATCACCTTCCTTTCAACCTTGCGCTCCTGCCGTCGATGCGGATTACGGCAAGCCCGTCTTCATCTGACCCGGAGGCAGCTGCCGACGGTTCTGTGTCAGAGTCCTGCATGTGGACGTGCCAGGGAGAAGATGCCTGGGTGCAGATGGATTTCGGGCAGGAATATCTCATAAACAGGTATGTCGTAAGGCATGCCGGTGCCGCAGGGCTTCCTTCAGACCTTGACACCAGGGCTTTCCGCGTGGAGGCCAGCTCTGACGGACTCCACTGGACTGCAGTGGACCGCCAGGACTGCATCATGGAATCCGCGACAGACAGGGACATCGCCCCTGCGGCGGCACGGTATGTGAGGATTTGTGTAGAGGATCCCGGCTCTGACGGGGTCGCTAGGATAGCGGATGTGGAGGTTTACGGCATTTCGCTGCCCGGGAAAAACAATTTCTCAAAAAGAAAATAATCATATATATTTGTGCGGATTAAAATACAAGGATATGGCAAAGGGAATATCTACAATAGGTGTCCTCACCTCCGGAGGTGATGCGCCGGGAATGAATGCTGCCATCAGGGCAGTGACAAGAGCTGCAATCTTCAATGGCTGGAAAGTCATGGGTATCTACCGTGGCTATGAGGGACTTATCAATGATGATATACATGAAATGACCTCGCAGAGCGTCAGCAGTACCATACAGCGTGGAGGCACAATCCTGAAGACAGCCCGCTCGCAGGAGTTCATGACCCCGGAAGGCCGCCAGAAGGCGTATGACAACATGCAGAAGCACGGGATAGACGCCCTTATCGTCATAGGAGGAAACGGCTCATTGGCCGGAGCGCAGGTGTTCGCCCAGGAATTCGATGTGCCGTGTATCGGGCTTCCGGGGACCATCGACAACGACCTCTACGGTACGGACTCAACCATCGGTTATGACACTGCGCTGAACACTATAGTGGAGTGTGTCGACAAGATACGTGACACCGCCACCTCGCACAACCGCATATTCTTCATCGAGGTGATGGGCCGTGACGCCGGGTTCCTGGCGCAGAACAGTGCCATCGCCGCAGGTGCCGAGGCTGCCATCATCCCGGAGGACAGTACTGACATCGACCAGCTGGAGCAGTTCATCAGCAGGGGATTCCGCAAGAGCAAGAACAGCAGTATCGTCATTGTGGCCGAGAAGGACGGAGGGGCCATGCATTATGCGGAGCGTGTCCGCAAGGAATATCCGCAGTATGACGTGCGTGTGTCCATCCTCGGGCATCTCCAGAGGGGAGGTTCACCGAGTGCGTTCGACCGCATCCTCGCCAGCCGCCTGGGTACTGCAAGTATCGAGGCCCTGAAAGAAGGCCAGAGGAACGTGATGGTGGGAATTTCCAACGACGAGATTGTCTATGTCCCGTTCAGCCGCGCCATAAAGAAGAACAAGCCTATCGACAAGGAGCTGATAAATGTTCTGAATGTGCTGTCGATCTGACGCCGGACAAGGGATATTGTCAAAAAAACCGGATGTACTGTACGTATATCCGGTTTTTTTTGAGAAATTTGTATGCCGGAGCTATTCATCTGCACAAATAATATATAACCGCATACTAATGAGAATAAGTTTGTACTTGACCGTCATGATGCTTGCCAGCCCGTTGATATGCAGAGCAGGTGCTGACAGCGGATATTTCTTTTCAAGCGTAAATTATCAGTCGGGACTCTCCCACAGTGCTGTCCTTTCCATATTCCAGGACAGGGACGGGCTTATGTGGTTCGGGACATATGACGGGGTGAACTGCTATGACGGCCGGAGCGTATCAGTCTTCAAGTCAGATTTCTCGAAGACGATGACCTTGAGCAACAACATCATACACAATATCATCCAGGCTCCAGGGGACAATCTGTGGCTGAATACCCATCTGGGTCTGGACCTTTTTTCCCGGAGCACCCAGAAGGTGTCAGAAGTATACAGGTTCAATTGTGACTATTCCATTCTTTCCGATTCTGCGGGGGACACGTGGGTCGTTTCCGCCGACAGTCTCTGGTATTACAATAATTTTCACCGGGAATTCGTACGTGCGGATGTGAAGTTCCATGGCGAGAATCCCGGTCTCCGCTCCTTTGTAAGCGAATCAGGGGCATTGTGGCACTGCCCGGAGAATTCAGGAAGGATGGACATATATACGGTGTCGTCGTTCGATGCCGATTCGGCGTCTGTCCACATCAATGTCTCCCGGTACGACCTGCACGACCTTCCTGTGAAGCAGATGTTCTATCAGAGCGGGGACATCTGCTTTATCGACAGCAGGGATGACCTGTATATATACAACATATGGAATAAGTCCAAGATCTTCATCAGGAATATCGGCTCCCTCCTCTCTTCGTACGGGGAGATAAGCGGGCTGACGCTGTTCTATGACGACATTGTGCTCGGGTTCAAGACGAGCGGGCTTTTCCGCCTGGTCAACTCCGGGACGGAGCCGCTTGAGGAAATTGACAGGAACCTCAGGATATACGGGCTGTACAGGGACGAGAAGCAGGGGATCCTATGGGTGGCCACTGACGGGGCCGGGGCCGTGTACTATGCCAAAAAGAAACCTGTAGCGGCAAATAACCTGATGCTCAGAAGACTTTCCCGTGACCTTACAAGGCCGGTGCGCTCCATTATGACAGATATGTCAGGGAACCTGTGGTTCGGGACCAAGGGGGACGGTCTTGTGCGGGTGTCATCTGCTGGGGGAGGGTATAAAAATTCCGCAGTCAACTGTAGCGATGCTGTAATATATTTCCCCGGCAGGAAGGAGCCTGCTTCTTTGTATTCCAGAAGAAGCAGTGAATTCCAGGTGTATTCCATGGAGGAGAGCAGGAGCCATGACGGATTCTGGGTAGGATCCGGGGCTACCGGACTTTACTGGTATTCCGCAGAGAAGGACGGCCTGTTTCCTGTGAAGCCCTCCAGGTCAGGCACGGTGACGGAAATCCATGCAATATATGAGGAAAGCGACAGCGTACTTTACATCGCCTCTGCGATAGACGGTGTGCACAGGCTCAGGATCAGGCCTGACGGGAACTCGTTCCGTATAGTCAGGGACAGGAGGTACCGGTTTTATGACAAGGGGCAAGACATATGCATGTTCTACCCGATGATAAGCGACGGGGATTCCTTGCTGTGGATAGGCAGCAGGGGGAAAGGCCTGGTGAAGCTGGACCGGAGGACAGACGAGTACTACGTGATTTCCCTGGGCCGATTGACCGGGAAGTCAGTGGACGACATATTGAGCCTCTGTCTTTCTGAGAAGGGGAGGAAGCTTTATGTCGGCACTACTGCCGGTCTTGTCACCCTGGATATGGACAGCGGCAGTCTCGAGGTGTCTTATACGGGAAGGGAACAGGGCCTTCTGAATGACATGATCCACGGCATTCTGGAAGACAAGGACGGATTCCTGTGGCTTTCGACGAACCGCGGGCTTATAAAATACAACCCGGAAACGGATTCCGCACATACATATTATTATAGCGCGGGCATTGAGGTCGGCGAGTTCTGCGATGACGCCTATTTCAAATCGCCTGATACGGGATATTTGTTTTTCGGCGGAATAGACGGGCTCCTGTGGATAGACGGGAAGAATATCGCCAAGCCATCCGTGTTTCCTGACATAGTGCTCAGGGATGTCAAGGTCGGGAATGCCAGGAAGACTGTCTCGGAGCTGACCCAGGACAGGAAAGGAGTCCGGACTATGGTCCTGGAAGGTCCGAGGGCGGTATTCTCCATTTCTTTTGCCGTGCCGGATTTCCTTTCGGGCGAGAATATCGAATATTCCTGGAAACTTGACGGATATGACTCGGATTGGTCTGTGTTCAGCAACTCAAACAGGGCTGAATTCATCAATGTCCCTTCCGGGAACTACATATTCCGGGTCAAGTACAAGATGGACATCTTCGACACCGAATACAAGATACTTTCCCTGCCTGTGGCAGTCCTTTACCCGTGGTACTCGTCTCCGGTGGCCAGGATACTGTATCTGTCTATCTTCGTATTGGGGATAGTGTCCCTGGGGTTCTATGTATACAATTCCGGTGTGGCAAAGCAGGAGCTTCCCGCCGGCTCCTCCTCTCTTGAAGAAGGCCACCAGGCCGGGCTTTCGGCTGTGACATCCGCGATATACAGGAATATAGCCACTCTGCGGCTGGAGGGGACATCGTTCAAGGACAGGTGCATTGCCGTGGACAGGATAAGGGAAGCTGTCCTGTCTTACGGATATCCTGAGATTCTTTCTTCATCTGAATGGAGGAAGTCCTGCCTGCCTGAGCGGTGGTGTGTCGTCGAGGAAACTGATATACCGGAGCTTCTGAAGGACATCATTGCAGAGACGGGGAAAAGACAGCCCGATATCATACCGGGAGTGTTCGGGACCATGGTCTTCCCGGTTTACAGGAATGCTTTCTCGCTGCTGTTCTATTTCTGCTTTTCCTTCATAAAAAGGAGAAGGGCGGATGTAAAGGTCTATGTGTCACAGGCCGGAAACGGCCAGGACATGAAAGTGTCTTTGGAATCTGCCGGCCCGGCTGCAGGGGACCTGCATGGCATCCTTTCCGGAAAGTCCGGATACGGAACGTTGCTTCAGGGCGGGGAAGACGAGGCGTTCTCCGGAAGGCTTTTGGCAGAGGCCGCCATTGAGATAGTAGAGAAATACGGGGGGCTGTCTGTCTCGGGTTCAGAGAATCATCTGGAAATGATTTTCAAGCCTGCCAGGACGCAGCCGGAAGGCAGCGGGAAGCGCGACCTGGCTCTGGTGATGTCAGAATCGGCTGATATGCTGTGGCTTGCATCTGAAATTCTTTCCGGTACGTTTGCCGTCCATACGGCCAAGACGCATGAGGAGGCTTTCGAAAAGCTCTCTTCAGCGCATTTTTCTGTCTTTCTCGCAGACCTGGATATGTCCAAAGGACGGGAAAATGATTTCATGCAGATGATGTATGCCCACAGGTTCTCTGTTTCCGGAGTCAGGTTCATCCCGATGTTCTCGTGGAAGACATCCCTTACGATGAGCAAAGAGATGCTCCGGATATCTGATTCGTACATGATGCTGCCGTATGACATCACGTTCCTGAAAGAAATTGTGCACAGGGCCGTGTACGGCAAGAGTCCTGTAGTCCCGATTTATATTGAAGAGCTTGTCAACCTGGGCATCGATATCAGGTGCGAGTCCAAGGATGATACGGTTTTTGCAAGGAAGGTGGTGAATGTCATTGACTCCAGTCTTGACCGGGACGATCTCGGCTCCCAGTATATCGCCGATTCCATGGCCATGAGCTACAGCCAGTTCTTCAGGCGTTTCAAGAAAATATTCGGGATGTCTCCGGAAAATTTCATCAAGACCTACAGGATAGAGAAGGCCGCGAGGCTTCTTCAGTCATCCCAGCGCTCTGTCTCGCAGGTAATGTTCGATGTCGGGATTTCAAGCAGGTCCTATTTCTACAGGGAATTCTCGGCCCGCTTCGGGGTCACGCCGAAGGAATACAAGCAGCAGAACGGCAAAGATAATGGCTGAGATATCGGCAGGATAAAGATTTTTTTGTGCCCCAATTTGACGACAGGCTGTCTTTCTATATTGATAGACAGCCTGTTATATTTGTTCCTCCATCTGACATGGTGTGTGCTGTCTTGACATTTGAAAAAAGATTTATGCCAGAACAAGGCAAATTATGATTATCGCGACATTTACGGTGGATTAAAAGAAAAATTTTTTCTTAGATCGCCTTCTTATTATTACTAACTAACAATTTTTGTACCATGAAATGTTTTTCACTAAAACTGACTATCAGTTCTTTGTGGCTTTGGGTGTTGCTGCTGCTGCCCTCGGTGGCACTCCAGGCACAGGACAGAGTAGTGACAGGACGTATATCCGATGAAAAGGGTACGTTGCTGGAAGGTGTCGCTGTGATGGAAAAAGGTACATCCAATGGAATAATGACCGACAGCAACGGTCAGTATTCTCTGACCTTGACCACATCCAATCCTGTTATCGTGATTTCTTGCCTGGGCTACCGGTCGCAGGAAATTTCGGTCGGAAGAGAAAGGGTGATAGATGTAGCTCTTGAAGAGGACATATCAGAACTTGATGAAACCGTTGTCGTAGGTTATGGAACCCAGAGGAAAATCTCTGTGGTAGGTTCACAGGCGACAATGGAGATGGATGAGATCAAGATGCCTACCGCAAACCTTTCTTCCGCTATCCAGGGACGTCTCGCCGGAGTGGTGGCGGTGCAAAGGACCGGAGAGCCCGGGCACGACGACTCGGATATCTGGATCCGCGGTCTCTCGACCTTCACAGGACAGAGTTCAAGTCCGCTTATCCTTGTAGACGGTGTGGAAAGGGATTTCAGCCATATCGACCCTGATGATATCGAGTCTTTCACTGTCCTGAAAGATGCTTCCGCGACTGCCGTATACGGTGTGAGGGGAGCGAACGGTGTCATAATCATCAAGACCAAGCCGGGCAAGGTCGGGAAACCTCAGTTCAATGTCGACTATTATGAAAGTATCATTACTCTGACCAAGCGTCCTCAACTGGCCGACGCTTACCAGTATATGGAAGCGGCCAATGAGGCATATATGGACACGAACGGCTCGTTGAGGTATCCTCAGGAGTACATTGAGGCGACCAAAAAGGCAAACGGAGTCCTTCCGAACGACAACCCTCAATACTACAATCCGTACCTTTATCCTGCAGTGAACTGGATGGACGAGCTTTTCAACAAGTTCGGCCGTAACCGCAGGGTAAACGTGAGTGTACGTGGCGGTGTCCCCAACGCCACCTACTATGTCTCCCTCTCATATTATAATGAACGCGGACTTACCCGTACAGCAGAGATGGAGAACTACAACGCCAATATGCGCTATGACAGGTACAACTACACTGCCAACCTTAATCTCCGTCCTACCGAGACCACTACCATCGACCTCGGATTCAGCGGCTACATAGGTATAGGAAACTATCCTCAGCAGTCTACTTCCGACCTGTTCGCCTCTGCCATGTCCATCAATCCTGTGTATATGCCTCTTATGATGCCGGACGGCTCAGTGTCCGGTATTTCCGGAGCAGGTGATTTCAGGAACCCTTATGCCGACCTGACCCGCAGGGGATATACAAACGAGACGAACAACCAGCTTTATTCCAACGTAAGGGTAACCCAGACATTCGATTTCTGGGAGTGGAGCAAGGGCCTTTCTGCTTCTGCGCTGGTCGCATTCGATGTCCACAACGAGCGTGACATGTATTACACGAAAAGGGAGGACACTTTCTATTTCGCCGGAAGCCAGAACGCGACTACCGGGCTGTGGGAAGACGATGTCTTCGACGAGAACGGGAACCTGCGTCTCAACCGTACCTATCAGGGCCAGCCGGACCTCGGGTTCAGACAGGACCAGTACAGCGACAGGGACATCTATTTCGAAGCGTCCCTCAATTACAGCCGTACATTCGGCAAGCATTCCGTGGGCGCCATGTTCCTTTACAACCAGAAGGCATGGACAGACCGTGACCCTGGCGATATCGTAGCTTCCCTGACATACAAGCAGCAGGGTATTGCCGCCCGTGCGACATATTCATGGGATGACCGCTATTTCGTAGAACTGAACGCCGGCTATAACGGTTCCGAGAACTTCGCGCCTGGACAGAAATTCGGTTTCTTCCCGGCAGCCGGACTCGGATGGGCGATCTCCAACGAGCCGTTCTGGAAAAACATCAAGGATTATGTATCTTTCTTCAGGATACGTTATACGGCAGGTCTTGTCGGAGCCGACTCTGTTACCGGCAGGCGGTTCATGTATCTTGACCAGATGGCCTCCCAGAACGGATACCGCTTCGGCACCAGCGCTTCCAACGTAAACGGATGGGGAGTCTCACGTTATGGGGCTAATGTCACATGGTCCACTTCCCTCAAGCAGAACCTCGGTATCGATATCCAGCTGTTCGACAACGCGTTCAACATGACTGTCGAGTTCTTCAAGGAGCACCGTACCGGAATCTTCCTCCAGAGAGCTACCATCCCTGATTATGCAGGCTTTATCGAGATGCCGTATGCCAACCTCGGAGTTGTGGACAACAAAGGTATAGATGCCAATTTCGAGTACAACCAGAGACTTGGACGCAAGACTTTCCTTACCCTGCGCGGTAACCTCACCTGGAACGAGGATACCATAATCGAGAACGATGACCCTGTGCAGCCTTATCCGTGGCTTGAGAGGAGGGGTACCAATGTGAACGGACGCTGGGGCTGGATCGCTGAAGGTCTGTTTACCAGTGAGGACGAGATTATGAATCACGCAAAGCAGTTCGGCGAGGAATATCCGGGCCAGGTGTCGAAGGTCGGTGACATAAAATACAAAGACCTGAACGGTGACGGTATCATCGACGACTACGACCAGTGCCTCATCGGCCAGGGTGATGTCCCTAAGCTTTACTACGGCTTCGGTGCCGATCTTCAGCTGGGTGATTTCTCCGTCGGCATCCTCTTCTCGGGAAATGCTTTTGCCGACAGGTGCCTGAGCGGAACGGCTATCATGCCATTCAATGACACGAACGGAATCTCAAACCTTTACAGCAATATCGAAGACCGCTGGTCTGCTGATGACCCGACAAATCAGGATGTGTTCTATCCTCGCCTCCATTTCGGGTCTGCAGCCAATACAAACAACACAAGGACCAGCACATGGTGGCAGAAGGATGTAAGTTTCCTGAGGCTCAAACAGCTGTCCATTTCATACAACCTTCCTGACAGGATTCTCCAGAAAACTTTCCTTGAAGGAGCAAGCGTGTATATCATGGGAACAAATCTGTTTACCTTCTCCAAGTTCAAACTCTGGGATCCGGAACTGAATACCAATAACGGTACTTCATATCCGAATTCACGTGTAATATCTCTCGGAGTCAACTTCAAATTCTAACAGGAATATTTAAAATAGATGAATATGTTCAAGAATATATTAAAAGGATTGGGTGCAGCCGCACTGCTTTGTGCGCTCAGTTCGTGTGAAGATTTTTTTGAAACGATTCCGGGGACCCAATATGATATGGAGAGCACTTTCCAGAACCGTACAAGGACGGAGGAGTTTCTCAACAACGTATATAGTTACGTCCCGGAAGAGTCCAGAGAGCGCTGGCCGAACACTCAGGGTAACTGTTCCGGTATCTGGACAGCCAGCTCCATAGAAGGTGATGTCACCTGGGACTGGCATATAACCAACGAATGGAATACCGGATCCGTATATCCTTCCAACGGCTGGATCAATTTCTGGTATATAGAATATTACAGGGGAATCTCCAAGGCAAGTACTTTCATTGCCAATGTGGACAACTGTCTTGAAGCCACAGAACAGGCCCGCAGAGAATGGAAAGCCCAGGCAAGGGCCCTGAGGGCATTCTATTATTTCATGCTTCTCAGGTCGTACGGGCCGACTACCCTTCTGGGCGAAGAGGCGGTTCCTCTTGACACTCCTCTGGAAGACCTCCTCCTGCCGAGGAATTCCGTGGATGAAATAGTCAATTTCATCGTCACTGAATTCGACAGGGCGGCAGAAGACCTTCCTGCCAAATATACGCAGGCCAACCTGGGACGCTTTGACAGGGGCGCGTGCAAGGCTTTCAAGGCCAAGGTGCTCCTTTATGCGGCATCCCCTCTGTTCAACTGCAATGAGACCTACGCAGGAGTGACCAACAGTGACGGGAAGCAGATTTTCCCTCAGGACAAAAGCCAGGAGACCGCCAAATGGGAGGCGGCCAAGCAGGCATACGAGGAATTCTTCACCGAATTCGTCCCGTCAAGCTATGACCTTTACAGATATACTGATCCGGCAACCGGCCTGTATGACGCATACGAGTCCTGCCGCCGGGCGTCTTGCGGATATTATTTCTCCGACAGCCCTGAGCAGATTTTTGTGAGGATGGCAAACGACGGGGATGCCGGCTGGATCTTCACTCCGTATAACGCGACCCAGCAAGGAAGCGGCATAAACGGAGGTATGGGATTCGGCACTTCGCAGGAAATGGTCGACCTGTTTTTCACTGAAAAAGGCCTCCGCATTGTGGATGACCCGGATTACCAGGCTGTGGCTTATGGAATAGGCGAGGTTCCCGATGCATCAAAATATGGCTGGGACAGTGATTACAACAATCCCGCAGACCCGGACAGGCAGTATTTCGCGAGCAACACTAACCTGACTCTCAAAGAGTGGGCAAACCGTGAGCCGAGGTTCTATGTCAACATCACATTCAACGGCTCTACCTGGCTGAATGACCAGGACGCCCAGTTCGGCAAATTCACTACGAACTTGACGCGTAACGGGCAGAACGGTTATACGGCTGCCGGACATGATGTGCCTTACAGCGCATACGGTATAAGGAAAAGGGCATGGCATGCAGGCAATCAGGAAATACATGCGGCTACACTTCTGCGTCTGGCGGACATGTATCTCGGGTATGCGGAATGCTGCAGCGCCGTGGGAGATTATGAGACCGCTATTGACTATGTCAACCTGATACGCAACAGGGCAGGTATCCCAGAATACGGCTCTGGCCAGGATTCCAACGGGAATAACCGTATTGCCTTGAGCGATATAGGCCTGAGTACCAACAGGACAGACGTGGACAAGGTCATCCGCCGGGAAAGGCTGGTGGAACTCGCGTTCGAGTGGAACCACTTCTTTGATGTCCGCAGATGGAAAGTTGCAGACATGGCTGTAGGCGATGACTGGATCTATCCTTCATATCATACCGGCGGAGAAGGCGGAGAACTTCACGGACTGAACTACATGGCCGATCCTCCTGAGTTTTTCCAGAAGGTGGTCTTCGATACCAGGGTCTTCGGTCCTCAGCACTATCTTTTCCCTATCCCTGATGCCGAGATCAGACGTAACCCTGAAATGGTGCAGAATTACGGCTGGTCATCTGCTTCGGCTGAATAATAAGAAAAACCGGAAGTGATTTCTTTGATCAAAATGAAAAGAATAGAAAAGCTTTTCCTTGCGGCTGCAATGCTGCTGTGCGGGGCTGCTGCCTCCGCACAGCAGAAACAGCCTGTCGATTATGTCAACCCTCTGATGGGTACGGACTCCAAGGTGTCGTTCTCCAATGGAAACACCACTCCGGTGATTTCCCTCCCCTGGGGGATGAACAGCTGGATCCCGCAGACCGGGAAAATGGGTGACGGGTGGTCGTACACGTACGATGCGGACAAGATCCGCGGCTTCAAGCAGACCCACCGCCCGAGCCCGTGGATAAACGACTACGGGCAGTTCTCGATCATGCCTGTGACCGGCCGTCTGAAGATAGACGAGGAGCGGAGGGCGTCCTGGTTCACCCACAAGTCTGAGGATGCCAGGCCGTACTATTACAGTGTGTACCTGTCGGAGTATGACATGACTACTGAGATTACACCTACCGAGAGATGTGCCTATTTCCGCTTCACTTTCCCCAGGACGGACCAGGCATACGTGATAGTGGATGCCTATGACAGGGGCTCTTATATAAAGATTATCCCCGAAGAGAACCGTATCGTAGGATATACCACCAGGAACAGCGGGGGTGTGCCGAGGAATTTCAGGAACTGGTTCATAGTCGAGTTCGACCGTCCGTTCGAGTTCCACAAGACCTGGGCGGACTACCATGAAGTGGAGGAGCACCTTGAGCTCGAGTCCGACCATGTCGGGGCCGTGATCGGCTTCAGCACAAGCCGCCGCGGGGAGCAGGTGCATGCGAAAGTGGCCTCCTCATTCATCAGCCTGGAGCAGGCCGAGATCAATCTCAGGGAAATCGGCGACAGGACTTTCGACCAGGTGAAGGAGGAAGGACGGGAAGTATGGAATGATGTCCTTGGAAGGATTCATGTAGAGGATGATGATGCCGACAGACTGAAAACCTTCTATTCATGCTTGTACCGTTCTGTCCTTTTCCCGAGGAATTTCTCCGAGGTTGATGCCGGTGGGCAGGTCGTGCATTACAGCCCGTACAACGGTGAAGTCCTTCCGGGATACATGTTCACTGACACCGGGTTCTGGGATACGTTCCGGTGCCTTTTCCCTCTGGTGAACCTTGTCTATCCTTCAATGGGGGAGAAGATGCAGGAAGGTCTGCTGAACGCCTATCTCGAAAGCGGGTTCTTCCCGGAGTGGGCGAGCCCGGGGCACCGCGGATGCATGATCGGCAACAACTCCGCTTCGGTGGTCGCCGACGCATACCTCAAGGGCGTCACCAAGGCCGATGCGCAGAAGATGTACGAAGGTCTCCTGAAAGGGGCGAACAGCGTGCATCCGCGCATAGCCTCCACGGGGCGTTACGGCTACCAGTACTATAATGAACTGGGCTACATCCCGTACAATGTGGGCATCAACGAGAACGTGGCGCGCACCCTTGAATATGCCTATGACGACTGGTGCATATACAGGATGGGGCAGAAGCTCGGAAGACCGGCTGACGAACTTGAAGTCTACAAGAAGAGAAGCCAGAACTGGCGCAACGTGTTCGACCCCGAGACGAAGCTCATGAGGGGCCGGAATGAGGACGGCACTTTCCAGAGCCCGTTCAACCCGTTCAAGTGGGGAGACGCCTTCACGGAAGGGAACAGCTGGCACTATACATGGTCGGTTTTCCATGACGTGCAGGGCCTGATAGACATGATGGGCGGGAAAAAGGAGTTTGTCAGCCAGCTTGATACTATCTTTGCACTTCCTCCGGTGTTCGATGACAGCTATTATGGAGGTGTCATCCATGAGATCCGTGAAATGGAGGTCATGAACATGGGCAACTATGCGCACGGCAACCAGCCTATACAGCACATGATCTACCTGTATGACTATGCCGGTGAGCCGTGGAAGGCCCAGTACTGGCTCAGGGAGGTCATGACACGGTTCTACAAGCCGACACCGGACGGGTATTGCGGAGACGAGGATAACGGACAGACTTCCGCCTGGTATGTGTTCACGGCCCTGGGATTCTACCCTGTATGTCCGGGGAGCGGCGAGTACGCATTGGGCGCGCCATATTTCCGCAAGGCGGTGATCAGCCTTGAAAACGGGAAGAAGGTGGAGATTTTGGCACCGGAGAACAGCGACAGCAACAGATACATCCGTTCTATGCAGCTCAACGGCAGGAAATACACCAAGAACTATCTGGACCACACTGACCTTACGGCGGGCGCCAGGCTTTACTTCGACATGGATGACCGACCGTCAACGGGAAGGGGGACCGCGGAGTCCGATCTGCCTTATTCTTTCTCCAGGGAAGGAAAATAAACCAGATTAGGACAATATGGATATGAAACGGAAATTTTTCAGTATGCTTGCGATCGCAGCATTGCCGGTGGCCGCCGCCGCGGATCCGGTGGATTATGTGAACCCGATTATAGGGACCAACGGGATGGGCCATACATTCCCGGGCGCGTGCGTGCCTTTCGGGGCCGTACAGCTCAGCCCGGATACAGACACCATACCGCACAATGTGGACGGTGCCTACCAGAAGAAGGCCTACGAGTACTGTGCAGGCTACCAGTATGGGGACAAGACCATAGTGGGCTTCAGCCACACGCATCTCAGCGGGACGGGGCACTCCGACCTGGGGGATTTCCTCATCATGCCTGCCACGGGAGAGATCGTGCTCAATCCGGGGACTTCGGACAATCCTGACAGCGGCTACCGTTCAAGGTTCAGCCACTCCACGGAGAAATCCTCCCCGGGCTATTACGAGGTCATGCTCGAGGACTGCGGCATCAGGGCGCAGCTTACCGCCACCGCGAGGACAGGCGTCCATAAGTACACATTCCCGGAAGGGGCGGACCAGGGGCATATCGTGCTCGACATGGCGCACGGCATCTACAACTATGATGGCAAGACCCTGTGGTCTGTCCTGCGGGTGGAAAACGACACGCTTGTGACCGGCTACAGGATAACCAACGGGTGGGCGAGGACGAACTACACCTACTTCGCCATGTCATTCTCCCGTCCGGTGTCCACTTACGGATACAAGGACCGCTCCGGAGTCCCTTACAACGGATTCTGGAGACGGTTCAGCCTGGAGAAGGACTTCCCGGAGATAGCCGGCCGTGACGTGGCGGCGTATTTCTGCTTCGATATGGGGCAGGACAGGGAGCTCACAGTGAAGGTCGCCCTTTCTGCCGTGAGTACGGAAGGCGCGCTGAAGAATCTGCAGGCGGAGGCTTCGGGGCGCAGCTTCGAGGAGATAGCCGCTGCCGCGAGGGAGTCGTGGAATGACGAGCTCAAGCATTTCGAGGCGGAAGGCACCGAGGACCAGAAGGCCATGTTCTACACCTCTCTTTACCATACCATGATCAACCCTTCGGTGTACATGGATGTGGACGGGCGGTACAGGGGTCTCGACCACAATATCCACACGGCGGACGGCTTCACGAACTATACCGTCTTCTCACTGTGGGACACATACCGGGCCGAGCATCCGTTCCTGAACCTTTTCAAGCCGGACAGGAACGCTGACATGGTGAGGTCCATGATTGCGCACCAGCGGCAGAGCGTACACGGCATGCTCCCTGTATGGAGCCTGATGGGCAACGAGAACTGGTGCATGAGCGGCTACCACGCCGTCCCGGTGCTTGCGGACGCCATTGTCAAGGGCACCTTTGACGATGCCCGGGGCAATGCCCTGGATGCCATGGTGAGCACATCGAAAGTCCCGTACTATGAAGGCATAAAAGAGTATATGGAGCTCGGGTACGTCCCTCTGGACAGGAGCGGCACGGCGGCTTCCACTACGCTCGAATACGCCTATGACGACTGGACCATTTACAGCGCCGCACTGAAGGAGGGCAGGGACGACATCGCAGGTGAATACCTTGAAAGGGCATTGAACTACAGGAACATATACGACCCGGAGACAGGATTTGCCCGGCCGAGGTATTCGGACGGGTCTTTCAAGGAGGACTTCGATGTGCTCCAGACATGGGGAGAGGGTTTCATAGAGGGGAACTCATGGAACTTCTCGTTCCATGTCCCGCATGACGTGTACGGGCTGATCGGCCTCATGGGCGGGGAGAAGGTGTTCATCGGGAGGCTCGACGAGCTTTTCACAATGCATCTTCCCGAGGAGTACTACGAGCACAACGAGGACATCACGGAATCCTGTCTCGTAGGCGGGTATGTCCACGGCAACGAGCCGAGCCACCATGTGCCTTATCTGTATGCCTGGACATCCCAGCCGTGGAAGACCCAGTCGACGGTACGCCAGATCCTGAACAGGATGTACCGGAATGACATCAACGGTCTCGGGGGCAACGACGACTGCGGCCAGATGTCGGCCTGGTACTTGTTTTCGGTAATGGGGTTCTATCCGGTGTGCCCGGGGACAGACCAGTATGTGCTCGGGGCACCGTACCTCCCTTACGTAAAGGTGACCCTCCCGAACGGCAACGTCCTGGAGATAAAGGCCCCCGGGGTGAGCGACACCAATTGCTACGTACGCTCTTTCCGGATGGACGGGAAGGAATACGGCAAGCTGTATGTCACCCACGATGACATCCTCAAAGGCGGCGTATGGGAGTTCGACATGGGGCCGAAACCTGACAGGAAGCGCGGGCTGTCGAAAGAAGACAAGCCATATTCCCTTACGGACGGCATAAAAGAGAAGTAGGACGAAACAATCAATACAGACATGAAACATAAATACTTATTGACAGCTTTATTGGCGGCAGGGGCAGCGGTATCGTGCGCTTCCCCTCAGGGAAAGAAAGCCTCGGACACCAGGGCCGACTGGTCCGGATACAATGTGGGCTCTATCATTTTCGAGGACAAGGCACCTCAGACCAAGGGTTCCGAGATATACGGCCATATCATTCCTGATCCGGAGTCATACATAGCGGAACAGGCCAGGACAGTCCTTTCCATCCTCTATGATTCCCCGCAGGACAGCATCCCTGCTGTGCACAGGATCCACTATACGCTCGAAGACACGGACGGGATTTCCGCAAAGGGCGGCGGCAACGGTTATGTGGACATATTCTACAGCACCAGGCATATCGAGAAGTCCTTCGCACAGGACGATACCACCAAGCTCCTTTTCGAGACCCGCGGTGTCCTCCTCCATGAGCTTACCCACGCATACCAGCTTGAGCCTCAGGGGGTAGGCACGTACGGGACCAACCGGACATTCTGGGCTTTCATCGAAGGCATGGCGGATGCCGTCAGGGTGGCCGGCGGCGGATTCGGGCCTGACGCCCGTCCGAAAGGAGGCAACTACATGGACGGATACCGTACCACAGGATATTTCCTGGTATGGGTAAGGGACCACAAGGACCCGGAATTCCTGAGGAAGTTCAACCGCAGCGCCCTGGAGGTCATCCCGTGGTCTTTCGACGGGGCGTTCAAGCATATCCTCGGACAGGACTGCAGCGTGGATGACCTGTGGCACGAATACCAGGTGGCCGTAGGTGACATAAAGGAATAGATATATCGAAGATCATAATGAGGTTAAACATAAATATTACAGCCGCACTGGCCCTGTGCCTGGCATTTTTGCCGGGCACGGCCCAGGCGGAGAGACTGGTGGACTATGTGGACCCGTTTGTCGGCACGGACGGCTACGGGAACGTGTATCCAGGGGCTCAGATACCGTTCGGCGGGATACAGATAAGTCCCGATACGGATGCCGATTTCTACGATGCCGCATCAGGCTACAAGTACAGCCGTCCTACCATAATGGGCTTCAGCCTCACTCATCTCAGCGGGACAGGAATACCTGACCTGGGTGACTTCCTTTTTATCCCGGGTACCGGGAAGATGTGGCTGGAGCCGGGGACACATGAGGACCATGCGGAGGGCTACAGGTCTGCATTCTCGCATGAGAATGAGTGGGCTTCCCCGGATTATTACGGAGTGGTGCTTTCAGACTATGGGGTCAAGGCGGAGATGACTTCCGGCCTCCGCAGCGGAATCTTCCGGTTCACATATCCGGCGTCCGACAGCTCGTTTGTGATGATTGATATGGACCATACCTTGTGGCAGAAATGTCCGTGGTCAAACCTCAGGATGATAAACGACTCCACCATTACAGGGTACAAACTTGTGAAAGGATGGGGACCGGAGAGGCATGTGTATTTCGCGGCCGTGTTCTCGAAGAAACTGACGGACTTCAGGATTATGCAGGACGGCAAGCCGGTGGTGTACAACACATCCCGCTTCCGCAGCAGCCTTGAGGCCTGGGGAGAAAAGCTGATGGCATGCATAAGGTTCTCCACCGGGGAAGCCGAGCAGGTGACAGTCAGGGTGGCCGTTTCAGGGGTCAGCACCGAAGGGGCCCTGGCCAGTCTGGCGGAACTTGACGGGAAGACTTTCGATTCCCTTAAGGCAGAAGGAGAGGCCCTGTGGGAGGAGGAGCTCTCCAAATACAGGGTGACGGCGGACAGGAAGACCCTGGAGACATTCTACACGTCCGCTTACCATGCGGCGCTCCACCCGTTCATTTTCCAGGATGCCGACGGGAGATACAGGGAGCTGGACAAGAATATCGGAAAAGCTGAAGGGTTCACGAACTATACTGTTTTCTCCCTCTGGGACACCTACCGGGCATTCCACCCGTGGCTTAACCTTGTGAACCGTAAGCTCAACGCGGATGTGGCCAACTCGATGCTCGCGCATTATGACAAGAGCGTGGAGCACATGCTTCCCGTCTGGTCTTTCTACGGCAACGAGACCTGGTGCATGATCGGGTACCATGCCGTGTCCGTCCTTGCCGACATGATAGTGAAGGGTGTCGGCGGGTTTGATTACGAAAGGGCATACGAGGCTATGAAGACTACTGCCATGAACCCTCATTTCGACTGCCTCCCGGAGTATATGCAGACCGGGTACGTGCCGTTTGACAAGGAGGCGGAGTCCGTATCCAAGACCCTGGAATATGCCTATGATGACTTCTGCATTGCGCAGGCCGCAAAGGCTCTCGGGAAGGAAGATGACTACAGGTATTTCCTGAACAGGTCGCTTTCGTACCAGACTCTGATCGATCCTCGGACAGGGTATATGCGCGGGCGTGACTCGAAGGGCGGCTGGCGCACACCTTTTACCCCTGTAGCTTATCAGGGGCCCGGTTCGGTACATGGCTGGGGTGACATCACGGAAGGCTTTACCGTGCAGTACACATGGTCAGTGCCGCATGACATCCAGGGATATATGAATATAGCCGGGGAGGATCTGCTGCGCGGAAGGCTTGACAGCCTGTTCCTGGTGGAACTTCCGGAGGATATCCCGGGGGCGCATGACATCTGGGGCAGGATAGGGGCCTACTGGCACGGGAACGAGCCATGCCACCATGTCCCTTATATCTACAACTACATGAGACAGCCGTGGAAGTGCCAGAAATGGGTCCGCACCATCGCGGAACGCTTCTACGGAAACACTCCCGACGCGCTGAGCGGGAACGATGACTGCGGGCAGATGTCCGCCTGGTACATGTTCAACTGCATCGGTTTCTATCCGGTGGCGCCTTCAAGCAACATCTACAACATCGGGTCGCCGTGTGTCCCGGCCATTTCCGTTCAGATGGAGAACGGAAAGTCCATCGACATGGTAGCCGAGAACTGGTCTCCGGAGAACGTCTATGTCAAGGCCCTTTATGTGAACGGGAAGAAATGGGGCAGGTCGTATCTGACATACGATGAGATAAAGGACGGGGTCAGCCTCCGGTTCGTGATGTCGGACAGGCCGGATTTCAGACGCGGCACCTCGGATGACGAAGTCCCGCCTTCCTTGTCGGACAGGGACAATACGATGATTTACCAGAACAATAACCAGAATCGATAACAGATCAGGAAATGAACAGAATAAAAAATGGATTTTTCATGAAATCTGCCGTATTCCCGGTGGCTGCCGCCATCCTGTTGCCTGTGATGTGCATTTCCGGCTGCACCGAGAAGGAAGGGACAGGAAGTCTCCCGGCCTCGAGGTTCGCTACCGTATCCTCGGACAATGCAAATATGCCCAGCAGCGGCATAATCACGGTCGAGTTTTCCGATTCTCCTGAAGGGTCTGACATCAGCAAGATTGTGGACGGTGATCCTTCTACCGCATTCATGACTTACCATGATTCGTTCGATATCATATTCAGCTGTGATGCGAGTGTCGCCATAGTGTCCTATTCTATGGTAAGCTCGCCGTCATCTCCGGAAAATGACCCGTCATCATGGACGCTGTCGGCATCTGCGGATAACAAGATATGGAAAAAACTTGACACCCGGAGCGATATAGTGTTTGATGGAAGAGGCGAAGAAAAGACATGGACTATAGACAATACAGCGTCCTACAAATATTTCCGGCTGCGGATAGAGGCCAATGCCGGCGGGTCCGCAACTTCCATCGCGGAGTGGTCGCTCTCGCTTGAGAGCGGCGACGGTATAAGGTACAAGATTACTGAAATACCTGCTCTCAGGGACTATGTAAGCCGTATGGGCGGGTCTACCTACAGCGATGCCACTCCTATGGGGACGAACTATGAAGGCCTGCATGTCACTACGGATGAGGACAGGCAATGGCTTGCGGATCCGTCTACCGATGATGAGATTCCTGTGTCTGCGGCAGGTCTTAGTGACGGCAATTTTTCATGGTCGTATCCGGCAAGGTTCGTTCTTTATCCCGGATCGAATCCACGCCCGGCAGATATAAACCAGCATGACATAGGCGACTGCTGCCTCTGTGCCGCGCTTGCCGAAATGGCCTATCTGTATCCGGAGTTCATAAAATCCATCATTACACCGAACCCGCAGCATGACAATGCGTATGATATTGCCATGTTCGATCCGCAGGGAGAGCCGCTGACCGTATCCGTCACGACATCCTGCCTTATGAAGGGAGATGACATAGCCGCACTTTCCGGGAAAAACAACACTGCGACATGGGCCACCCTTCTTGAAAAGGCGGTGATGAAATGGAATGTCATATACAAGAGAAGCACTTCGCTGGGAGGCATAGGGACCGAACTTATCCCGCCGCTTTTTGTCGGTGATGGCGGCAGTATGTCCTTCTCTCCGGATGCCCTGGATGTTACGGAACTGGACAGAGTTGTGGACATACTTCTGGAGAACGGTGTCCTTGTCGTAGGCGGCTTTAACCAGAACAAGGTCCAGATAGGGGATACGCCGAACTATACTGTCAGCGCCCATGCCTTCTCATTCATGCTGTCGCCGGATCCGTCCGCATTGTTTATGATGCGTAACCCGTGGGGCTGCACTCAGCTTGCAGACGGATATTCCGACGGGGCGGAAGACGGAGCCATGAATATATATGATGACGGGAACATACCTCCTATGATAGACCTGCGTGTGATGGAGCCTGGAGTTGCCGCACCGTACCTTGATTATCCGCTGAAGGCATATGTCCCTCCGGTCTTCTGAATAAAGAAATTTATTGTAAATGAAATATAAGATAATCGTAACCACTTAAAATTAAAATTATGAAGAACATCGCTAAAACACTCATGATGTCATTCTGTGCCGTATTGGCAGGCTGCGGTATGACGGATCCTTGGGAGGAATGGTCAGATGAAGGCCAGTTCCCGGAAGACAGGATGGTCCCTTCAGAAGTGAAGGCTGCATTGTGTGCAGCTGACGGCTGGAAAATGACATACAATAATGTCAACTTCTACTATGCTTTTTCAGATGAAGACCAAGTGTCATGTACATCTGACCTGCTGTATGCAGCGACGGACGCCGCTTATCATTTCAACTGGAACGAATCTTCGTCCGTCATGCTGACCATCGAGGGTAGCGGACATCTGGCATATCTGTCCGACAACGAATTCGGCGATACGTTCGTCATCACGTCTTATTCTGCGGAACAGGTTGTCTGTGCCAATGAGGCCGGAACGGCTGAAGTTGTCATGACTCCGGTTACTTCGGAAGAATTCGCCGGTGTCGAGGACTCGAAGGGCATCATTATCGAATTGATAGGGGCCAATCTCATGAACGGTGTCATCAATGCCCCTGACGGGAGATTCCTCGCACATTATGTGATCGACCGCAATACAGGAAATTCAATCCGGTTTGACATCATTGCCGACAGGGTCCTGACCCATGAAAGCGTGACTGTGACGATAGATGACAATGCTGCCGTACACTTGTCCTCACCTGTTTCTGTGGCCGGGACGGAGATATCGGAAATCACATTTGATCTTTCAGCCCAGAACGGCGCTGTGCCCGGCAGTGATTTACAGGTGCTCCCGAACTATACGTCACGTGACTTCTTTGTGGGAGGGGAGTATGTAGAGGCTACAAGACATACGATTGAGCCTGGAAATGATAAAGGGGATGCCTGCGATGCAATCTGGAACGAGCTTAAGGCCAATGCCGGAAACTGGGCTACGATAGAGATAAACGAAAGGGAGAACAGGCCGCTTGTATTCTGTCCCGGAAATACTGACAATTCAAGATGGTACACAGGATTCTATGGCTGTACAGATATAGCTGACGCGTGCTCCAGCCAGGAAAGCGACCTTCTTTATATGAGCGATCTGCGCGGAGATATGCTCGGACTTGGCGGTGACGTTGTCAATATCACCAATATACAGGAGGATTTTCCTAATTTTCTTGGCGCTTTCTCTCATGAGGACGGCCTCTATGTGGTCCGGGAGATCGTAGGCGGGACATCATATCTTTACTTTATCAGCCCGACAACTGATTCATGGTATAAAGGCCAGCATTAAAAAAGACAGCATATCTAATGAGTAGTCTGCTGCTTCACTTTCCTGATGAGGACAGCAGGCATTTGTGAGGGCGGCCCGGAGGTCCGGTATCTTTGAGAACCGAATGTCCGAAAGAAAAGACGGGCTGACCTCGCGGAAAAACAAGGGAAAAGGGGATGACTTTCACTTTTGAATTCATCCCCTGTTTTCAATCAGACATCCCCGGCTATCCTTTTCAAACAGTCAGGGAATCTCTCATAAAATTCATATCGGTAAAATTATAAACAGCTTCTTATTAAACATTAATTCGTCGAACTGACTGCAAGTATGAAACATCTTTTAGTTTTTGTTATGGCCCTTATGCTGTGTGCGGACGGCTACTCTGCCGGAGACAGTACGGGGAAAAGCCGCCTGCTGGAACTCCAGCAGGATTTTGTTGACCTGAAATTCGGGATGTTCATCCATTTCAATATGCCTACATTCTGGGATGCGGACTGGCCGGATCCTGACGCTGACAAGGATGTTTTCAATCCTGCCGGGATGGACTGCAGCCAGTGGGCGGAGGCCGCGAAGTCGGCAAAAATGAGATACGGCTGCCTTACCACGAAGCATCACAGCGGATTCTGCATCTGGGACACGGAGACGACGGACTACAGTGTGGGCTCAAATGTTTTCGGACGTGATGTAGTGAAGGAATTTGCCGATGCTTTCAGGAAGGAAGGCCTGGAGGTCATGCTTTACTACTCGATTCTTGATATGCACCACGGCATCCGTCCGGGATGCATATCGAGGGAGCATGTGGAGTTCATAAAAGACCAGCTGACCGAGCTGCTGACCGGCTACGGGAAGATATCGGCGCTGATAATAGACGGCTGGGACGCACCGTGGTCCCGGATTTCGTATGAGGAAGTGCCTTTTGCGGAGATATACCGTCTGGTCAAGCGCCTGCAGCCTGACTGCCTGGTGATGGATCTGAATGCCGCGAAATATCCTGCCGCAGGGCTTTTCTATACGGATATAAAGTCGTATGAGCAGAATGCCGGGCAGCATATCTCCACCCGGGAGAACCGTCTGCCGGCCCTCTCATGCCTGCCGCTGCAGCAGAACTGGTTCTGGAAGACGTCCTTTCCCGCGACTCCGGTCAAGGATCCACGTGTGCTCGTGGAGGACAACCTTGTCCCGTTCAACAGGGCGCACTGCAACTTCATCCTGAACGTGGCTCCGAACAGTGAAGGGCTCCTGGATGGAAATGCCGTTGAAGCCCTGGCTGAGATAGGGCGTCTCTGGGATGATGCGGAAGAGATCCCCGGGCTTGACCCTTCCGCAGTAGGGATGCCGGTGATAGCCGAGAATGTCGCCAAGTTCCAGAGAGCCAATTCCTCATGGAGCGACGACTATGCCATAATGGATTTCGGGAATGACGATGACTTCGGCACGGCATGGCGCTCCAGTCCTTCTGTGGATGAGCCTTGGTATGAAGTGGAGTTCTTCAGGGACAGGCCTGTGAATGCAGTATGCATAGTCGACAGGGAGCGTTCGATAAGGAGCTACAGGCTGATGTACGAGTCGGCGGGGGAATGGAAGGAGATACTCCGCCGTGAAGATGACGGCAGGGAGATAAAGCTTGAGAGGTTCGGCCGGATTTACGGAAGCAAGATAAGGGTCGAGATAGTGGAAAGCAATCGGGCGCCGTCGATATGGGAGTTCTGTGTGTATGATGAGCAATGACTGAAAAATTGTATTTTTGTACCGTAAAAAAAACAGACATGATGAGAAAAACCACTTTACTCCTTTCATTTCTGGCGTGCCAGGCGTTCATTGCCGGTGCCCAGGACAGGCAGATGAGCGGCAACCCCGTATTCGAGGGATGGTACGCCGACCCGGAGGCGATAGTCTACGGTCGCACCTGCTGGATCTACCCGACGACGTCCGACCTTTACGAGCT
>JADIMB010000129.1 GCA_017694995.1 Candidatus Cryptobacteroides faecavium | reverse complement strand
GTTGAGATACCAAGATTCGAACTTGGACAGACAGAACCAAAATCTGTAGTGCTACCATTACACCATATCTCAATTCCGCCTGCAAATATATTACTTATTTTGCTGCTTTCCAAATCCGTATGCCCGTTATGCCAGCGCCTTTCAGGGTATATCCTGCACTTCATCTTCCGGCTGAGGGCCCGGCAGCTGCGGACTTCTCTGTCAGGCCTGTTTTTACGTAGAGGCTGAAGAAACTCCACAGTGTGGCTCCGGTATCGATTTCATCCTCGGTCCATGAATGGGCTCCACCTGTCATCTCGTACAGCCATACTTCATTCCCGTTGTGCCCGCCTTTGAACTTATGTGCTATGACCTGTCTTGCCCCGTTGTGAAGAGTGTCCGTCTGTTCGTGTGTGCAGCGGTTTACTGCAGCCCAGTATCCTGCGGCAAGAGGAACTGATATGTATTCGCCCCATCCTCCTTCGTTTTCAGGATCCCCTTCCCAGAGGGACGTCCTGTCCGCAGTGCCGTGTATCTCAAGCAAAGGGACAGGCTCCTTCGCTTCAAGACTCTTGTACATCCACTCCAGAGTAAGCCCGGCCAGCGGGGCCACGGCTGAGAAGACATCCGGCCTGAGGTAAGCCAGCAGATAGCACATCTCGCCTCCGTTCGAGTGTCCTGCGCAGAATATATTCCTGGTGTCAAGCCCGTAAGTGCCGGCGATATGCCTTGCCAGAGCGCACAGGAAGCCGACATCGTCTGTCCTTAGCCCCTGCTGGAACGGATATCCCACATTCCAGCAGGATTTTCCCCGCCCGTCTTTTTCTCCTTGCGGAAAGCATGCGGCAAATCCGTATCTGTATGCGGCCCTCCTCATCATGAATCTGTCGGGATCGGCTTTTCCTCCGTATCCGTGCAGCATGATGACAAGCGGTGATCCTGCCGCAAGACTGTCAGGTACGACAAGTCTGTATTGTCTTTCCGTACCTTTATATCCGAACGTGAACAGGCTGTCCCCGTCAGGCATCTTTTCTCCGGCTGATGCCGGGGTGAACAAAACAGCTGCCGGCAGTACGGCCGACAGCATGAATTTCCATAAATTTTTCATGATATTTGAAGCCGGGCTCAGTCCCTGCGGGCCCCCATTGCGATAGCCACATAGTAAAGGAGCGTGGCAAGTGAACCTACGGCAGCGATGATGTATGTATATGCGGCCCATTTCAGGGCATCGACGGCCATCGGTGTAGTTTCATAGTCGGTGATTCCCGAACCGCTTAACCATGCCACGGCTCTCCGGCTGGCGTTGACCTCCACGGGAAGTGTTATGACACTGAACAGGGTGGTCATGGCAAACAGCGCGATTCCGAACCACAGGAGGGCAGGGAAAGAGTTTACCAGGATGATGCCCAGAAGAAGCACCCACTGCACAATGTTCGACGCGAAGCTCACCACTGGAACAAGCGCCGATCTCATCTTGAGCGGGGCATATCCCACGGCATGCTGTACGGCATGCCCGCATTCATGGGCCGCGACTGCCGCGGCTGCGACAGACCTGCTGGAATATACCCCCTCGCTGAGGGCGACTGTCTTGGTGGCAGGGTTGTAATGGTCAGTGAGCATACCGTTGTGCGGAATGACCTTTACATCGTATATTCCGTTGTCATTGAGCATCTTCATAGCCACTTCCGCTCCTGTCATGCCTGAGCGCAGCGGAACCTGCGAATATTTCTTGAATCTGCTCTGAAGGGTATTCTGGATGATGAAGCTGAGCACCATCACAGCAATAAAGATAATCCAAATCATTTTTCCTTTATTTTAAACTCCGTTTACAATCATGCTATGCCCCGGCACCGTCCGGAAGGGTCCGCCCTATGCGCCAGGCCTGTATTTCAACATCTGTCAATATGCCTATATGGCTCAATCATACAAAAATACGAAGAAGCCGTGAGCAGAGCAAATAAATATGCACTGCCGGGCGTCACGTAAATACACGGGGACACGCTTCAGCAAAAAGCAAGCCGTCACTCATTAATGTCCGTCCTTCGGCCGATTACTGACAAAATAGCAGTCATAAAATTCAGGCAGCCACTCTTATTATGGATAATATTCAGTATTTTTGCACCCTTGTTCCAAATCCAGGATGGAAAGGCCCGTCAGGGCTGCCACGAAGTGACTGGGGTGGACAGGAAGATAAAATGTTGATTTTTGATAATATTAAATTCGTCGAACTGACGTTAAGATAAGATGGGAAAGGAAAACGATTTTTCAAGGCTGGAGATCAATCTTCCCGGCTGCATGGAGAATTACAGGTATTTCAGGTCCAGGCTTGAGCCTTCCACAAGGCTTCTTGTGCTTGTCAAGGCCAATGCCTATGGTCACGGGGCTGTGGAGTTTGCCCGGATGCTCGAGGACGCCGGCGCCGACTATCTGGCGGTGGCCTATCCGGTAGAGGGTGTCGAACTCAGGCAGGCCGGGATCAAAGTCCCGGTCCTGGTGCTGACAGCCGGGACGGACTTCTTCCCTGAAATCATTGAGAACAGGCTTGAACCAGGGATACCCAACCTTTGCACATTGAAGGCGCTGTGCGCGGAACTCTCCTCAAGGGGCATCAGCGGATTCCCTGTGCACATTAAACTGGATACCGGGATGCACAGGCTGGGCTTCATGACCAGCGAGATAGATGAACTCCTTGCTTTCCTGCACGGTAACAGCATCGTGCAGGTCAAGTCAATATATTCACATCTGGCGGCCGCTGAAGATCCCGGAAGCGACGATTTCACCCTTGGGCAGATACGGATGTTCCGGGAGAATGCCGACAGGATCTCGTCTGGCATAGGATACAGGCCGATATATCATATACTCAATTCAGCCGGGATAGAGAGATTCCCCCAGTACCAGTTTGATATGGTAAGGCTGGGTATCGGAATATACGGTATCAGCGCCTTGCCTGACGTGAAGCTTGCGCATGTGGCTTCATTCAAATGCAACATATTGCAGATAAAGCATCTGAAGCCGGAGGACGGGACTGTCGGATATGGAAGATACGGGCATATCGCGCCTGAAGGGACTGTGATTGCCACTATACCTGTCGGATACGCGGACGGGATTGACCGTCATCTGGGCAGGGGCAACTGCTCTTTCTCCCTCAACGGGCACAGGGTCCCTACCATCGGGAACATCTGCATGGACATGTG
>JADIMB010000128.1 GCA_017694995.1 Candidatus Cryptobacteroides faecavium | reverse complement strand
CTGAAGGGCCATCCAATCTTAATCCCCAGTCACTTCGTGACAGCCCCTTGTTAAGGGGCGCCACCCCCTCCCTTCCCCCTCGCTGGGGGACCTGTCGCAGGCCACGGGCCTGCTCCTTAATAGGTAATTCGATGTAATTTAATGATTTAAACTCATCGAATTCACGTTATTTTAAAAAAAACAGTGGCAAATATACGCAGAAGCCGAGAGCAGAGCACATTTATTTGCTATGCCGAGGCGCAGCCGTATATGTGGCCGAAAGGCCAAATATCGTAGAAGCCCCAGAGCAGAGCAAATTTATTTGCCACACATGAAGTCATAAACCGCATCGGCTTTCCTGAACAAAGAATCCTCGTCCCCGTCATTCACAATGACGAAATCCACATCAGCCACCGCCTTCCCCCCGGAAATCTCATTCAGAAGTACCTGCCCGGACATGCGCTGTAATATCTTCTCCCTGGAAACCCCGTCCCTCCTGCACGCCCGGTCCAGCCTCACCTGCACAGGCGCATCCACAAGCAGCACCTTGTCCGCAATATCCCTGAACAACGGTTTCTCCAGGATGATTGCTGACTCCATTATGACAAAGGGTACACCTGAGCCTTCAAACGAAACGTTCCACTCAATATAGTCCTTCTTGACAGCGGGATGTACCACAGACTCCAGGATGCGGAGTTTCACAGGGTCGGAAAATACCACTGAAGCCAGCTTCATGCGGTCAAGCCTTCCGGAGGGATCAGTGACATCCGCTTTCAGCGCATCCATGACCTTCCTCAGAAGGCCCGGGTCAGAATCATACAGCATGCGTGTCCTGCCGTCAGAGTCATATACAGGAATCCCCCTGCCTGCAAAATACCGGCATACAGTGGACTTGCCGCTGCCTATGCCACCTGTTATGACCAGTGTCCTCATTTCTCTTCCGTGGATACGCACTCAAAGATTCTAGGGGAAATGGAATAATTGAGCACTCCCTGGGGCAGTGAAGAAATCCTGGCGATACAGGTCCCGACCAGAGAAGACGCGAAATCATTGTAATCCACATATACCCGTATCCCCTCCGACAAGTCGGCAGTAAGCGGGAAAGCGCACCGCAAAGTGACAGTGGCCACGGAAGGGTATATCAGCAGAGACCGTCCGGGAGGGACATTCTTTGCCTGGACACCTACAGTCACAGGAATCTCGACAAAACGTGACACAGGCATGGTATAGTGCACCTCAGAAGAAGACATGCGCACACCTTTGATTCTTTCAAGCCTGGCGACCCCGTGAATTCCGTCAGAAATGTCGCTGAGCTTGATTGCGGAAGTGTTTACACGCTCTATTTCATCAATATGAGCCGGTTCCCCGTAAATCGTCACGGAATCCGGTTCTATCTCCAGCGGGCCTGCGGCTGTATACTGCGGTCTGAAACTCAGGACATGTACCGGGTTTACAGGCACTCTCTTGTGATTTTCAAACGGGAACCTGAAAAAAAGCGTATCGGTGATGAAGTACTCGATCTGGACATCATTGCCGAAAATCAGATGGGCGGACTCCTTGAGCTCCGATGAAGTCATATAGAATGTCTCCCCGGATTTGCAGTGGAGTACTGACGGGTCAAAATGAACCGAGACATTGCGTTTCCCCGGGAACAGCGCCCCGCGCATGATATTATAGCCCGTAGTCTGGCATCTTGCAATGACATCACATCTGTTTGAAGACCGGTTGAAATGGCCTTCTATATTGCTGACTGCCTCCACTGACACCTGCATGAAATCCGTATATTTGAGCGACAGGTTGTGGATAAGCCATATACTGAAAGCCAACAGGAGAGCGAGCAGAAAAACTGCCCAGTCTCTCCTGCTGATATTCAACAACTGCAATATCTTATGTATCAGATTCCGCATCTTTCTACTGCTGGGCAGTCTCAGAGAAATCCTTTACAACTGAATTCTTGTCGACTTTTATCTTGACGTTGCTGTCAACTTCTATAAGCAGAGTTTTCTCCTTGATTTCCACAACAGTCCCGTAGATTCCTCCGATTGTCACGACCTTGTCGCCCTTCTGGAGCCCGTCACGGAATTTCTGGAGTTCTTTCTGCTGCTTTCTCTGCGGGCGGATCATGAAAAACCACATGACGGCTATGATCAGGATCAGCATCACCCACATGGACCAGCCGCCGCCAGCCGGCTGCTGTGCTGTCTGGGCCTGCAATACGATAGTAAGTAGATTCATTTTCGTTCAGTTTATAAAATTAAAAAATCTTTCAAAAATACAGTTTTATCGGTTAAAATGCAAATCAGGCAAGAGGATTCGCATTCTTCACCAATACCCCATCCCGGGCCATCGAAGAGATAAGTCTGTCAAGCAGGCCGTTCACGAAAATACGGCTCTTGGGAGTGCCGTAGAACTTCGATATCTCGACATATTCATTGATGGTCACCTTCACCGGGATATTCGGGAATGTGACAGCCTCAGCAAGCCCCATGACGATGATCGCCATGTCGGTGCTGACTATACGTTCGTTGTCCCAGTTGGAGACTGCCGCCGCCACCTGTGCCGAATATTTCTCATATCCTGTGACCGCGCTCTGGAGAAGCTTGAAGACAAATGCTTTGTCGCTCTCTATCCCGGGTCCGGACTTCATGTCGCTCTGGTAAAGCGGCGGAAGAGACCATCTCTCCCCTTTCGCGATGGATTTCAGAGTACGGCAGTCATATGTAAGGGCGTAAGCAAGATCGTCGTTCCAGTATATCGACATGTCCTCCAGTATCTGCTCCAGGTCGACATTGCCTACGAACTCCTCTTCGAAAATCTTCGTGAAAAGCCTGCAGTCCGCCGCAAGCGAACAGTCATCAGAAGCCATGTATTCCGCATAATATCCCTTTCCCGTTATGGAAGTCAGGACCTTTTTCAGGAAGATGTCATATTGTTCCCACATGAATTTCTTCTTCTTGAATATCTTGACGAAATCAGGGTCATTGTCAAGCATCACCGCCAGCTTGTTGTCGGCGAACTTGGTGTTCGGGTTGAGTTCCTCCTCGGTAGGTGCGAATTTCCTTTTTGCAGATTCCAGCCTCTCCCTGGCTATCGCCGTCAGCGGGGAAACAATCCCCAGCATGAAAATGTAAAGGTCCCTGGTAGCCTCGCAGGAGAGTTCCAGCTGCGTCCTGGCGTCTGAAAGTGACATATCTCCGGACATGACACTGGAATAAAGTACTTTAAATGCTTTTATTCTTAAAATTCGTCTGTTAAGCATACGGTATTCGAAATTTTGTGCAAATATATATGCATTTTCAGAAAAATACCTAACTTTGCACCGAATTAGATTAAAAATACATATAAAATGTATAGTGAAGAATTCGATGAGGTAAATGCTCAGGAACGCTCTGGGGAAGATGTTTACTCAAAACCGGTACGTGCCGGGAAAAGGACATATTTCTTTGATGTCAAGACCACAAAAGGTAACGATTATTACCTGACTATCACTGAAAGCAAGCGTAAGGTAGAGAAAGACGGCCATTTCGCCTATGACAAGCATAAGATCTTCCTTTACAAGGAAGACTTCGACAAGTTTGCCGAGGGGCTTCAGGATGCCATTGAATTCATAAGGGAAAACTGCCTTTCGGAAGACAGTCCTGCAGAAAAGAAGACCGGCAGTGACAAAGATGCCGGAGACAGTTTCTCAAATGTAAGTTTCGAAGAGCTTTAGACCTTTTCAGACGGAAAGTTACAGACACCCTTCATACCAGGATTGATTCCGATAAGAAGGGTGTCTGTCATTATGCGCCTCACTCGCCAAGGGAGGCACGGAACAGCGAGGAGGATATATCAGTCGGCATACGCCAGTCCCCTCTCGGAGACAGAGACACGGAACCCACTTTCGGGCAGTCCGGCAGACATGAGCGTTTGAACTGCTGTGTAAAGAACCTTCTCATGAAGACATCCAGCCACTTTTTGAGCACGCTCCTGTCATACGCCGCTTCCTGGCATCCTGCCCCGGATCCCGTGAATGCCTTTTCCGCAAGAAAGAGCAGCTTGGCCGGAGAATACCCGAAACGGAAGAAATTGTACAGATAGAAGTCATGGAGCTCATACGGACCCACAAGGTCTTCTGTCTTCTGGCTGATATTGCCGTTTTCATCCGCCGGCAGAAGTTCCGGGCTTACAGGGGTATCCATTATGTCAAGCAGTATATCCCTTACGTCAGCCATAGAATCCGCACACCACCTCACAAGATGGCGCACCAGTGTCTTTGGGATACCGGCATTCACACCGTACATGGACATATGGTCACCGTTGTATGTAGCCCAGCCGAGAGCCAGTTCTGACAGGTCGCCTGTACCTATGACTATGCCGCCGCACTGGTTGGCTATATCCATGAGAATCTGTGTCCGCTCCCTGGCCTGGGTGTTCTCGTAAGTCACGTCATGTATATCCATATCATGCCCGATATCCAGGAAATGTCTCTCGCACGCCTGTCTGATAGAGATTTCCCGCACAGTCACACCAAGTCCCTTCATAAGGGCGAGGGCATTGGTATAAGTCCTGTCGGTCGTTCCGAAGCCAGGCATTGTGACACCTGTTATGCCTTTCCTGTCAAGGCCTGCCTTGTCAAACGCTTTCACCGTGACAAGCAGGGCAAGAGTACTGTCAAGGCCTCCGGAAATACCTATCACGGCTCTGGAGCAGCCTATATGCAGAAGCCTGGTGGCAAGGCCTGTCTCCTGGATTGAGATGATTTCACTGCACCTTGCTCCTTTTTCATCATCGGAAGGGATGAACGGATGCGGATCGACATGCCTGTACAGTGCCTTGTGGAAGTCTGTGGCCGCTGGAGCCCCGAGGTCGACCCTTGAGTAGAGGCTGTAATATGAGGCTGATCTGGTACCGTCAGGAGAGACGGAGCAGAAAGTGCTCATTTTCTGCCGCTGGACAGAAAGCTTCTCGATATCCACATCAGCGACAGTCATCGTGTCCTCCATGCTGAACCGCCTGCTTTCCGCAAGCAAAGAGCCGTTCTCGCATATGAGAGAAGCGCCGGAATACACCACATCCTGAGTGGATTCGCCGAATCCGGCAGAACAGTATATATATGCCGAGACTGTCCGGGCAGACTGCTGGCGCACAAGCTCTTTCCTGTAGGCATGCTTCATGAGCACTTCATTGCTTGCCGACAAGTTGACTATTATCCTGGCGCCTGACAATGCATGATACGAAGAAGGGGGGACAGGAGTCCAGAGGTCCTCGCACAATTCCACTGCAAATGGGGCATCACCTATACGGAACATCATGTCAGGAGAAATGTTGCAACGGAAACCGGCATATCTTATCTCAGCGTGGAACCCCTCCCTGACAGTATCCTTCCCGTTCTCGAGGAAACGCCCTGAAGCGGATGAACCGCCGCAGAGAAAATCACTGCCCGAGGCGAACCATCGGGATTCGTAATATTCATTGTAGGTAGGCAGGTAAATTTTCGGGACAATGCCCTTTATGCCCCCGTTACGGATCACTACGGCACAGTTGTACAGTCTGTCCTCAAACCGGACCGGCGCCCCTACCACCACGGTAATGTCCTTGCCTCTTGTATGGTCCATTATCCTGCGTACCGCCTTCTCCGCCTCTCTGACCAGAAGCTCCTGAGCAAACAGGTCTCCGCATGTATATCCCGTCACACACAGTTCCGGAAAAACGACAAGCGAAACTTCCTTGCGGGAAGCTTCGTCTGTCATTCTGCATATGTTTTCCGCATTGGCTCTGGTGTCGGCCACCTTGACCACAGGCACGGCAGCAGCCACCCTCAAGAATCCGTAATCCTCCATAAACGACATATTTTGAAGAGCAAATATACGCAGAAGCCGAGAGCAGAGCAAATTTTATTTGTTATGCCGAGGCGCAACCGTATATGTGGCCGCCAGGCCAAATATCGCAGAAGCCGAGAGCAGAGCAAATTTTATTTGCTATGCCGATACTACTCGGCAGCGGCAGCCAACGCCTTCTGCAACTCCGCCATAGGAATAGTCCCGGAAATGGAAATTACAGAAGTGGAATCTGATTCAGCAGCGTACATCAGAAAATCAGTGACCATATCCCCCTCACGCACAATATAGATATGCATCTTCTCCCCTTCGTCCACAGCCTCCATAAGCAACTCATATTTCCCTTTTTCCACCATGGAAGATATTTCCGAAGCGAGCTGCCCGGCCAGAGAAGGCTCTTCCACATCCAGGATGTACATGCCGCTGAAGCCCTTAATGATACCGCTCAGATTAACATCATCGGATTCAATCTGGATATCAGGAAGCTCCTTGATCAGATTGAACATGGCAGGAGAAATGTATACGGCGCTCACACCTTTCTTGCCGGAATATCTGTTGTATATGTCTTTCCCACCCTGTGCATACAGGGAAACGGCCGCAAAAGCCAGCACTATTATTGAAATTATCTTTTTCATAGCCCGATTATTTTGTTAACAAAAATGTTATAAATAAAAACGAAATTGTTTTATTTACTTATATTCAATTATTTATTATCATACAAAGACTGTATCAGTCTGGAATTTTTATCTATGGTGTATTCGGCTCTCTGAGCCTTGTCCAAGGCCGGTTTCATCTTGTCCGAGATCGAAAGCAGCGCCTTTTCCACCTCCGCATACGCCTTCTCAGGATCAGTGAAAGTATCCTCCGGGGCTCTGAATGTCCCGACAGCGGTCCAGATTCCCAGAAGCAGCACTATACCTGCTGCCGCACTCATAATGTACGTCATCACACGTCTGGCCGGATTCCTGCCCGAAGAAAGAATCTTCTCGGCCGCATCCATGGAATCTATCATGTCGGAAAGATCCTTACCTAGTCCTGAAGGTACAGGTATCCTCCTGTCTTCCGCCGCGGAGAGCAACTCCTCCAGACCGGCATCTGTTACATCATTTTTTTTCCTGTTCATGACATGTGTATGGTTAAAAGTTCATATAATCCTTCATTGCAGAAAGTATAGCCTTTCTCGCCCTGCTGACAAGCACTCTTACATTTATGGGGGACATGCCCGTCATAGCAGATATCTCATCATATTCCAGCTGCCTGAAAAACTTCATCTCCACTACTGTGCGCTGGGCCTGCGGAAGAGAGTCCATCGCCTTTTCCAGCTGCTCAAGCATTTCTCTGCCTGCCAGGGATCTGTCTGCGGCAGGGACTTCTGAAGATGTGTCTTCAGCCAGGCTGACGTCATCATTTGAAATCCTCCTGCCTCTTCTCAGCCGGTCTATACAGATATTCCGCACAGTCCGTACTCCATAGTGAAGAGGATCTCTTACATTGTCCAGAGAATCTCTCATGTTCCACAGTTTGATATACAGGTCCTGTACAGCATCCTTGGCGTCGTCCCCGGAGCCCAGGATGGTGAAGGCCACCCTGTAGAAACTGTCAGAAAGCGGCAGCCAGACTTGCTTGAATCTATTCCTGTCCATTTGCCTACAAGATGCATTATTCTACTGCTCCGATGCTTCCGTCACGATTTTTTCAAGCTCGGAGACAGGCATATCCCCAATCATGACGATGACAGCGAGCTCCGACCTGGACACTATCACTATTTCTGAAATGACATCCTCGTTTTTCTGCCTGATGTAGACGGACATTTCATCTTCCCCGTCCTTCATCTCCATGGCAGGGGAATATCCTTCCAGCGCACGGTCCAGGTCTCCGGTGATTTCCGTACGGAGTCCGGAGGAGACCCCGTCTGCCGAAAATACAGCCATCCTGTCAAGATAATCCAGGAACTCGGCACCCTCTTCATTTCCGGCAGCCATTCTGGCTATACCCAGCAGGAAAGGTCCCATATTTATGGCATCCACCCCGTCCTTGCCCTCATATTTATGTATTACGGACAATACGGAAGTGTCCCCACTGTCTTTCGGATTCGCGGAAAGTACCGTCCCGAAGGCAAAGAGTCCGGCAGAAACTGCAGATACAATCTTCAGCAGATGTAAGGTGATTTTCTTTTTCATAGCTATTGTGTTTTTGACATTAAGACGGAATACCGGATTTTTTGTTACACCATCGGGTCGTTTATTTTTAAAAATAAATCCAAAACCCCTTCTCAAAACGGTTTCTTGAAAAAATGTAAATATATTTGCTGTCATGGAATGAGAAGAAACACTGATGACAATGACTGATAGACTTGTTTCCCGGGATTACTGCTTCATTCTCCTGGCCAATTTCCTGCTTTACTTCGGCTTTTTCCTGCTGATGCCGGTCCTGCCGTTCTATCTTGTGGAAGAATTCGGGATAAGCAAAGGCATGACAGGCTTCATACTTGCATGCTACACCATAGCGGCACTTGTGGTAAGACCTTTCTCCGGATACCTGCTGGACACGCTGCACAGAAAACCGCTCTACCTGATTTCATTCCTTGTATTCACAATGATATTCGGAGGATACATGCTGACCGGCTCTCTCCTTGTGTTCATTATGCTGAGGATTGTGCACGGACTTTCTTTCGGTACAGTGACCGTGGCTGGCAACACTATCGTGATAGACATTACTCCGTCTTCAAGAAGAGGCGAGGCCCTGGGCTACTACGGGCTTGCAAACAATATAGCGATGGCATTGGGGCCCATGATAGGACTTTTCCTGCACGACTATTACTCGTTCAATGTCATATTCGGGTGTGCACTCGGATGCTGTACGCTCGGATTTGCGGCTGCAGCGGCAGTCCGTACGCCCAGAAAACAGCTTATGCAGAAAAGCATACACCTTTCCCTGGACAGGTTCATACTTGTGAAAGGGCTTCCTCTCGGGGCTGACCTTCTGCTGCTTTCTATACCTTACGGAATAAATACGACCTATGTGGCCATGTATGCCAAGAGTATCGGAATCACTTCAGGGACCGGGCTTTTCTTCACCTTCATGGCAGCCGGGCTCGCCATTTCCAGGCTTTTCTCAGGCAGGCAGGTGGACAAGGGAAGAATCACCCAGGTAATAATGCTCGGCATGTACATAGCGACCGTAGCTTTTCTGGGCCTTTATTCATGCGAGTTCCTGATGGGGCACTCCCCTGCTTTTGCGAAGGTATTCTTCTATGCGATGGCCATGGTACTTGGCATTGGCTTCGGAAGCATGTTTCCGGCCTTCAACACTATGTTCGTCAACATGGCAGAGCACAACCAGAGAGGTACAGCCACTTCCACATACCTCACTTCCTGGGACCTCGGCATCGGACTGGGACTGATTCTTGGAGGAATGATAGGCCAGAATGCATCATTTTCCTATGCATATCTGGCCGGATCTGTGCTGTGCATAGTCTCGCTGCTTTTTTTCAGATTCTACAACATAGCCCATTTTGAAAAGAACCGGGTCCGGTAAAGACAATTGACCGCTTTTTCAATAATTTCAGACAGTTTCTAAGGAAATTTTTTATATTTGTCAATGCGGGACCAGTATTGTTCCTGCTTTATGACAGGCTGACCATATGCTTCCAATACCGGACACCGGCCCGGATGACTTCATGTCAGAAAAAGACCTGGCAGGGGGAGCGAATTGAAAACAATAAAAGACAATCGAATATGGATATCAGGAATTTACTTGGCAGGCTATCTTTTCTGCGCATCAGGCTGTTCCATTTCAGACTCTTCGGTAAACACAGGACCGGGATATTCTACGACAAAGGGCTGTCGCCAAGTGACGGGAAACAGGATTGATTCCATCAAATAATATGTATAACCATTTTAAAACGGAAGACGATGAAAAAAATACTTTTTTTTCTGATGGTCTGCGTAGCGGCTGTATCATTTCTTTCTCTTGGCAGCTGCAAAAAGATGCCTGACGGACAGGGCGAACTTGTCGTTGTAATGTACAATTCCGACGGATGGACAAGTCTCGATGTCTTTCCATATACTCCGGAATATGTTCCAGGCATGGAGCCGATTGCTTCGTCTGAACTGAAAGACGGGAGGAACGTAATCACGTTTACATTGAATGTAGGGAATTATTCTGTCTATTACGGCAACAGATCTGACCTGAAAGCCGCACAGGTTCTTGAAGGTGAATCCGTTAAAATACAGTTTTAACATCAGTCCGACGAATTCATATAATTGTGCAGATTCAGCACCGGAGTGCAATTCCGTGACCGGCTGTGCCGCATACCAAAAGAGAGTCCGATTTTCAGACTCTCTTTCTTTTAATCATCCTGGTGCAGGATCCAGTTTACGCCATAGCGTTCTTATGTCAGCGTCGCTTCATGCGGTGCATCATGTTTGACATGCCTCCTGTCATGACGGTCTTCATCACTTTACGTGTATCCTCAAACTGCTTCAGCAGGCGGTTTACCTCGGCCACTGATGTACCGCTGCCATCGGCGATACGCTTACGGCGGCTTCCGTTGATAATCTCCGGACTCTCCCTCTCGGCCGGTGTCATGGACTGGATGATAGCCTCAATACCCTTGAAAGCATCGTCTTTGATCTCCACATCTTTAAGAGCCTTGCCCATTCCTGGTATCATGGACGCCAGGTCCTTTATGTTACCCATCTTCTTGACCTGCTGGATCTGGTCATAGAAGTCCGATATGGTGAACTGGTTCTTGGCGAGCTTCTTCTTGAGCTTGCGGGCCTGCTCCTCGTCGAACTGCTCCTGGGCCTTCTCCACGAGAGTCACGACATCGCCCATGCCGAGGATACGGTCGGCTATACGCTTCGGGTGGAAGACGTCGAGCGCCTCCATTTTCTCGCCCGTGCTGACGAACTTTATCGGCTTCCCGACCACAGCCTTGATGCTCAATGCGGCACCGCCCCTTGTGTCACCGTCCATCTTGGTCAGGACAACACCGTCGAAATCGAGCCTGTCGTTGAACGCCTTCGCCGTCTCCACTGCATCCTGTCCTGTCATGGCATCCACCACAAAAAGTGTCTCGGTCGGATTTACGGCAGAGTGTACCGCGGCTATCTCGTCCATAAGCTCCTGGTCCACAGCCAGACGTCCTGCGGTATCCACAATCACTACGGAATAGCCTTCCTTCTTTGCGTATGCCACCGCATTCCTTGCTACCGTTACCGGATTCTTCTCCTCAGGTTCAGAATATACAGGCACGCCTGCCTGGTCCCCCAGCACTTTAAGCTGGTCAATGGCAGCAGGACGGAACGTATCGCAGGCGGCAAGCAGGACTTTCATCCCCTTCTTGCTCTTGATATACAACGCCAGCTTTCCGGAAAAAGTGGTCTTACCGGAACCGTTCAGACCTGCCACGAGCACAACTCCAGGCTGTCCCTTGACATTGATGTCACTGGAGTTGCTCCCCATCAGTTCGGCAAGCTCGTCATGGACGATCTTCACCATCATCTGCTCGGGTTTCACGGCAGTGAGGACATTCTGTCCCATGGCCTTCTTCTTGACATCATCACAGAACTGCTTGGCTATCTTGTAGCTCACATCGGCGTCAAGCAGCGCCCGTCTGATATCCTTCAGGGTCTCTGCCACATTGATCTCAGTGATCTTGCCCTCCCCCTTGAGTATCTTGAACGATCTTTCAAGCCTGTCAACTAAATTCTCAAACATATTTATCTACAATTATTAAAATAATCAACATAATGCGGAGCACTGTCAATGTCATCCGAGAACACAGCAGGCGCGAAATCCCTGAGATTGTATCTGCTCGCCATCACCTGGCCGTATGCTCCTGCGCTCCTGATGGCCATAAGGTCACCGCGGACACTCATCGGGAGAAGCCTCCCCTGCCCCCACACATCGCTTGACTCGCACACAGGTCCTACCACGTCATACGCCTGCATCTCGGAGAAGGACTTCCGGAAATGCGCCGAAAGATTCTCGATTTTATGGTACGCACCGTACAGAGCCGGACGTATCAGGTCGTTCATACCGGCATCCAGCACCAGGAAATTCTTGGTTTCCCCGCTCTTTACAAAAAGCACCCTGGAGATAAGCGACCCGCACTGGGCAACGACAGAGCGGCCTGGCTCCAGATGAAGCCTCTGGCCTTCCCTACGCGGGAAATTCACAGTGACAGCCCTGATCCACTGCTCGAAAGGGGCCATCGGACTGCCGTCAGGATCCTCATAGTCTATGCCGAGTCCTCCGCCGAAATCCACATTGTCCACCCGCAGCCCCCTGTCCTCGAAATACGAGACGATCTCAGCCGCTCTCCGTGCCTCCAGCCCAAAAACATCATCCACATCCACTATCTGTGACCCGATATGGAAATGAAGGCCGGTGAAGGACACACTGCGGCATCGTCCCAGCAGGGCGACCAGGGCCTCAAACTCATGGGAAGCTATGCCGAACTTGTTCTCGAACAGTCCGGTTGTCACATATTTATGGGTGTGGGCATCGATATCCGGGTTGATTCTCACCGACACCCGTGCCTGCAGTCCGTAGAGCTGCGCCATGGCATTGACCACATATATCTCATGCAGGGATTCACAGTTGAACGCCTCGATCCCGGCATGAAGAGCGTCATAGATCTCCCTGTCGCTCTTTCCTACGCCGGCGAAGACAATCCTGTCCGCAGGGAAACCACATTCAAGAGCCCTCAGGACTTCGTTGCCGCTCACGCAGTCCGCACCCAGCCCTCTGGAGCTTATCTTCTCGAGGATGCGCCTTTCCACATTGGCCTTCACTGCGTAGTGTATATCGACGCCGTACTTGTCCGACAATGCCGACAGAGTATCCAGAGTACGGTCAAGCAGCTCCATGTCATAATAGTAGAACGGAGTGGCAATATGTTCGAATTTCTCTATGGAGCCGAGGTCAAACATAAAATTTAAGTGCAAAACGGTTGCAAAAATAGGGAAAAAATCGTTAATTCGCGCTTTGAACTTTGACAAAGTCAAAATTCGTGGAACAATTTGGAAAAAAGATTAAATCTGATTGTTAAAAAAATGGAAAAAGGACCTATTTCACAGTTCATTACACATCATTATCGTCATTTCAACTCTGCAGCTCTCGTAGACGCAGCCAAGGCATTTGACGAGCACATGAACAAAGGCGGCAAAATGATGTTGGCGATGGCCGGCGCCATGAGTACGGCCGAGTTGGGGTTGTCTCTCGCGGAGATGATCCGTCAGGACAAGTTCCAGATCGTGTCTTGTTCAGCCAACAACCTTGAGGAGGATATCATGAACCTCGTGGCACATTCACACTATTACAGAGTGCCAGGCTACAGGGACCTCACCCCTGCTCAGGAAAAAGAGCTCCTTGACAACCATATGAACCGTGTCACCGATACCTGCATACCTGAAGAAGAGGCTTTCCGCCGTCTCGAGCGTCATCTCGTGGACATCTGGAGAGACATGAAGGCAAAGGGAGAGAGACTCCTTCCTTATGAAGTGATATACAGGCTTCTGCGCAGCGGAGTCCTCGAGCAGTATTATGAAATCGACCCTAAGGACAGCTGGGTGCTTGCAGCCTGCGAGAAGAACATCCCTATAGTTGTCCCTGCATGGGAGGACTGCACCACCAGCAACATTTACGCTGCCCACTGTATCAAAGGCGAGTTCGACCCGCTCATGATCAAGAGCGGCATCGAGACAATGATGTTCCTGACAGACTGGTACAAGAAGAACTCCGGCGGGGAAGGCGTGGGCTTCTACCAGATCGGCGGCGGTACGGCAGGGGACTTCCCTATCTGCGTGGTGCCAATGATGGAGCAGGACCTCGGATGGACGGGCACACCTCTCTGGAAATATTTCTGCCAGATATCGGACAGCACCACATCATACGGATCATATTCCGGAGCTGTGCCTAACGAGAAGATCACATGGGGCAAGCTCGACGTTGACACTCCAAGGTTCATAGTCGAGTCTGACGCCACAATCGTAGCGCCTCTGATGTTTGCATACATCCTCGGATGGTAGGCGCCAGACAGGAGGCATAGACACGCTGCCTCTCTCTGAGATTCAACAGGCCGGAGCACCATACAGGAATGTCCGCAGGTCCTCCGGCTTTTTCCTTTCAGGCCATCAGGCCTGGGCTATTAAATAAGATTTTTAACCAATCCAGTATCCAGTGGAGCACTTTTTTGATACACAGTCTTTCCAGCTTTACTCTCTTATGGTGGCCACGACGCTGGCTCTGGTGATTCTGCTGATAAGAATCCCGAAGACAGAGTATGCCAGGCGGCTTGCCCGTTCCAAGTACACAATCGCCATAAGCTACATGATCGGGGCTTTCACATTCGGTTATGCCCTGTACAACAACGGGGCCCCAATGTATGATGGATTCTCGACGATCACGATGCTGATTGTGGTGGCCTTCATCTCCATAACAGTCTCTTTCTCCCTGATAAACCTTCTTATGCCGCGTTTCATTGACAGCGGGAAATTCCTTGTGAGCATTTTCCTCGTATTCGTGGCAAGTGTAATCCTCATAGAGTCTTTTTTCTCCGGAAACATCAGACTACACAGGATCACATTGTATATAGGAGTGGCCCTGTTTGTAATACAGAGCTGTTCGCTCATCATCATATTCGACAGGGCATACAAACGCTCGATAAAGCTGCTGGAAAAATACTATGACGAGGACGAAGAGCACAAGATCAAATGGATAAGGTTCTGCTACATCCTCACAATGCTCACAGCGATGTTCATCCTGGTATATGTGTTCCTGCCGGACAAGTCTTTCATACGGCTGTACATGTTTTTCTATATCCTCTATATGATATATTTTGCAGGAAACTACATATCCTTTCTCGGAAGCCACAAGCTCCTGCTGGATGCCGTAGGGCACTATGCGCTTTCGGAGCAGGGCGCAATCTTCCAGAAAAAGAGGAAAAAAGGCTCTGTCGCAGAGAAAGAGCCGGAAATCAAATCAGAAGGCAACTTCACAGCTCTGTCAAAGGCACTGGATAAGTGGGTGAAGGAAAAGCGTTTCAGGGAATACGACAAGAGCCGGGAGGAAATAGCGGACGAGCTTGGCACCACCAAGGAGCTGCTGCAGATATATTTCTCAGACCGGCTGGGTATGGATTTCCGCATCTGGCGCACAGAACTGAGGATAAATGACGCAAAGGATATGCTTCTGAAGCACAAGAACTACTCTATAAATTTCATAGCAGATATTGTCGGTTTCAGCGACCGCTCCAATTTCCACCGCCAGTTCACAAAGTCTGTAGGATGTTCCCCGAAAGAGTGGAGAGACACAGACGGGCACCCGGTCAAATGACAGCCGGATGCCCGTCTGGAAGTAATAAAAATCATCTTACCTCTCAGGCTGGTGGGCCGGACGTAGAAGGTCAAGCACAGTCTTTACAGGGTTGAACGTCTCGGACGGCACCTCTACGAAAAGGGTGTTCCAGTCACTCATGGATCCGTTCCACAGCCCCGGAAGCTCGAGGGCCTTGAGTTCGCGGCCCTGATAGCTCTTGGAGCTTATGAAGCCCGCCTCATGGTCCACATATTTCTGAAGGTCAAAACTCTGTCCCTTATAGTCGTGCAGACAGCATACGATATCCACCGGATTGAAATGCGTAGCCTCTGAAAGAGCCTTGCGGGCAGTCTCGTCAGCCATGTTTACCTGTACGCCTTCAAGGATCTGCAGTGAAGTGGAGCCGTCCTTTTCCGAGATAATGAAAGGACCCCCTCCAGGCTCGCCCTCGTTCTTCACCATTCCGCACACTCGTATAGGACGGTCGAGCTTGCTGCGGATCATCATGACCCTCGACTTGCAGTCCCCGCTTTCGGGCAGGCTGATGCACAGCTCCTTCTCAAGGAACTCCTGGATATCGTTGCACAGCAGCTGGCATTCCGGCTTCAAGTAGACCTCGTCCTTCCCTACTGGGGAGTAACCGGGCAGATAAGGCTCAGGATACGAGATATAGTTCTCTGTGACTGCATCAAGTTCACGCAGATACCCGTGTATCCTGTCCCTGATCTCCAGGCATTTGCCCATGAGCACTTTCTTGTAGCGGGCTGTCGCCGGAAGGTACCTGTCATGTGCTACATTGTCTATATTCTTGATGGAAACCAGCTCCTCTGAAAGGGCATTGAGATTGTTAATGAGGGCCCCGTGTCCGGCAGGACGGAACAGGAGGGAATCTGTCTCGGTACGGAACGGGTTGTTGTTCACATCCACGGCCACTGTATCTGTGGCTTTGTCCTGGTAGGTGAAAGTCACATTGTACTTCACACCGTATCTCTTTTCATATTTTTCCTTCACAGACTCCAGCACTTCCCTGAAGAGATGCTCATGCTCAGGGGAAATTGTCACTACTATATTCGCACTTCCGTCCTCATTGCGCATATACTCCTGTGCCTCCACGAGATGCTCCTCAAAAGCAGTGCGCACCTCATCCTCATATCTGTGGAACTTGATGACACCCTTAGGCTTAGCCCCGTATGCAAGCGGCTCCTGCTTCAGCGTCCTGGAAAGCACTGTCTCCCTGTATGCGTCCGAATCCTCCTTCTGTCCGAAAATGGAGCTGTCATAGAAAGCGAATTTCTCGATATTGTCCGAGAATCTGCGGGCAGGGGCATCTGCCGGAAGGCCTTTCCCTTCCTTGAGTGCGTCCAGTCCGGCAAACAGGTCCTTGAACATGCGTGACGCGGCACCTGAAGCCGGCACGAATTTGCACTTCCCGTCCACACGCGCTGTCTCGTAGTACTTCACAGCAGCCTTCTCTTCCTCGGCAGAAAGCACGCTTATGCCTTTCTGAGGAGTGGCCGGAGCACATATCCTCATCCATGGAAAACCTTTCTTGAACCTTTCAATCTGCTGTTCTACGACAGCTGCAGAAGAACCCCTTGATTCGATCTGCTTCAAATCATCTGAGTTAAACATGTCGGTAATATTAGTATTAGTATCAATTTCAGTCTATATAAATCTCCCTTCTGTATTTGTATGCAGAGCGAAGTTGCTCGAAACGCTCCGGCTGCATCCTCAGCATGAAATCATCCGTGAAAATCGGATAGTTGTACTGAAGCACCGATGTGACCTCACCCTGGTTCATCCCGCGCAGATCCAGTTTCACCGGCTCACAGTCAGGCGACTCGGCCTCAGGGAAGAAGTCATACAGAGGCTCTATCCCGAAATGCCTTGCCACCGCCTGCACCGACATGGCTGTACCGTTCTGCTTTCCCTGATATGAATATCCGGCTATGTGCGGAGTGGCTATATCCACCATATCCAGCAGCTGCCTGTTGATATCAGGCTCGTTGTTCCATGTGTCGATGATCACAGGGCCGAGCTTCGGTATGGCCTCCATCAGCGCATCCTCGTCCACCACCTCACCCCTGGAGGCATTTATGAAAAAAGCCCCCGGACGCATCATCGCGAAGAAAGCGGCGTCTGCCATTCCGCGTGTCGTGCTGTCCAGAGGAGTATGCATGGTGACAATATTTGAACTCATCAGCAGATGCTCCAGAGAGCAGAAGGCTTCAGGGCCTTCCTCCGCCTCTCTAGGAGGGTCATAGCGCAGGACGTCAAATCCCAGATGAAGAGCCATATGTTCCACCTTCTTCCCTACATTCCCGACGCCTATTATGCCGATTACCGGGGAATCAAGCTTGATGAACTTACGCGAGGCCGTACCGTAGAGCGCGGAAAACACATACTGCATCACTCCGCCTGCATTACATCCTTCAGCATTGTGCACCTCTATCCCCCTGGAGAGGCAGTAGGGCAGATCAATATGATCCGTCCCGATGGTCGCCGTAGCTATCATGCTTACCCTCGAGCCTTCAAGAAGGCCGGCATTGCATACAGTCCGTGTCCTTATTATCAGTGCATCCGCATCCTTCACATCTTCCGCTGTGATGGAACTGCCGCCGATATACACGACGTCCGCATAAGGTTCGAACACCCCTTCAAGAAAAGGGATGTTCTTGTCTGCTACTATCTTAAGTCTTCTGCCCATAATTCCGTAAAGTTAAAAAACTGTCGGGATTTCCCGAAAAAAAACACGCAGTTTATATTCCCTATCTCAGCACAACATCCTTGACAAAGACTGTCTTGCCCTCATCCCTGACAAACAAGGCGTCCTTCAGCAGGAAATCATTCATCAGTTCCAGTATCCTTGTCTTCTGGAACGAGAGCTGGTTCCGGACCACCGAAGAACTGATGGAGCAGTAAAGCACCCCGTTCTTGAGATACTTGTTCACTGTATATCCGCCTGCCCCCGAGGCCACGTCCCATGCCTCGAAAATCCGCTGCCTGTTCAGACCGTTCACAAGCTTCATCTCCTTTATATACTGGGAGACCAGGACATCCATCGGCACTGCCTCCTTCCTGGCCATACGCACACTGCCCTGGCGTGGACCGGTTACGCCTGCGTTCCCGGTGCGGTCACCTGCACCGCCGTCTGAAAAAAATCTGTCCATATACACGTGCTTCAGTATAAAATTCACTCAGTACACTGCCGGAACTCCCCTGCCGCGGCCTCGAAATACGCCCGGCTGTCGGTGATCCTGTCCACCACACCGGCCATGCGCACCTTGTTGCTGTCCGTTATGAAAATCTGTCCGAAATCGCTTGACGAGACCATCGAGAGCAGGTTGGAAATGCGGTTCATATCCAGCTTGTCGAAGACATCGTCAAGAAGAAGTATCGGAGCAAATCCGCACCCCCTTTTCATGATTTCGTACTGGGCGAATTTCAGCGACACAAGGAAAGACTTCTGCTGCCCCTGAGAACCGCACTTCCTAATGGGCCACCCGTCCATAGTGAACTCGAAATCGTCCCGGTGTACGCCTACTGTGGTGTATTTCAGTATCCTGTCCTTTTCCGACGAAGCCTTCAGCAAATCCTCCAGGCTTCCTTTGTCCAAGTCAGACCGGTATCTCACATCCACTTTCTCGGACCCTCCGGACAGCGCGCCGTAGAACTCGGACACCACCGGACGTATGTCACTGGCGAACCTGCTTCTCGCCCTGTATACCGGCTCCGCATAGGCCTGCATCCTGGAATCCAGCACGGACAGCAGGTCCATGTCGACCTGGGGGCTTTTCAGCATCTTGTTCCGCTGAAGGAGAAGACGGTTGTACTGCTGCAGGGCGGACAGATATTCCCTGTCCATCTGGGACAGCACCGAATTGGTGAACCTGCGCCGCTCCTCCCCTGATTCGCTCACAAGGGATATATCCTCGGGAGAGACCATCACCACCGGGAGAACACCTATATGCGCGGACACCCTCGGATAAGGCTTGTCATCCCTTCTTATCTTCTTCTCGCCCGAAGAGTCGACACGGACCGCAAAACGGCTCTCCATGGAATTCTCCATGCGGTATATCCCGCAGATGGAGAACGAAGAGGCGCCATAACGGAAATTGTACTTGTCGGAAGAAGAAAAAGCGCTCTTGGTCATTGAAAGGTAATATATGGCATCAAGGAGGTTGGTCTTGCCTTCACCGTTGTTGCCAGAAATACAGTTAAGATTCGGTGAGAAATCCAGCTCCTGCAGGCGGATGTTCCTGAAATCAGCGATTGTTATTTTTTCCAGTACCGGCATATCTGTGTCTATATCTTTGCAAAGATAGGGATTTCGTGAAATTATAATTGTTGGTTTTACCAAATTTTTATAAATTTGCCGCTCCTTTCAAGAAAACAAAAATAAAGCATAAAATGGCAAACGAAACTAAACACGAAAATGCTGAAGCAGTTGTAGAAGCAGTTTCCAAGACAGACCTCTTTTTCAAAGAGAACAGAAAGACCCTTCTTATCATTCTGGCAGTACTTGTGGTTGCAGGTGCCGTATTCTTCTGCTACCATAAGTTCGTCTATGAAGTCCAGAGGGCCGAGGCGCAGGAGCAGATGTATCCGGCAGAGAACAATTTCCGCAACATGGAATACGAGCTCGCGCTCAACGGTGACGGGAATGTCCTCGGATTCTCGCAGATCATCAGCGACTACGGCAAAAAGGCCGGCAAGGCGGTATACTTCTACGCTGGCGTGTGCGAGCTGCAGCTCGGAAACTTTGAGCAGGCAATCAAGTACCTCAGCTCATACACTGGCAAGGACCCTATCCTGAAAGCGCGCGCAACTGCATGCATAGGTGACGCGTATGTCGGTCTCGAGGACTATGCCGCAGCCCTCGGTTACTTTGAAAAAGCCGCTGGCACGATCGACAACATGTACGCTGCAGGATATCTCCTCAAGGCAGGTGCTGTCTGCGAGAAGCTCGGACAGAATGAAAAGGCTATCGCACTGTACAAGAAGATCAAGGACCAGTATCCTCAGTCTATGGAAGGATATGACATCGACAAGTATATTTCAAGACTAGAAGCTGAATAATATATGGGAAGAGCATTCGAATTCAGGAAAGAAAGGAAATTCAAGCGTTGGGGGCATATGGCCCGCACGTTCACCAAGATCGGTAAAGAGATAACTATCGCTGTAAAGCAGGGCGGACCGGATGTGACCGGTAACCCGAGGCTCAGGGCCCTGCTCCAGACAGCCCGCAGCGAGAACATGCCAAAGGACAATATAGAACGTGCCATCAAACGTGCAAGCGACAAGGACCAGAGCGATTACAAGGAGATTGTACTTGAAGGATACGGCCCTCACGGGATTGCCTTCCTGGTGGAGGCGGCCACAGACAACAACAACCGTACAGTGGCCAACGTCCGCTCATACTTCACAAAGAGCGGCGGTTCTCTCGGCACTTCCGGCAGCGTGGAGTATATGTTCGACCACAAGTGCATGTTCCGTATCAAAAGCGACAAGCCTGTCGACATCGAGGAGCTTGAGCTTGACCTCATAGATTTCGGCGCAGATGAAGTGTTCGAGGAGGAGGATGAAGACGGGAACAAGGAGATAATCATCTACGGGGAATACACTGCCTTCAACAACATCCAGAAATACATTGAGGACCACGGCTATGAAATGCTCTCCGGAGAGTTCACCAGGATCCCGAATGTCGATCTGAAGGACATAGCACCGGAAGACAGGGTGGAGCTTGACAAGCTTGTGGAAAGGCTTGAAGAGGATGACGACGTGCAGAATGTATATCATACAATGAAGCCTCTGCAGGAAGAATAGGAAGACACCGCAGTGTGACTTGTAAAGGGATCCGGAACCGGACCCCTTTTTTTGTGGACATCTGTTCCGGTTTTTGCAATTTGTGAAAAAATCTTGTAGAGACATGAAACAGAAAACACTTAACATCTCTTTCGTGGCCTGGATCGAACATCAGGCATCGGAACTGAAAGAAGCAGGCCGTCTGGGCACTGCAAGGAACTACAGGCGCACTTGCAGCAGTTTCCTTGAATTCATTTCACAGAGCGGAAGTACCCCGTCATGGCCTGATGAAGTGACAATTCTCAAATACAACTCCTGGCTGCAGCGGCGCGGTGTCGTACGCAATACCATATCTTTCTACATGAGGGTCCTGCGTGCGGTATACAACAAAGCTGTGGACTGCGGAATCATAAAGCAGAAATTCCCGTTCAGCCATGTATACACTGGTATCGACAAGACCAGGAAGCGTGCTGTGGATGAAGATCTTATAGGAAAAATCATCAGTCTTGACCTCCTGGCGAAACCGTCACTTGCACTGGCAAGAGACATGTTCATATTCAGCTACTGCACCCGCGGGATGTCATTTGTCGACATGGCATTCCTCAGGAAAAAGAACATAAAAGGCAACATTCTGCTCTACAGCAGGAAAAAGACCGGACAGAACATATCCGTCCGTATTGAGCCGAACGCGAGAGTGATAATCGACAAGTACATACGCGACAGTTCCGAGTATATCTTCCCCATAATCAAGACGTGCGACCCGGAGGCCGCTTTCAGACAGTACCAGACGGCTCTTGGCTACTTCAACCGCAACCTCAAGATGCTGAGTTTCATGGCAGGGAGCTGTATCATGCTTTCATCCTATACAGCGAGGCACTCATGGGCGAGCAATGCAAGGAAACACAATATCCCCGTGTCGGTCATAAGCGCAGGAATGGGACATGACTCAGAAAAGACCACAAGGATCTATCTGTCATCACTTGACAGCTCAATGATAGACACCGCAAACAGGAAAATCCTGTCATCCTTGGAAAAATATGCTCATAAATGCTAAATTTGCGGCGGTATTTTCAGAGACAGTATATGAAAAGGGTTTTTATATGCATATCAGCAGCTCTGGCTGTGATTTCCTCAGAGGTGCAGTCCGGGGCAAAAGCCCCTGGAGAAACTTGCGCCGCCGCAGATTCAGCATATGTCGAAGTCCTTCCATTCCATTTCCTTACAGGGGATGGGAGGGATGTGCGCAGTCTTGGTGAAAGGCAGGGCATGGTGGAATGGGACATTTCACTCTACGGCTACGGAGCCAAGGACGGGATGCCGTTCTGGGGCACAGCCAACAGGAGAGGGCTCTTTCCGTCCAATCTGCAGACAGGCGGGAACAGGCTGCTGGACGGGATGGGAGACAACCGCTCCGGAGCCACAGGCTTAATGACGGCAGGTGTCCAGACGGCATATCTCACCAGGCCAGGCATAGTACTTTCGGGAGGTGTGTCGCTGGCCGGCTACTTCACTACCTGCGGACAGTGGCAAGGAATAGCAGACAGACTGTATTTCGGGGTCAGCTGGAAAAAGCTGCATCTGGATATAGGAATGAAAGACAGGGCGCTGGATGAATTCTACGGCCTGTCTCTCACAGGAGGTGACATGATATACACAGGCAACAGCCGCAACCTCCCGGGCTACAACCTCAGCACGGACTTCATCTACATACCATGGACGCGGAATATCCTCGCATTCAAGGCGAACTTCGCGGACTACATGATGATCGACAACAGGTACACGGACAAGACCCTGCTTCACAATGAGGCCCTGTTCCTCAAGATAACGCCGGTGAAATTCCTCTCGCTCACCCTCGGACTTGAAATGTGGAGCCAGTGGTCAGGGACATCACCGGTCTACGGGAAACAGCCAAGCAGCTTCAATGACTACATGAGAGTTATTTTCGGCAAGAACGGGGGTGATGATGCCACTCAGAGCGACCAGATCAATGTCCTGGGGAACCATCTGGGCCGGGAGCTCATACGCCTGGATGTAAATGCAGCCGACTTCACGGTCACTTTCCAGCATGATATCCCGTTCGATGACCGTTCAGGCATGAGGTTCCAGAACTTCCCGGACGGGGTGAACACATTGAACTTCTCCTTCAAGGACAGGGACAAATGGGTGACAGACATCCTGCTTGAATTCGTATACACCAAATGGCAGTCAGGGCCGCAGCATGACAGGCCTGCTACGGATGAAGAGCTGGAGAAAAACCCTGACAACAAAAGGGTTATCCTTGGAGGATGTGACAATTATTTCAACAACGGGGAATACAGGTCCGGGTGGACATATTACGGGAATACCATCGGACTGCCGCTCTTCACCCCGATGCCGGCAGGAGAGGACGGGAAAGTGCTCGGAGTGTGCAACAACAGAGTGACAGCCTGGCATTTCGGCCTGCGCGGGAATGCGGCCGGCAAGGTGCCTTACAAGTTCCTCTTCACATACAGCAGGAACTTCGGCAAGTACAGCCAGAGTGACATTGGGGAAGGCGCCGACAAGAGTATTTTCCTTTCGGTCCCCGAGCAGTTTTCCGTAGCGCTGGAGGGTGAGATCCCTCATCTGGGGAAAAGACTTCCCCTGTCTCTCGGAATAGGTCTGTACGGGGATTTCGGGAAACTGTACCAGAACTCTTTCGGCCTGACAGTCAGGCTGTCATATATAGGTAAAGCACATTTCGGCAAATAAGTCGCCTTCTTCAAATAATTCAAAACAGCAGCCAGAAAGCACTGGAATTTCAAAAGTGTTTCCTATATTTGCATGATTTGAGCATTTTTGCACAATGATGAATAGTATTAATATCTAAACAATATTGATTATGAGTATCCAGCAGGAAAAGATCAAAGAGCTTGTCGAGCGCAGGGCAAAAGCCCGTATGGGCGGCGGCCAGAAAAGGATCGACGCACAGCATGCCAAAGGAAAGTTCACAGCAAGGGAAAGGATTGCCATGCTTCTCGACGAGGGCAGCTTCGAAGAGTATGACATGTTCGTCCAGCACCGCTGCACCAACTTCGGGATGGACAAGACCAAGTTTGACGGTGACGGTGTGGTTACCGGACAGGGTACCATCGACGGAAGACTGGTGTATGTGTTTGCCCAGGACTTCACCGTATCGGGAGGCTCTCTCTCCGAGACAATGGCCCAGAAGATCTGCAAGGTCATGGACATGGCCATGAAGAACGGGGCGCCTTGCATCGGACTGAACGACTCGGGCGGAGCCCGCATCCAGGAAGGAATCTGCGCACTGGCAGGTTTCGGAGAGATTTTCCAGCGTAATATCATGGCATCAGGCGTGGTGCCTCAGATTTCCGGCATCTTCGGACCTTGCGCCGGCGGGGCGGTGTACTCCCCTGCCCTGACTGACTTCAACATCATGGTGAAGAACACCTCCTATATGTTCCTCACCGGCCCAGGTGTCGTGAAGACCGTGACAGGAGAGGTAGTGACACAGGAGGAGCTCGGCGGGGCTAGCGTACATGCCACAAAGAGCGGAGTCGCACATTTCGCGGCTGAAAACGAGGAAGAAGGTATCCAGATTATAAAGGACCTCCTCAGCTTCATCCCGCAGAACAACATGGAGGAGGCCCCGTTCGTCCCGACAGACGACCCTGTAGGCCGTGTAGACGACTCGCTCAACGACATCATCCCGGACAGCCCGAACAAGCCTTATGACATGTACAAGGTAATCGGCAGCATCGTGGATGACGGGAAGTTCTTCGAGATACACAAGAACTACGCAAAAAATATCATCATAGGCTTCGCACACATGAACGGAAGGTCTGTCGGCATCGTGGCCAACCAGCCTAAAATCCTTGCAGGTGTACTTGACATCAACGCATCCCGCAAGGCAGCACGCTTCGTGCGTTTCTGCGATGCCTTCAACATCCCACTCGTGACACTGGTGGATGTACCGGGATTCCTCTGCGGGACGCAGCAGGAATACGGCGGGATCATCGTCCACGGGGCTAAGCTCCTCTATGCATACGGAGAGGCCACTGTACCAAAAGTTACAGTCACACTCAGGAAATCATACGGAGGGTCCCATATCGTGATGAGCTGCAAGCAGCTCCGCGGCGACATCAACTACGCATGGCCATCCGCGAACATAGCCGTGATGGGAGCCGACGGAGCAGTCGAGATCCTCTATTCGAAAGAGATCAAGGCTATCGAGGACCCTGCCGAAAAGGCACGCGTCGCAGAGGAGAAGAAGACAGAGTACAACGACCTGTTCTGCAACCCATACCAGGCGGCAAGCTACGGCTACATAGATGACGTAATCGAGCCGCGCAACACCCGCTTCCGCGTAATCAGAGCCCTTGAGCAGCTCGCAGGCAAGAAAGTCACCAACCCTGCAAAGAAACATGACAACCTGCCTCTGTAAAGTCCGGACACGCCCGTAACGGGGCATCGCCGGGACGAACCAGGACAAATGAATGAAAACACAGAGATTATGAGTGAAATTACACCAGATAAAGCTATCGAGATAGCAGCAAACATCAGCCAGGGAATAGGCGGTGAGATATGTGCGGCTATAGCAATGGCACTGGACCGCTGCCAGGAAGGCGACGGAGTCCATGACCAGGAAAGCTTCGTGATCACCATCAAGCCTTCATCCACGCCTTGGACTTCAAGGTACGCAACCCTGCGCCAGCTTCCGGAAAGAAAGAAATAACATTTAAACAATCCCAAAATGAAACAGTATAATTTCAAGATAAACGGTAACGAATATAACGTAACCATCAATTCAGTGGAAGGGAATGTCGCTGACGTCACCGTCGTGGCATCATACAAGGTCGAGCTCGGCACAGGATCAGGCATCCAGGTACAGCCGGTCCAGGCTCCAGCCGCGCAGCCAGTCCAGACAGCAGCACCTGCACCTGCCGCCGCCCCTGCTCAAGCACCGGCACCGGCTCCTGCACAGGCAGCCCCTGCTGCGTCAGGTGCGGGGAAAGCCGTGACATCCCCGCTTCCGGGAGTGATTGTCGAGATCTCCGTTAAAGTCGGCGACGCGGTTAAGGCCGGACAGCAGGTAGCTGTCCTTGAGGCCATGAAGATGGAGAACGCCATAGAGGCAGACCATGCAGGTACTGTGACAGCCATCCATGTAAACAAGGGTGACTCGGTTCTTGAGGGAGTTCCGATCGTGACAATCGCTTAAGAGGCATTGTCATACAGCATATTGCGGGACGGGCAGTGAGCTCGTCCCGCTTTTGTTTTCTATTGCACCGGCGGCAGCACATAATTTCATTGCGAAAGCCGCTTATTTCATTCGAAAACACATGAAATTTCGTTACGGAATCATTAAATCTGCAGAAACTGTCATTTATAATTGGTTTTTTAGAATCATTTTATATAAATTTGTTGGATGTAAGCACTGAAACTCGAATAATCAAACAACTCTTATATGCAGGACAAATTGCAAGAACTGACAGACAAGCTCTACAATGAGGGTCTGTCCAAAGGAAAACAGGAAGGCGAGGAGATCCTTGCAAAAGCCAGGAAACAGGCAGAGGAGATAATCGCCAAGGCAAATTCAGATGCAGACTCCATCAGGGCGGCAGCCCGCAGGGAGGCTGAGGAACTCAAGACCAAGGTGACAGGGGATGTCCGCATGGCGGCGCTCCAGAGCATCACGGCGACAAGGCAGAGCATAGAGAAGCTCATCCTTACGGAAATGACAGACAAGGAGACATCCTCAGCGCTTTCGTCCGCCGGGTATGTTAAGAAACTCATCGAAGCTGTCGCAAAATCGTTCAACCCTGCAGGCCAGGATCCGGCGGACATCGCCCTTGTCCTCCCGGAAAGCATGAAGAAAGAGCTGGAGCCGTTTGTCACTGATGAACTGTCCAGAATCCTCAAGGCGGGAGTCTCCGCAAAGTTCTCCAGAAAAATATCAGGCGGATTCACTATAGGTCCAAAAGACGGAGGATATTTCATAAGCTTTACAGACGAGACCTTCAAAGAGCTCATAAGCGAATATCTCCGTCCTGCCACACGGGAGCTCCTGTTCGGTAAAAACCAGTGAAAGCATTTCGGCACATGCCGGGCAAAAATGATCCGCTGATATGAATAACTACTATTATATAGTCGCAAGCCTTCCGGTACTCTCCCACGAGTGGAAGCCGGGTGCCGAGACACCGCAGTCCATCCGCCAGGATATACTCGAGCAATGCTCCGGCAAGGACAGGCAGCTCGTCATGCTGCTGGAGGACGGCTTTGTCGACGGGAACCTCACCCCGGACTTCTACCGCACCGCACTTGCCCACAGGAACAGGTTCATAAGGGAGTACTTCCGCTTCGACCTCAGCGTGAGGAACGCGAAAGTCAGGTACCTTAACAGGGCCCTCGGCAGGGATCCGGAAAAAGACACCGTTGTCCTGGACGAGGATGCCACGGAGGAGACGTTCGACGAGGCCTCCAGTCTGGACGCCATACTGCACGGGAAGGACATCCTTGAAAGGGAGAGAGGAATAGACGACCTGATATGGGGAAAGATAGACGACCTGACCACGTATGACTACTTCGACATCGAAGCCATACTCGGCTTCCTGGCCAAGCTGCATATAGTGGAAAGATGGTACACACTGGACGAACAGACCGGACGCGAGATGTTCAGGAAACTTGTGGACGAGGTCCGAGGGACATTCAAAGGCGTAAGGTATGAAGCCAGATGACAGACAGATGAACAGAAAAAATAAATAAAAAAAATAATCACATGAGCAAAACAACGGGAAAGGTTACGGGTATCGTTTCCAACCTTGTCACAGTCCAGACCGACGGGCCTGTATCGCAGAACGAGATCTGCTACATCCGGATCGGGGACACTAGGCTGATGGCCGAGGTCATCAAAGTGAACGGAAAGAATGCCGCGGTACAGGTGTTCGAAAGCACCCGTGGACTGAAGAACGGCAACGAAGTGGAATTCGAGGACAGGATGCTCGAGGTCACTCTCGGCCCTGGTCTGCTGTCCAGCTGCTATGACGGACTGCAGAACGACCTCACTACCATGAAAGGTGTATTCCTTAAACGAGGAGAGTATACGGACCCTCTGGACCACGAAAGGCTTTGGGATTTCACCCCGACAGCGAAGCCGGGAGACAAAGTCATTGCCGCAGACTGGCTCGGGGAAGTGAAGGAAGGATGGCTCCCGCACAAGATAATGGTGCCTTTCTCCTTCAAAGGCGAGTACACGGTGAAGTCCGTAGTCCCTGCCGGACAGTACAATATCGACACAGTCATCGCTGTCCTCACCAATGAGGAGGGGGAAGATGTGAATGTCACCATGACGCAGAAATGGCCGGTAAAGGTACCAGTAAAAGGATACCGTGAAAAACCGAGGCCAAGCAGGATAATGGAGACCGGTGTGCGCGTGATAGACACCCTTGACCCTATCGCTGAAGGCGGCACCGGATTCATCCCGGGCCCGTTCGGATGCGGGAAGACCGTGCTCCAGCATGCAATCGCCAAGCAGGGAGACGCCGAGGTCATAGTGATGGCTGCCTGCGGTGAGCGCGCCAACGAGGTGGTGGAGATCTTCACCGAATTCCCTGAGCTTATCGACCCGCACACGGGAAGGCACCTGATGGAAAGGACCACGATCATTTGCAACACATCCAACATGCCTGTTGCAGCCAGGGAGGCTTCCGTCTACACCGCGATGACAATATGCGAATATTACAGGGCCATGGGCATGAAAGTCCTTCTGCTGGCGGACTCCACATCCCGCTGGGCGCAGGCACTGCGTGAAATGAGTAACCGTATGGAGGAGCTGCCAGGCGCAGACGCATTCCCAGTAGACCTTTCAGCAATTATATCAAGTTTCTATGCCCGCGCCGGGATGGTCGTGCTCAACAACGGGAAGACAGGGTCCGTGACATTCATCGGGACAGTCTCCCCTGCCGGAGGAAACCTCAAGGAGCCGGTGACCGAATCCACCAAGAAGGCCGCACGCTGCTTCTATGCCCTGGAACAGAACAGGGCCGACAAGAAGAGATATCCTGCCGTCAATCCGATAGACTCATACTCGAAATACCTCGAATATCCTGAAATCCGCCAGTACCTGTCCGAGACTGTCAAGGAAGGATGGGTGGATATGGTGGAAAAGACCAAGAACATCATCCGCAAGGGAAAAGAGGCCAACGAGCAGATAAACATCCTGGGCGATGACGGAGTGCCGATGAGCTACCACGAGCAGTTCTGGAAGTCGGAACTGGTGGATTTCGTCATCCTGCAGCAGGATGCATTCGACCCTGTGGACAGCGTCACCCCTATGGACAGGCAGAGATACATGCTTGAACTGGTGCTCGGAATCTGTGACAGGGAATTCACATTCGACGATTACGAGAAATGCCGCGACTACTTCAAGGAACTCATCAACCTGCTCAGGCAGATGAACTACTCTGAGTTCAAGAGCGACAACTTCAACAAATTCCATGGACAACTCGAAAATCTACTGAACAATGGCAACAACTAAGGCATTTCAAAAGACATATACACAGCTGGAAGCCATCACAAAGGCGACTGTATCCCTGAAAGCGGCAGGCGTGGCCAATGACGAGCTCGCCGTAGTGGACGGGAGACTTGCACAGGTGGTGAAGACAAAAGGAGACATGGTTACCCTGCAGGTGTTCTCCGGCACTGAAGGCATCCCTACAGACGCGGAAATATCTTTCCTGGGCGAGCCGCCTGTACTCAAGGTAAGCGACCAGCTTGCAGGGCGGTTCTTCAACGCATACGGGCGCCCTATAGACGGCGGTCCGGAGATCGAAGGAGAGGAGCGCGAGATCGGAGGCCCTTCAGTCAACCCGTACAAGAGGAAACAGCCTTCACAGCTCATTCCGACAGGTATAGCCGGAATCGACTTGAACAACACACTGGTGTCCGGGCAGAAGATCCCTTTCTTCGCGGACCCGGACCAGCCATACAACAACGTGATGGCCATGGTTGCCCTGCGTGCCGATGTGGACAAGATCATCCTGGGGGGCATGGGCCTGTCAAACGACGACTATCTGTATTTCAAGCATGAATTCGAGTCTGCCGGTGCGCTGGAGAAGATCATCAGCTTCGTGAACACTACGGAACAGCCTCCTGTCGAAAGGCTCCTTATCCCGGACATGGCACTTACGGCAGCGGAATATTTCGCAGTTGACAAACATGAGAAAGTGCTTGTGCTCCTGACGGACATGACCCTCTATGCCGACGCGCTGAGTATCGTGAGCAACCGTATGGACCAGATCCCTTCAAAGGATTCCATGCCAGGCTCCCTCTATTCAGACCTCGCGAAGATATACGAGAAGGCTGTACAGCTGCCTGACGGCGGATCCATCACCATCATTGCCGTGACTACCCTTAATGACGGGGACATAACGCATGCAATCCCGGACAATACAGGATACATCACTGAAGGACAGCTGTATCTGCGTGCGGATCCGGACTCAGGGAAAATCATCATCGACCCGTTCCGTTCTCTTTCGCGACTCAAGCAGCTCGTGATCGGGAAGCAGACCCGCGAGGACCACAGCCAGGTGATGAACGCCGCCGTACGTCTTTATGCGGATGCACAGAACGCCAAGACCAAGCTGGAAAACGGCTTTGACCTGAGCGACTATGACCTGCGCTGTCTGGACTACGCAAAGGAATATGCCACCCGCCTGCTCGCCATCGATGTCAACATCAAGATAGACGAGATGCTGGACACTGCATGGGAGCTGTTCGCCAAGTACTTCTCCAAGGCCGAGACCGGAATCAAGCAGGCATTCATCGACAAGTACTGGCCGAAGAAATAGAATGACTTTTCAGGTTATTTTTGGCGAGAATAAGGAATATGATGTGACGAATACCAGAGTTACCTGTTAGTAATGAGGATATGAGAAACGAGTATGACGATATTATCGTCAAAAAGAAACAAAAAGAATAAAGAATGGCAATTAAATTCCAATATAACAAGACAGCCCTGACCAACCTCGGCAAGCAACTCAAAATGCGGCAGAGGGCACTCCCTACCCTGAAAAACAAGGAGTCGGCCCTGCGGCTTGAGGTGCGCAAAGCCAAGGCGTATTCCCAGAAGCTGATAAGTGATCTTGATGCCTCTTTAAAACGGTATGACTACCTTGCCGCACTGTGGAATGAATTCCAGCCGGGCCTGATTTCCATCAGGGATGTGGACCTGGTGACAGTGAAAGTAGCCGGAGTGAAGACTCCTGAGCTGAAAAGCATTGATTATGAAATAAATGAGTTCAATGCGTTCACCAAGCCGGCCTGGTTCGCAGACGGGGTCTCTATACTCAAGGAGCTCTCGCGCCTGGGCATAGAGTCCGAAGTCTACATGGAGAAAAGCAGGATCCTGGATTTCCAGAGGAAGAAGACCACCCAGAAAGTGAACCTGTATGAGAAAGTACAGATTCCTGGATACCAGGAGGCCATCAGGAAGATCAAGCGCTATATGGAAGACGAGGAGAACCTGAGCAAGGCGGCTTCCAAGATAGTAAAGCAACGACATGAAATGGAAGAGGAGGGAACGGTATGATCGAGAAAATGACCAAATATTCTTTCATCCTTCTGAGCAGCTACACAGAGGAGTTCCTCCAGAAGCTGCAGCAGATAGGGATGATGGACATAACCCGCTCACGCAAGCCCGTAGACGCGAAGTCCTCTGCCCTTCTGGACAGGATGAAGGACTGCAAGGAAACCATAGATTTCCTGAAGAAGACAGACTTCACCAAAGATCCGGATTTCAAGGAAATTGAAGCCGCTGCAGGCTCTGCACCCCTTCCTGACACGGACCCTGTCGTTTTCGTCAGGGAGCATAAGGACAGGCTTGAGTCCATTGGCGGTTCCATAGCTCTAGAGAGTTCCAGAATCAAGGAATACGGCCCGTGGGGAGACTTCGACAAGTCCTCGCTTGACAGGGTGGCTGATGCGGCAGGCTGTGAAATACGCTACTTCACCGTATCAGCCAAGAAATTCGACAGCGGATGGGGGCAGGAATACCCGATCCAGGTCATAAGCCAGGACGGGAAAAACGTATGGTTCGTGGCTGTCGTCCCGAAAGGTACGGCCGTCGGCCTCCCGGCAAAAGAACTGCCGGCCCCGTCATGCTCTGCAAAGGAAGCTGTAGCCAGGCAGGATGCACTGAAAGCCGAAGCAGTATCTGTAAAAGGAGCCATACTCAAGGCCAAGGAGTATATTCCACGTCTGGAGAACGAGTATATCAGCCGTACTGGCGAGCTCGATCTGTATCTTGCTGATGCAGCATCTGTCCCGGCCGCAGAAAATACTGTGACACTATTCGTGGGCTTCGCCCCGACTAAAGAAGACGCCCAGGTATCAGCGGCCCTGGACCAGATGGACACATACTGGTTCAAGGAGGAGGCCACCAAAGACGACAACCCGCCTATAAAGCTGAAGAACAACCGGTTCACACGGCAGTTCGAAGTGCTGACCGGAATGTACGGCATGCCTGTATATGACGAGTTCGACCCTACGCCGATACTTGCCCCGTTCTTCCTGCTGTTCTTCGCGATGTGCCTTGGAGACGCAGGCTACGGGATTGTGCTTGTAATAGCTGCATTACTGTTCAAATACAAGATGCCTGAGAGCAGTTTCGGGAAGATGTGGTCCCTGATCATGACGCTCGGCCTGGGGACAATGGTCATCGGCACATTCCTCGGGACATTCTTCGGGATAAGCCTCTCTGAAGCCGGATGGGTCCCTGAATGGCTGAAGAAATGCATGATAACAGGTGAGATTGCAGGCTTCCCTGCCCAGATGGTACTCTCTGTGGCGATAGGCGTGGTGCATATCAGCCTCGCACTGACAGTCAAGGCTATATGCTTCACCAAACGGTTCGGCATAAAGAGTACAATCAGCAACTGGGGCTGGCTCCTGCTGATCCTGGGAGGCATCACGGTCGGCGCCATGGCGCTGCTTGATGTGATGTCCTCTGAAGTGACCAGAATAGCCATTACCGTCATAGGGATAATAAGCGCCCTGGCAATATACATTTTCAACACGCCTGGACGCAACCCTCTGGTGAACATCGGCTCAGGTCTGTGGGACACCTACAACATGGCTACCGGCCTGCTCAGCGATGTGCTCAGCTACCTGAGACTCTATGCTCTCGGCCTTGCCGGAGGCATGCTGGGATCGGCGTTCAACACTATTGCCGGAATCGTGTTCGACGGATGCAGCATCCCGGGACTCAACTGGATATTCTTCATCCTTGTACTCATCCTGGGGCATACACTGAACATAGCCATGTCATGCCTCGGGGCATTCGTCCATCCGCTGCGACTCACTTTCCTCGAATATTTCAAGAATTCGGGATACGAAGGCAGAGGACAGGCATACAAACCTCTTGCAACACAGGAAACGAATAAATAACAATAAACAAATCTTAAAATTATGAACTTAATTCTTGGTTATCTTGGCCTGGGCCTCCTGTTTGCCCTCGCCGCTATCGGAAGCTGTATCGGGACCTCAATCGCAGGTAATGCAGCAGAAGGTGCACTGAAAAAGAATCCTGAAAAATCATCATCCTACATGATTCTTTCAGCAGTCCCTGCATCACAGGGCATCTACGGTTTCGCAGGATTCTTTGTATGGATGCTTTTCGTGGAGGATTTCGCGGCCAACGGGGCTATGCTTTTCGGAGTAGGCGCCACAGCCGGACTCGTATGTATGTTCTCCGCAATACGTCAGGGCCAGATCTGCGCCAACGGCATCACCAACATCTCCCAGGGAAATGATGTGATGACCAACACCCTGATCTACGCGGCACTTCCTGAATTCTTCGCAATCCTCGCCCTCGTATGTTCACTCCTGATGGTGATGATGTAACAGGCAAGATCCTTCACATAAAAGAGCCAGCCCCCAGACCGGGACTGGCTCTTTTATATTGATTGACTGGATTCCGTATAGCACGGTCAGTCTCAGTCATCACTCGTATACAAACTCGAATTCGTCGACGTACATCACACTGCCCTCACCTCCTGTGAAGTAGTCGCCCTTGTAGCTTGCACAGGCAACGACGACCGCATAAGTCGGAGTGGCATCCGGGCGCCAGTATTCAAGGTCCAATGTAAATTCCTTGTACGCACCTCCTGTATCTTCATCGCTCTCAAGCTTCCCATAGGCGATAATGCTGCTGTTGTTCTGAGTCTGGTCGACAAAGATTTCTTCCGTAGTATTAATCGTGAATGGACCTGTCCAATCTGTAAGAATCACAAGAATCTGGCACTTGTCGGTAGTATTTTCCAATGATTCATACGGAGAACGGACATAGTTAATCGGCTTCGGCTCATACGCATAATACCCTTTTAATGCAGAAGGTCTTCCGGTAAATGGCACCCCCCAGTCCAATATCGCCCCTACGCCGTTAATTCTGCCAAACGAACCTGTAAATATGTTTCCTGCAGCAAATGCAAGTATAGCATATTTGCTTTCAAGTCTGGCTGAATATTTTCCTTCTCCTTGTCCGGATTCGCAGACTTTCTCATCAGGAGTTGTCAATGAACCTACTACTAGACCAGAGCCAGGATTGGCTGTTCCCCAAATACTGGTATTTTCATTCAGATTTGGGAACCATATCCCATTGCTGTTCTGATACCACTGGTCAAAGCCCATATTGTCTATCTGGTCAGGAGTGCCGGTGGTGAATGAAGCTTCTTTTCCTGTTTCACTATCAGACGCAAATCTCACAAAGTACTGTGTTCCCTCACTCAGTCCCGTCAGTTTTGCTGAAAGAGTTGTTCCATTCACAGAAACATTATCGGCAGCGACTGACCAATCTTCTTCAGAATCTGTTCTATATTCTAGCCGAGGTGTTCCGCTACCGTCAAATTCACCAACCAAATCTGCACTGTAACACCATGGATAAACTGAGGTAACAGCCATCTCAATTTTCATTGATCTAACCTGAATCTTCCACCTGATAGTATCATCTTTGTACTTTATTTCAAAATCACGACTTAAAGTACAGTCTAAAGTCAACGGAAAATCAAACGTTATTATTTCTTCCTCACCAGTCTCAGCATTTTTTTCTACATAACCGAGAAACTCTGCACCTTCCGGCTCTAATTTCATATCTTGAAAAACTATTGAATATAGAGGTTGAGTAGAAGAAACATTGATTTTTGCCAAATGTTCATCAACATTGATTTCAGCGTCCCCTATCTGTCCGGTGCACCTTATATATCTCTCTATAGGCTGTGTAGCTGATATGATCCATTCATAGTCCTGATAAATGCTGAGAGACACTGTATCAGGCTCTGTGAGATCAAGACTGCTGCCGACAGAAAGAGCTGGAGTGCATCTGGTCTGTTCCGTAAACCCGATATTCGTTATCCTCAGGTCCGTAATGTCAGCAGTCTCGGAAAGGACAATATCTATCGTGCGTTTCTGGGCATCTATTGTCACTGATTCCTGGCCTTCTACTTCAAATGCTGTAAACTCCGCACTGACACGCGGATATGACATATCATTCTCTATCAGGCAGGAATGGAAAAGCATCACACACGATAGGACGTACAACAAATATTTCAAATTCCTCATAACTCTAGTCCTTGTTTTTCTTGACCCTGTGATCTCCTGTCGGGATATAGAAAGACAGTCCGAAGCTGATAGAGAATATGTTCAGCTTGAAGTTCGCTCCACTTCTCTCCATCTCGCTGTAGTCCACCTGATTCGTATGCTGTGCGACTTTCTGGTAATTGAATCCCAGGAGTCCCACAGCAACCTCGAGGGCCACTTCATTGGTCACGAAAGCGCATAGTCCCGGGACGAGTCCCAGTTCGAAACTGTATATGTCCTGATAAGTACCGAATTTGTCACCTTCATCAAGCTTATAGCTCTCGGCCTGCCCATATCCTCCGGTAGCCCTTATCTCAGTGAACATGGCAAACCTCTTGCTGTTTGCAAACGGAAGATAAGTCCTCAAAGTAAGCGCACCAGTATAAGTCTGTTTGAAATAATTGAAATCCTTGACACTGAAACCAAGCTCATCAGACAGAGACAGACTGAGATTATTAAGCCCCATACTGGAGCGGTCATAGTCAAATCTAGCACCTACGGAAAGATTGTCTGCAATAAAATAGGAAGCATATGGAGATATGCCGAAAGAAAGCAGATTGCCGTGAATGTCCCCCAGGAGGTTGAACAGCATTGAATACCCCGCGTCGGCGGCAGCATTGCCGATACTGTAATTGTTGTAGGAGAAAGAGACTCCCGCCCCTATTGTCCCCTTAGGGATAAAGACTGATTTTGAACGTCCTATCCCTCGGTCAAAAGGTACGACCTCCTTTTTCTGTTTCTTGCTTCTATGTACTGCAGAAACAGTTTCTGTCTCTGATTCTGACGATGCCGCAAAAGCAGGTATGGCAGCCATGCCCAGCATGGCCGCCATAATCAATAATGATGAGAAAAAATTCTTTATCATAATACTTTAATCCAGCTGGTCCGGATCATAAACAAATTCAAATTCATCAAGGTACAGTGTACTGCCGACTCCTCCGGTAAAGTAGTCGCCATATTTGCTTGCACATGCGACAATAACGATATATTTCGGAGTACGCATTTTATCACGATATTCTAATTTAATAGTAAAATCCTCGTAATCACTCATAGTCCTACTGTCTTCATAAGAACCATAAGCAATAATATGCTCATCTTCAAGATCAACAAACTTACCTTCAGATGTATTAACGTTAAAAGGTGCATCCCAATCTGTCAGTATTACCTGTATCTGGCAAATATCAGATTGCCCCTTCAAATTACCGAGTTTATCTACATCTATTATAGCAGGCCTGTAATCATAAAAACCTTTAAGAGCCAAAGGTCTTGCAGCAAACTCTACACCCCACTCAAGAGCTGCTCCAGAAGGTATTATTCCACCTACTGTACTTATAAATTTTCCAGTATAAAGATTTCCGGCAGCTAATCCAACAACAGGCACACTCAACGTTTCAAGTTTAGCAGCCTTTCCAGCACCGGATACCGTATGTTCAGATTCAGGATTTGTCGGAATATAACTCAAACCCATAACATCTGCAGAACCTGGGTTAGCCGAATCCCATATATGATATTCCGAACTTTGGTTAGGCATCGGAGCCTTCCCGTCCATCCACCAATAGTCAAATGACATATTATGCAACGTTTCCTCTTTCTCTGTGATAAAGCTTATCTCTTTAGTCTCTTTATCTTCTGCAGAAATCGCTCTGAAGACATAATCAGTACTAGGTTCAAGTCCTCTGATTTCTGCTGAATAAGTTCTTGAAGCAGAATTAACAGATACATTTCCATCAAAATCAGTCCAACTGGAATCAGAAGCTTTCTTGTATTGGAAAGAAATTCCGTTCGGCTGCGTAGCCGGGTACCATTTAGCTTC
>JADIMB010000127.1 GCA_017694995.1 Candidatus Cryptobacteroides faecavium | reverse complement strand
CTCCCTTTCAGGGTCGTTCTTCCCTTCGGGGTCGGTCCTGGTAAAAGTGGAAGACACGGACCAGGAGGAGAACGGAGGCTATTTCCAGACGGTGACAGTCTCTGTCTCTCTGGAGCATGTGTCGGATGGTGACGGATGGTACTCCGGCATGTTCAGTGCCGGGGACGTAGAGGTTACGGTTACACGTGATATCAGCTCTGACTGGTAAACTTGGAAGATGTTCTTCAGGATGTCAGGTATTTCACTTAAACAGCGTCTGGCCCTTGAACTCCACCGCCAGCTGATAAAGGAGCAGCAGGAGAAACATCCTCTGCGCCAGTTGTTCTGGGAGTGCACCCTGCGCTGCAATCTGCACTGCCGCCACTGCGGCAGTGACTGCCATATATCATCCGTCGGGCCGGACATGCCGTTTGAGGATTTCCGCAAAGTCCTTGCACGTATCAAGGAACGGTATGATCCGCATCATATCATGGTCATCCTGACTGGCGGGGAGCCTCTCATGCGCAAGGACCTGGAAAAGTGCGGCAGGGAGATATACGGCATGGAGTTTCCGTGGGGCATAGTCTCCAACGGCATGCTCATGACCCCGCGCAGGATAGAGTCCCTGCTTCGCGCCGGGCTCAATGCCGCCACTGTGAGCCTGGACGGGTTCATGCAGGACCACGACTGGATGCGCGGTGTCCCCGGCAGTTTCAGGCATGCGGAAGAAGCAGTAAGGATACTTGCCGCGGAGAGCTCCGTGGAATTCGATGTGGTCACCTGTGTGAACAACAGGAACTACGGGACCCTGGCTGAGTTCAGGGATTACCTGATCTCTCTCGGGCTGCGGCAATGGAGGCTTTTCACTGTCTTCCCGGCCGGGAGGGCGGCCTCGGATCCGGACCTGCAGCTTGACAGGGAGCGGTTCAGGGGGCTTATGGAATTCATATCCAGGACAAGGAAGGAGGGGCGGATAATGCCAAGCTACGGGTGCGAGGGCTTCCTCGGGGAGTTCGAGGGCAAGGTGAGGAACCATCTTTACACCTGCCAGGCCGGTCTCTCGGTGGCTTCTGTGCTGGCAGACGGCTCCATCTCGGCCTGCCCGAGCATCAGGAGCGATTATCATCAGGGAAGCATATATGAGGACGATTTCATTGATGTGTGGGAGAACAGGTTTGTCCCGTACAGGGACAGGTCATGGATGAAGAAGGGCAAATGCGGCAGCTGCAGATGGTTCCGCTACTGCGAGGGCAACGGGATGCATCTGCGGAATGACGCGGGGGAACTCATGCTGTGCCATATGGACAGGATCATCTGAACAGGTGTACAGGGACTATGATGAAAGGATTTTGTATGAAGATAATGGCAGCCCTGCCATTCAGGTCTGCATGGATTGCGGCGGCGGTTGCCATGCCGCTGCTCCTCTCTTGTGAAATCAGCGGCGGGAGCGGCCCCAACGGGACATACGGCTTCCCCTATGCCGATTTTGAAGTGGAAGGGACAGTGGTGGACGATCTGGGGCAGCCTCTTTCCGGCGTCAGGGTATATTTCATCGACCAGTATTGGGGCATGACCTATACCGATGTGCAGCCTGACGGGAGATTCTCTCTATATGGTACGTTCACCCCGTCTTCCAGCATGGTTGTCACCGCTGTGGATGTGGATATGGATGACGGGCTGAACTGGGGCCATTATTATGATGCCCGTTATACCGTCCCGCTGACTTTTGTCGAGGGATCGGACAATCTGGCAGATGAATGGTTCTCAGGTCTTTATATATGCGAGGAACCAATACTGATACAGATGTTCCGCGAGTGGTGACGGGCGCGGCCGCGTCTTCCTCTCACCGCCGGAGTCCGCATATCCGGCATTTTTTTCAGTCCGGGTGAAAAATCTCTCCGCCGTGTGCAACGTTTTCAGCAGAGCCTGCATCTATAGGGCGTTGTTTGATTAATAATTGTACTGTCATGAGAGAATTTTTACTGGAGCTGGTTAAAAGAGTCGGAGCACTGCTGCTGGTGGCCGGTGTTCTCTCTTCATTCATCTGGCTGTCTTAGAACTTTATCCGGATTACTTCTGACATATAAGGTGGAAGGCCGTTTTTGAGGCTTTCCACCTTTTATTGTTGTGGAATCTGTCATGTTTTTTATTACATTTGCACCGTTTTCCGCGACACTCATGCGGATGTATGTTTAAAAAATTTATCCGGAAATGGCACAGAAACCTTCTATTCCCAAGGGGACCAGGGATTTCGGTCCTGCCGAGATGGCAGGGCGCAACTACATATTCGACACTATACGTTCGGTGTTCAAGACCTATGGATACGCTCCAATCGAGACTCCTTCGATGGAGAACCTCAGCACGCTTTTAGGCAAGTATGGAGATGAGGGCGACAAGCTGCTGTTCAGGATACTCAACTCCGGGGATGCCTTCTCCGGGATTGACTTCAGCGAGTATCAGCTCGGGGAGAGGGAGTACAACAGCAAGGCCCTTTCACTGAAGGTCTGCGAGAAGGGCCTCAGGTATGACCTTACGGTGCCGTTCGCGCGTTTTGTCGTTCAGCACCAGAATGACATTTCTTTCCCGTTCAAGAGATACCAGATACAGCCCGTATGGAGGGCTGACAGGCCGCAGAAGGGACGTTACAGGGAGTTCTACCAGTGCGATGTGGATGTGATAGGGTCGAAGTCGCTTGTCAATGAGCTGGAGCTTGTGCAGATTACCGACAGGGTGTTCAGCCTCTTCGGGGTGGATGTGCTCATCAAGATAAACAACAGGAAAGTACTCACAGGGCTTGCCGAGATATGCGGTTTCCCTGACAAGGTGGTGGATATCACTGTCGCCATCGACAAGATAGACAAGATAGGCCTTGAGGCAGTGGAGGCCGAGATGAAGGAGAAAGGACTCACGGATGCCGCTGTAGCCGTCATCGAGCCTGTGCTCATGCTGAAAGGCTCCACCAGGGAGAAGATAGCCGCCATGCGGGAGCTTATGTCAGGCAGGTCCGCCTCAGGAATCGTTTCGGAGACCGGGCTTAAAGGACTGGACGAGCTGGACGAGCTTTTCGGGCTGGTCGAGACTGCAGGCGTCTCCCAGGAAGTGGAGATAGACCTTTCCCTGGCAAGGGGGCTGAACTACTATACCGGGGCCATCTTTGAGGTCAAGGCCAAGGATTTCCAGATCGGAAGCATCTGCGGCGGAGGACGCTATGACAACCTTACCGGGATCTTCGGCCTGCCGGACATGTCAGGTGTGGGCATATCTTTCGGTGCGGACAGGATATATGACGTGCTGAAAGGGCTTGACAAGTTCCCGAAGGAGGTGACGTCGTCCACAAGAGTCCTTTTCGCCAACATGGGTGACTCTGAAATGAAGTATATCCTTCCGGTGGCCAGGTCGTTGCGCGAGGCCGGGGTGCCGTGCGAGATCTACCCTGACACGGTGAAGCTCAAGAAGCAGTTTGACTACGCTGACAGGAAGTCGATACCGTTCATTTCAATAACGGGTGCGGACGAGGTGTCTGCAGGCATTGTCAACCTGAAGAACCTCTCCAGCGGGGAGCAGAAAAGTTTCGCGAAGGATGCGGTGGACGATATTCTAAGTTTTATAGGTTAATCATATATTCAATTTATCTGGAGGGAGGTCCGGCTATTGTACAGCCGGATCTTCTTCGTGTCTTTTGTGGCTATGGATGTAAGAATGAAATCCGGCTCTTCGGGTATGGCCGGAACTTTCTGGGGGTACCTGGCAGGTATTGTGACAGGTGTCACCTACGGACTCAACCCCCTGTTTGCGGTCCCGCTGATGAAAAGCGGGGTGTCTGTGGACACGATATTGTTTTTCCGCTATTTTCTGGCGGTAGTCATATTGGGAGCATGGCTCGCCTTGCGGAAGGAGAGCTTCAGGATCACATGGCACCAGGCAAGGCGCCTGCTGATTCTCGGGCTGCTGTTCTCATTGAGCAGCCTGACCCTCTTCGAGGCATACCACTATATCCCCTCCGGGGTGGCGACTACGATAGTCTTCCTGTATCCTGTCCTGGTGGCACTGATAATGATGTTCCTGAAAGTGTATCCTACATGGCAGGTCTGGGTGTCCATCATCGCGACATTCGTCGGAGTGCTTTTCCTGTGCAGGACTGACGGGGCCCATACGATGCAGTGGAGAGGGCTGGCGCTGTCCTTTGCCTCGGCCCTGTCCTACGCGATGTTTATCGTCATCATCAACAGGAGCCGTTCCGTTCATCAGATTTCCAATACCCTGCTGACTTTCTATGCGTTGCTTACGGGTGTGGTGGTGTTTTCCCTGCACGCTTTCTTCTCCCATGCCCCTCTTCTGGCTGGCATCCACGGAGTATCTCCATGGATCAACCTTGTAGGGCTTGCCCTCCTTCCGACGATTGTCTCGACTGCTACCCTGGCCATGGCCACCCGCATAATCGGGGCGACAAGGGCTTCTGTCCTGGGCGTGTTCGAGCCTGTCACGGCAATCCTTGTGGGGGCAATTGCTTTCGGCGAGAGCATTACGGTGAATGTAGTGATCGGAATTATCCTCACGATGGCGGCAATCATATTCATGATAGTCTCTCCGGGAAAGAGCAAGGGACTGAGCTGATTCCTCATGGGGAAACAAAAAAAAGTAAAAAATAATTTGCAATATAAAATAATGTTTGTATCTTTGCAGTCCAATATCGCGGGATAGAGCAGTTGGTAGCTCGTCGGGCTCATAACCCGGAGGCCGGAGGTTCGAGTCCTCCTCCCGCTACCAAGCAGGACAACTCATCAGGGTTGTCCTTTTTTTATATCTCCACCCCTCACAGAACGCACTGCAAGGCCGATTTGACACATTGTCGAAACATCATTGCAGTTCTGAAAATTATTATTATTTTTGCGACATCATTGAAAGATGATTATAGAAATCGAGGCAGGCATCTATCCCTAAATGGATGTCTGCTTTTTTAGTCAGTTACCGATCTATTCCCCTCGGTTTTTATTCAGACATTACCATATAAGTAGCAAGGGAGTATACTGCACCATACCCATGCCGCATCACAAGAAGCGTTTTGAAAACCCGACAACTCTTACGAATCCATCTGTGACCGGTTCCTTATCAGTTCTTTGTCAGTGTAGGCAGCTCTCCGGTGAGTTCGTAACGCCACTCTGAGCCTGCACTCTGCAATGCGGCGTTCATGGCATTCATCGCGTCCGTCCAGTCGCCGTCCGTCACCTGCGTGGTTCCATCGGTGGTGCCTGCCTGATTGTAGCCGAGGCCCTTGATGTGGACACTCTTGCCTTGTGCCATGCGGGTGTGCATCACGCCCGAAATGTCGCCCAAGACGGCCTGGACATCGGAGTTGCTCACTGTGGAAATCTTCGCCAAATCCTTGGCGATGGTTTCCGTTTCTACAGGTTTGCCCTGCACGATGGCTTGGGGATAATAGACCCCTTGCTTTTTCTGATACGCTTTCTTCCAAAATGGCATAGTCGTAAAATTTAAGTTATTAATACTCTGGTTATTTATCTCGGTTTCACCTTGAGTTTCTTGAAGTGCCACTTTGACCACCACAAAGTGGCACATTGGCCATCTCGAAGTGGCACTCCGGGAAAGCGGTAGTTTTTGCTATCACTGGTCTGGCGTATTTCCATCTCCGGTGTATTTATAGACCACGCTGCTTGCATCGACAGTGGCGCGAACCAATCCATCACCGCTGGTCATGAAATAAGAGAGTCCTATATAGTCGGCATAACTATTACCACGATGTGTGTGTACTTCTGAATTGTTCCGAATGGTTACATTAGGCGGTGTCGTTCCCGTGGAACCGGAAATATCCAGACCCGCACCTATGCCCGGGCTCCCACATGTGTTAGGCATTTCTGTACCATAAGCATGTACGGTAGCGTTGTCAATGGTTATATCACCACATTGATAGGTTTGTGTACTGCCTATTCCGGGTGAACAATAAGACAGGTTACTACTTCTCGCTATTACGGTTACATTACTGATGTTGATAGAACCACAATTTTGATTGTTAGAGCATCCTCCTATGCCTGCGGCATCACCGCCTGCCTGAGCAGTCAGCACATCGTTGCGGTCGCGTCCCGTGATGGTCACAGTGCTGCCCTGTGCCACATAGATACCCGCACCGTCGCTGGAAGATACGCTGTTGCGCTCGCCCCGCACATGGATGGTCGGGTTGCCGCCCGTAATGTCTATGGCATTGCCATCCGATACGTTTATCTGTGCATCTTCCAGGTAGATGTTCGGATTGCCGCCCGTCACCCGTATGGCATGGCCGGCCGTGCCGCTGAAGTAGTAGGTGCCGTCGTCGTTGATGATGTAGTCGCCGTTGGAGAGGTCGATGGTTTTCGTGTCCTTTCTGTGCACTGTCAGCGTGAAAGTATGGACTTTGCCAGCCTCCAAGGTTATGGAGGGAGTAATGTCACATTGAATGTCAATAGGATCTGAAGTAGAAACCATGAAATTTTCTATCTGATAATCAGGACTTGGCGGCAGGTTGATTTCCCAGCAGGGGCCTATATCCTCGTAATTGGTTTTAAACATTAGATGATTGCGTGGTATAATACTTCCAATATTTACTATTTTTCCTTCTTTAACATCACAATCAATGGGTATTATAGCTTCAACATCTATCACATCGGCTGTTCCCTTGACTATCACTCGTACCTTGGCAAGTTGGTGCTCGAACTGCAAGTTAACAGGAGTGTTGTGGCTTGCATTGTCTGCCGTAGCCCGCAGCACATACACCAAGCCCGTATCTTGGCCGCCGAGGTCCAATGCGCCATCCGTAGCGGGGTACCAGGCAGTGACCGTGGCGGGGGCGGTGCTCTTCCAGTAGAGCTGCCGGTCGGCGGTCATGGTATGGTCGGGGTTCAGCGTATAAACGGCGGTCTCGTCGCCCAGTCGCACGGCAAACTTCTCCATACCGTCCCATTCCCACTCGCTGACCGTGCCGTCCTCGTTCTCGGTCACGCGCGTCCACGGCTCCTCGCTCGCCTCCGCGGTGATGCTGACACGACCTATCTGCAAAGGATATTCGCCGTCGGGCAGGGTGTTGCCCTGCTCGGCCAGCTCGTCCTGCGTGCAGGCGGTGAACAGGATTGCCGCCATGAGGCATATTGTTGTAAATAATCTGTTATTCTTCATATCTTCTTCGCTCTTGTAAGTCTTTTGCGTATCATTTTCTTTAATTAAATGGGCAGTTCTACTGCGCCTTCGCCACCTGCGCCGTTGTCCCATGTCATGCTACCGGTATCGACCGATACCTGAAGGCCGTAGAG
>JADIMB010000126.1 GCA_017694995.1 Candidatus Cryptobacteroides faecavium | reverse complement strand
TTCAAAAAATTTTACATTTTTTTAACACCATTTACAAAAATCAGCCGACACTGCCACAAAACTTATAATCATAAATTACTTCATGCCATATTTCCTTAATATTTTCATGACCGGTTTCTCTATTGACTCGGCCCAGCCCAGATATCCCATATCCGACGGGTGCGTGCCGTCCACTGAAGACTCCGCACTGTTCTTGCCTGTACCGGTCTTGATGAAGTAGACATTGTCATACTTTTTCACAGCCTCGGCCATAAGTCCGGAAGCCATGTCCATCTTCGCCTGTTCGTTGCGGTCGTTGCGCAGCGAGAAATTCCGGCTCTCCCTGTAAATTGTCTGCATAAATATAAGAGGTATGTCAGGATGGGCTTCCCGGACTCTCTCTATGAAGGGGAAAAGACGCTCCTTTATCATGTCCGCAGAGGGATTCGAGAAAGCATCGAAAATCAACGCATCGACATCCGCATCCGCAAGCACATCAGCGAAATAAGGCTGCAGCTTGCAGTTTCCGCTGCATCCAAGGCTGAGAATCTGGATCCCGGTATGGCGCATCAGCTGCATCGGATAGCTCATACCTGGACGGCTCGTGCTGATACCCTGTGTAAAGCTTGAGCCGAAAATCCCTACCCTGTAACGGAAAGGCGAGTCCATATACGATATCTCAGAGCCTTCCTCCACTCCAATCTTAAGAGAATAGAGCTCACTGTATATTGGAAGATAGAGCATACACTCCTTTTCCCCTTCAGGCATATCCTTGATCAGCACAAGGTTCTCCTCCTCTTTCCCATCCACCGGGGCTTTCGAAGCGGCATAAAGCCATTTCCCGTCCTTCATTATATACAGGTCAAAACCACGCAGGGAAATCCCCATAGTGTTGGAAGCCCTGTTCATATATCCATAGTCAGGTTTTACAGAAATCACGGACGAGTTGGTCCTGAACAGGACTGCAAGCCCTGCGGAGCATCTCACCTGGGTATTTTCCCCTTTTGTGAATCCCTTGTAACGGCATGTGTCGACTCTGTGGTACGGGTCAGGGGTGTCTTCCAGGATTTTGCCTATAAGATTAAGGTCTGAGGCTTCTGTGAACACGTATTTCACTTTGGCAGGCGTCTGCGCCTGCACATGGAAGAGGGGCATCGCCAGCAGCAATGCGGCCAGGGCTGTCTTTATCTTTTTCATACCTATGTATATTGATTTTTCAAATTACGGGCACTAAGATAGCGATAATTAGAGACTGTTCTGAATTTGAATGACATAAATTTACAGGAGATTTCCGGGAAAAATCAAAACAGTTTCTTGTCATGCCTAATGTCAGTTCCGGGCGTGGTGCGCCCTTCCCTCAGGCAGGGATCTGCGGATAATCATAAAATTTATTTACCTTTGTCTGGTTTAATTTTGGTCATGAGCCTCTACTCATTCTACAGAATCAGCAAGCCGTCATCGGGACATGTACCCGGAGACAAGGTTAAAGATACATATATCTCGCTCAGGAACAAGACATTCTGGGGAGCGACCATAGCTTACAGCCTGTACTATGTATGCAGGATGAGCATGAGTGTGGTGAAGCAGCCGCTGATAGACAGCGGGGCGCTTACGGCAGGACAGCTGGGCATCATAGGCTCGGCGCTTCTGTTTGTATATGCCGTGGGCAAGTTCATGAACGGGTTCATAGCGGACTACTGCAACATAAGGCGGTTCATGGCTACGGGACTGCTCGTGTCAGCGGTAATCAACCTGCTCATGGGCCTGACAGGCCTGCTCTACGGGACAGCTGGGCTCTCTGCCGTCCTGCTCTTCATCATGTTTGCAGTACTGTGGGGCATAAACGGATGGATGCAGTCTATGGGGTCGCCCCCCGGCATCATAAGCCTGTCCCGCTGGTTCCCCATGTCAAAAAGAGGCACATACTACAGCATATTCAGCGCGAGTCCTTATCTGGGGGAATTCCTTTCCTTCATAATAGTAGGCCTGGTGGTGTCCGCGTTCGGGTGGCAGTACGGATTTGTCTTTGCATCCGCAGGAGGATTCGCAGGCGCGGCCATCATACTGACATTCATGAGCGACACCCCTGAGAGCAAAGGACTTCCGTCAGTGCAGGAACTGTCCGGAGAACAGCTCCGGAAGGAAGACACCATGCCGACCGCAAAAGTCCAGAAATATGTCCTCAGGCATCCGGGGATATGGATCATCGCAGCATCCAGCGCTTTCATATACATTGAGAAATACGCCATAGCCGGATGGGGAGTCCTCTTCCTGCAGAAAGCCAAGGACTTCTCCCTGGAGAACGCTACGCAGATCATTGCATTCTCCGCAGCCCTGGGAGTGGTCGGGACAGTGCTGGCAGGATGGCTGTCGGACAAGGTATTCAACGGGGACAGGATAAAGCCGGCCATAATATCCGGGATACTCAGTTTCCTGTCCCTGGGACTGTTCCTGTTCACCGGAGGCAGCTACCTCATGAACATCCTGTATGTCTCGCTGTTCAGCCTGACGACAGGAGTGCTCTACTGCATAGTGGCAGGCCTCATGGCTGTGGACATTGTGCCCAGGAAAGCCACAGGGGCAGCGCTGGGGATAGTGGGGATATCAAGCTATGTGGCAGCAGGAATCCAGGACATAGCCAGCGGATACCTCATACAGGGCTATACAAAGGATGCCGTGGATATCAGCTCGGCGGCATACGATTTCGGACCTGTGTCGGTATTCTGGATGGCCGCTGCCCTGATCTCCTTCATACTTCCGGTAGTGAACTGGAAGAAGATGAAGCCTGGGAGCAGGACTGCGGAGGACAATGCCGGGAACAAATGATTAATTAATACACTGATAAAACTGAACCAATATCATGCAGGCAAGATTTACAATAGAATACTATACCCGGTGGGGAGAGAGTCTTTTCCTCCACTACGGGCAGGGGAAGAAGGCTGCAATGCAGTACGTCCCCGACGGGAGATGGACTGTCCTCATGGAGACTGAAGACCCTTCTGAGTTCTCTTCCTATTATTATGAAGTGGAAAAATACGGTTCCTTCGAAAGGAGGGAATGGGGCAGCCACAGCCTGGAGAGTGAAGTGGAAGGCACACAAGGCAGCCCGTCCGGGACACTTGAGGTCAATGACAGATGGCTGATGATGCCACGATGCGCAGGCACGGCCGTCCCGGTGTTCTCGCTCAGGAGCCGGAGCGGTTTCGGCATAGGGGAATTCAACGACCTGAGACTGATGGTGGACTGGGCAGTGGCCACTGGACAGAAAGTGATCCAGCTCCTGCCTGTGAACGACACCACAATGACAGGCACATGGACTGACTCATACCCGTACAGTGCAAACTCCATCTACGCACTCCATCCGCAATTCCTTCACCTTCCTGACGCCGGAGTCCCTGAGGACGAGGAGTACGTGAAGCTGAAGGAAGAGTTAAACTCGCTCCCGGCAGTCGATTACGAAAGGGTGAATGCAGAGAAAGACAGGCTTATGCGCAAGGCGTTCGCATCCCACTGGAGAAGCGTGTGCAGCACGAAGGACTACAGACGGTTCTTCAAGGCTTCCGCCCACTGGCTGCTGCCGTATTCGGCATTCAGGATTCTCATGGCAAGATACGGCACAGCGGATTTCAGGGAATGGGGGGAATTCTCAATTTACAGCCCGGAGAAGACGGATGCCCTGCTGAAAAAGGAAAAGCAGGAGTGCAGTTACCATTGCTTCGTGCAGTACCATCTGCACAGGCAGCTTTCACTGGCCAGGGACTACGCCCACAGCCGCGGGGTGTTCCTGAAAGGGGACCTGCCTATAGGCATAAGTCCCACAAGCACAGACGCATGGGTATCCCCGGAACTGTTCCATCTGGATTCGCAGGCAGGAGCCCCGCCTGATGCATTTGCAGTCAAGGGGCAGAACTGGGGGCTGCCTACATACAACTGGGAAAGGATGGCGCAGGACGGTTACGCATGGTGGAAAGCCAGGATGAAGAACATGGAACAGTACTTCGACGCATTCCGCATAGACCACATACTTGGTTTCTTCCGCATCTGGGAGATACCGGCCGGTGCGTCAAGCGGACTCCTGGGACACTTCAACCCGGCGCTTCCATACACCACGGAATATCTGCGGAGCCTTGGGTTCAGCCTGCCTGATTCAGGCCCTGCCGTCCCGGATTCGGAGGATGTGCTTTTCGTGGCAGACCCGCGCAGCAAGGGCATGTGGCATCCCAGGATCGCAGCACAGGGCACAGGAGCCTACAATGCTTTGGACCAGCACATGAAGGACACATACAACCACCTCTACGACGACTTCTTCTACCACAGGCACAACTCTTTCTGGAAAGAGTCCGCCATGAAGAAGCTTCCGGGCCTGCTTTCCTCCACGCAGATGCAGGCATGCGGAGAAGACCTGGGGATGATACCGGCATGTGTACCTGAGGTGATGCAGGAGCTTTTCATCCTATCACTGGAGATACAGCGTATGCCAAAGCAGTCCTGGAAAGCCTTTGCAGATGTGAGGGAATATCCTCACATGTCCGTCTGCTCGACATCCACACATGACATGAACCCGCTGAGGGCATGGTGGAAAGAGGACAGGTCCATGACAGAGAAATTCTACCGTGAAGTGCTGTGGGAAAACGGGGAAGCCCCGCAGGAGTGCGAGCCGTGGATATGCCGCAAGGTGGTGAAAATGCATATGGACTCCCCTTCCCTGATGGCAATCCTTCCTCTTCAGGACTGGCTTGCAATGGATGGAGAGCTGAGGAATCCGGATCCTGACTCCGAACGCATCAACGACCCGTCGGACAATCCCCATTACTGGAGATACCGTATGCACCTTACTCTGGAAGACCTCCTCGGGGCCACGCAGTTCAATGCGCTGCTGCGGAAAATGACGGAGGAGGCAGGGCGGCACTGCTGAGACATGACCTGTCTGCGTCTCCAGTGATAAAAACAGAATTTCAGGTGACTGGGGGTGGACAGACAGGATTTCTGACAGGGCCCTTCAGGGCCGCACCGGAACGTCAGCGAGGTTTCCGAAAGGAAACAGAGCAGCGCAGGTGCCGGCGTAGCGAAGCGGAGCCGCATGCCCCGACGGGGTTGTCACCGCAGGTGACTGGGGGTGGACAGACAGGATTTCTGGAAGAAATCCTTGTCCCGGTATGATTTGCCCTTTATAAGGACTTATGTGAAAGACATGCCCACTTGTAGGGTTTTTCTACGAGTGGGCATGTTGCGGTCGGACCGGGTTATTTCACCGTGATCTCGTCCACGAACAGGAAGGCTGCGGAGCCGCCGCGGGCATGCCAGGCCGGCATGGAGCCGTTGGTCACGGCATCTATCTTTATGTAGCGGGCGGTGGTCTCCGGGAAGGAGACGGTGTAGTCTGTGATGCCGTCAGGGTCGTCCGCGCCAGGGACAGGTACGGATATTTTCCCGGCTTCGGTGTAGGATGTGCCGTCCTCGGACGTGCTGACAGTCACTTCCAGAGGAGGGAAGATGTCGTTGCCCTTGTCTATGAGTGTGCCGAGTGCGACACTGCTGTACGGGATGCCGCCTCCCATGTCCACTGTAGCGGAGAACGGTGTGGCGTACCAGCCGCTCCACTGGCCTGAGCTGAATTCCCGGCCTCCGCGCAGCCCGTCGACGAACGAGTCTGGAGCGCCGTATGTGTATCGTCCCTGCGGCCCGGTGAGAAGGGTCACAGGGCGGCCCATCGCCGCATTGTCACGGAAAGTCTGGGTGTAGAGGCGTGTCTCCATGTTGTCCCGCTCCACGATGGCCTTGACCGTGCATCCGCTGCGGACCTCTATCGGGGCGGTGTAGAGAGGGGACGAATGGGTCGGGTCGCTGCCGTCCACGGTATATCTTATCGGGGCGTCACCCTGGGTGGAGAGGTCCACTTCCACGCAGTTCTTGTCATGATTGACATAGACTTTGCTGATGACCTGGAATACGGTCTTGGCGTAGTTGTACCCGAGGATGTCGTACATGGCTGATTCGTGTGTCAGGCTGGCGAGGAAGCGGTCCCAGTCCTTGTTCTCCGGCTGGCACCACTGCACTTCGCTCAGTGCGGCCTGGCGCGGGAGGACCATATATTCGAGGTGGCTGTCGGAGGCGATGTACTCGGTCCATACATTGGCCTGCACCCCGAGGATGTGCTCCCGCGCCTCAGGTCCGGTGATCTCGATGAACGGGTCGTATGAATACACTTTCTCGATAGGGATATAGCCTCCGATGCCGAACGGCTCGTTCTCTGTGTCCTTTGCCTGGTAGTAGTCGAAGTAGAAATGCGAGTTAGGGGTCATTATCACGTCGTGGCCCATCTTTGAAGCCTTGATGCCGCCGTCGCTTCCTCTCCAGGACATGATGGTGGCTTCAGGGCCCGGAGTGCCTTCCAGGATCTCGTCCCAGCCGATTATCTTCTTGCCCTTGCCGGCGAGGAATTTCTCCATGCGCTCCATCACATAGCTCTGGAGGTAGTGCTCCGCGCTGAAGTGCCCGTCGTCCTTGAGCCCGAGCTCGCGTATCTTGGCCTGGCAGACAGGGCATTTCTCCCAGCGGACCTTAGGGCATTCGTCGCCTCCGATATGGATGTATTCCGACGGGAACAGGTCAGCCACTTCGGAAAGCACATCCTCAAGGAACTGCATGGTCTTCTCTTTACCGGCGCACAGCACATCTTCAGCCACGCCCCAGCTTCCCCATACCTCATACGGGCCTCCGGTACATCCGAGCGCCGGATATGCGGTCAGGGCGGCGAGCATGTGTCCCGGCAGGTCTATTTCCGGGATGACGGTGATGCCGAGAGCAGCGGCATAGTCTATCACATCCCGGATCTGGTCCTGGGTGTAGAAACCGCCGTAAGGGATGCCGTCATAGTGCCCCCATTCCTTCTTTATGACAGTTCCCTTGCGGATGGAGCCGACTTCTGTCAGGCGCGGGTATTTCTTGATCTCTATCCTCCATCCCTGGTCGTCCGTCAGATGCCAGTGCAGGGTGTTCATCTTGTGGATGGACATCATGTCTATGTATTTCTTCACTTCATCTATGCTGAAGAAGTGCCGGGCCACATCCAGGTGCATGCCCCTGTATGCAAAACGCGGGGCGTCATTTATGGTCACGCACGGAAGGCTCCAGTCCTTGTCAGGGGCAGGGGAGTCCCCGTAGATTTCCACAGGCAGCATCTGCCTGATGGTCTGTATGGCGTAGATGAACCCGTTGAGGGATGAGGCGTTGATGTCCACCCTGTCCTTCTCCACATCGATGAGATATGCCTCACGGGGCATGGCGGAGTTGTGTATGAAGTTTATGCCTTTGCCCACAGGGCCGTTCTGCACGGTAGAGGCCTGTCCGCTGGCCAGGGAGAGCTCCCTGACGAGACTTCCCACTGCGGAAAGGGTGAGCTGGTCATCGATTCCTGAGCAGTAGAATGTGGCTCCTGCCACAGGGAACCTGCCGCCGTGCATCTCCAGAGAGTTGGGATAAGGGATGATTTCGGGCTTTTCAGCCTGCTGTGCGCATCCGGAGGCGGTCAGGATGGCCGCCGCGGCCGCGAAGGTCAGTAGTGTATGTTTCATGATCATTGTGTTGTATTTTCCGGTTACAATTCATGTCAGTTGATGATGACCTCGTCGAGGAAAAGGCACGCTCCGGGCCTTGAAGCCCGCTGTGCATATATTCTCACATACCGGGCTTTCTCATTGCAGATGACCGAATACTGTTTGAAGAAAATGAAGCCGTGCTTTTCCGAGATGTCCTGCCATACGGTCCCGGCCGGCCTGAAGTCCACCCCGTCTTCCGATACGTACACTTCCATCTTCTGCGGGATGTGCACCCATGCGCCGGCCGCGTTCATGAAGGTAGCCCCGATATAATGTACAGGCTTCACGCTGCCCAGGTCCACGGTCACGTCCGCATCGCTGAAGAAGCCCTGCCATTTCAGGTCCCCGTATGTCCAGCCTCCGCAGATCCCGTCGGTGAGCGCCCCGTCCCCGGATGCAGGATACTGGTCCGCATACTTTATGCCGTATGTCACCTTGCATCCTTTTGCCAGATGTTCCACAGGGGCCTGGCTCTCTTTGCGGTCTCCGTATTCAGTCCGCAGGTCGAAGGTGGTGTAGCCCATGTCCTTCAGCTGGTCGCACAGGGCTATGGCCCTTTCTCTGAAGCCGGCGTAGTCTTTCCGTCCGGCAGGGGTCCATCCGGTTTCCGCCACGGCGAAAGCCCTCGGGTAGTACATGTACTCCGCGTGGCTGTCCAGGGTGATGTATTCGGCCCAGAGGTTCCCCTGCACACCGAGGAGATTTTCGGCCTCCTCTTCTGTAACTCCATCTTCCACCGGCTCATACGAATATGTCTTGGCCAGAGGCACGTAACCTCCGATGGACGCAGGCTCCTTGAACGGGGCATCCTGCGTGTAGTCCAGGTAGCAGTATGACGCAGGGGTCATGATCACGTCATGGCCTGACTTCAGGGCCTTTATCCCTCCTTCTGTCCCGCGCCACGACATGACTGTGGCGTTGGGTGCAAGGCCGCCCTGCAGAATCTCGTCCCAGCCGATTATCTTCTTCCCTTTGGAGTTCACGAATTCCTCTATCCTGTGTATCAGGTAGCTCTGCAGCTCGTCCACATCTTTCAGACCTTCTTCCTCCATCCTCCTCCGGCAGTCCGGGCAGTCCTTCCATCCGGATTTGGAGGCCTCGTCACCCCCTATGTGCACATATTCTGACGGGAACAGTTCCATCACCTCGGCAAGCACGTTCTCCAGGAAGGTGAATGTCTCTTCTTTCCCCGGGCAGAAATCGGAGTCCTTGTACGGCTCCCCGCTGCATGAAAGCTCCGGATATGCGGCCAGGACCTCTTCGCTGTGCCCTGGCATTTCGATTTCAGGGATCACTTCTATATGCCTCGGCGCGGCGTAGGCCAGTATCTCCCGGATGTCGTCTTTGGTGTAGTAGCCGCCATGCGCCTCGGGGTCAGACTGTCTGCAGTACTCCCTGCCGCCTTCCCACCATTCCTGCCATGTCTTGTATGGCCTCCACGCCGCGAACCCGGTGAGTTCCGGATATTTGTCTATTTCTATCCTCCATCCTGCCCCGTCCGTAAGGTGCAGGTGCATCTTGTTCAGCTTCAGCAGAGCCATGGCATCCATCTGCTTCATGAGGAATTCCTTGGACCTGAAGTGCCTGGAGACATCGAAGTGGATCCCCCTGTAGCCGAACCTCGGGCTGTCCTCCACTCTGCAGCACCGGAGCTGCCTGGCTTTCCCCTCGCGGGTCATCTGCAGGAGAGTCTGCACTGCATAGAATGCCCCGGCCTCCGAGCCTGCCCTGACCTCTATCCTTCCGGGCGTGACGGTGAGCGAATATGACTCGTCTTCCCCGGAGTCCTTCCCCTTGGACGCTATTTTTATAAGTATGTCAGCCTTCCCGGGCTTTGCCGCCCCGGCCAGATTCATCGGAAGTCCTTCCAGATATGTGTCCAGGCCGGATTCCGTCATGCCGTCGATATAGAATGTGGCTCCTTCCTCCGGCAGTGTGAATGTCCCTTCCGTGTACTCCACCTGCCGCGGAGCCGGGATGACCTGCGCCGGTGACCCTGCCTGTATCGGGGTGCCGCCTTCCTGTGCGGCCGCTGACACGGGCATGATTGCTGCTGCGGCAACGCAAAATAAGATATGTTCCATGCTGTAGTCGGTTATTGTCCCAATGTTTATTCCTGTCCGGCTAATATACTCAATTTTTTCAGAAACATCTGTCCGCGTCTTCAGAAGTTTCTGTATCAAAATCCTTTGAATTACCAACCAATGATGATGAGCCGGGCTGATTATACTGATAATTGGGGATTGTCTTGCGCCTGGCCGGGCTGTACCTTTGCATCCGAAGATTGAGATTTTAGGCCATATAGTTAAAAAGTTTAGATCCTTTTAATTGTTGTAGAATGGGGTGCCTGGGAAGGTACCCCATTTTAAAAATGTATTATCTTTGAAAATTCTGACAATGGAAAAAAGGTTTTATGGGTAGAAAAAAGACTATACAGGAGCGGGCTGTGTTCTCGCCGTCAATGAAAATGGCAGATCTGGTGAATCTTAACTACCATCTGCTCAGTGTGCTGTCAAGACTCGGTGTGGATCTGGGTTTCGGGGAGATAACGATAGGGGAGGCATGCCTCAGGCATTCCCTTGACGTGAACTCTTTCCTGCTGGTGTGCAATGTCTATACATACGATGACTATATCCCTTCCGACGAACTTCTTTCGGCAGGGTCTCCCGCTGACATTGTCAAATATCTCCACAATTCCCATGTGTTTTATATCGAGCATGAGCTGACTGATCTTGAACGTGCCCTTGAACAGCTTGTGGCCCCGTGTGACGTGAAGCAGAAGCTGATCATCGACAGGTTTTTCTCCGAGTACAAGAAAGAGGTGGAGAACCATTTTGCGTATGAGGAGTCTGTGGTGTTCCCTTATATCGATGCATTCTCTGGGGGCAGGGGAGACGAGGAAGGATATTCTATAGAGCAGTTCGAGGAGAACCACAGCAATATCGACGAGAAGCTCGGCGACTTGAAAAACATTGTTATGAAATATCTTCCGGAGGTGTGCGATACTGTACAGAGGAACAATGTCCTGTTCCATATCTGCTACCTTGAGGAGGATCTGGACAAGCATACGCTCATAGAGAACAACGTGCTTATCCCGATGATGACCAGACTTGAAGAAAATGAAAAGCGGAAATAGATATAAAGTGCTTCTTATAGTGCCTTCCCGGATAATAGCGCGCGGGATAGAGGGAGTATTCCATGACCTGGGAGAATTCTCCGTGGAGGGTATACTGACCGATCTGTCGCGCACCAGTGAAGTGAGGCTCAAGAATATGGATGTCGACCTTATACTTGTGGACCCTATGATTTTCGACTATGCGACCAGGGCGATGGGCCGTTCGCGCATAGCCGAGTATTCGGATGCGGCCGTGGCGGCCTTGCAGACCGTGCAGATGGAGGACGAGGTGTGGAGGCAGTATGACGAGGTGGTCAATCTCTATGACGCCCCTCCTGTGATCATAAAGAAGCTCAGGGCTGTGCTTGTATCCAGGCAGGATTCTCCCAGGCAGGACAGCCAGGAACTTTCGCTCAGGGAGAAGGAAATCCTTGTCTGTGTGGCCAAGGGTATGCTGAACAAGGAGATAGCTGACTTGTACAACATCTCCATCTATACAGTCATCACACACAGGAAGAATATCACGCGCAAGACCGGCATAAAGACAGTGGCCGGCCTGACGGTATATGCCCTTCTCAACAACCTTATAGATGCCAATTCAATAGAATAACGAGAATGCGCCTGGCTGGCGCGGGAACAATCAACCAAATGACCGTTTAAATTATGGATCTGAACTTCTGGGGCCTGGTAGTGGGCCTGGCTACATTTTTCATTATAGGAGTCTTCCACCCTATCGTAATCAAGGCGGAATATCATTTCGGGAAGAAATGCTGGTGGGCCTTCCTTGTCGCGGGGATACTTTTCGCTGCCGTATCGCTGCTTGTGAAGGATATCATAGGCTCCACTGTCATAGGTGTCATATCGTTTTCCTGCTTCTGGTCCATCCTCGAGCTGTTCGAGCAGGAGAAGCGTGTCGAGAAAGGCTGGTTCCCCGCCAACCCGAAGAGGACCGGCAGGAAATGAAAACGGCCCTGCACTTGATGGCCTGTGATGTGCCAGGGTGTCAGGAGTATTTCTTCGGGAACCGGAGCAGGATGGCAAGCAGAGCCATGAGCCCCAGGGCGTAAGGGTAGTAGAGATATTTGATAATGGACAGGGCGGAGACGCCTGCAAGGCCGGCGGCCATGAGCATCTGGGCACCGTATGGGATTATGCCCTGGACCATGCACGAGAATGTGTCCAGGATACTTGCTGTCTTCCTGGGGTCAAGCCTGTATTTCAGGGTGATGTCACGGGCTATGCGGCCTGTGGTGATGATGGCTATGGTGTTGTTTGCCGTGCAGATGTTGGCCAGGCTCACCAGGGCGGCTATGCACAGCTCTGCGCCGCGTTTCCCTGAGATTCTCCGGGTAAGGCCGTTCACGATGAAGTCTATACCTCCGTTCACGCGTATAAGTTCGAGCATCCCTCCGGCGAGCATGGTGACAATGATGAGTTCACCCATGCCTCCGATTCCTTTCCCCATGGCTTCCAGCCAGCCGGTCCATCCGAAATCTCCGCAGCAGAAGCCTATCACGGCGTTTGCTGCAAGCCCCAGTGCCAGGACCGAGACCACATTCATGCCGGCGAGGGCAAGCCAGATCACCATCACGTAAGGGACGAGCTTTATCCATTCTATGGTCTCTCCTGCCGGCTGCAGTTCAGCTCCGGAACCCAGGAAGACATAAATTGCGGTCACGGCTACAGCTGCGGGGGCCGCAATGAATATATTCACCCTGAACTTGTCTTTCATGGAACATTCCTGCGTGCGCGTGGCGGCTATGGTGGTGTCGGAGATGAATGAAAGGTTGTCCCCGAAGAATGCTCCTCCGGCCACTATCGCAGCCATGAAGGCCGTAGACGCCCCTGTCTGCTCTGCAATCCCGGCAGCCACGGGCACCAGTGCCACTATGGTCCCTACGCTCGTGCCTATGGACATGGATATGAAGCAGGAGGCGAGGAAAATCCCGGCATACAGCAGTTTGTCCGGCAGTATCTTCAGCGTGAGGTTAACAGTGGCATCCACTGCGCCAATCTCCTGGGCTGTCGATGCGAACGCCCCGGCCAGGATGAAAATCCAGATCATCAGCAGGACGCTCTTGTCCCCGGCTCCTTGTGAATATGCGGCTATTTTCTCGTCAGTGCCGCCCTTGCTTATGAGAAGTGCATAGACAGACGCTACCAGGAATGCGGCAGTGATCGGAATCTTGTAGAAATCCCTGGCGAGGAGCGAGGATACCAGATAAACGACCAGAAAGACAAGCAAAGGGCTGAGTGCCAGCCATCCGCCTGTCTTTCTGATGTTCTTTCTGAGGCTTCTTGCGAAATCCGCGAAATATCTGTCCGGAATGATTCCCATCCTTTGTTATTTTACGCGGGCGCAAAGATACTCAAATTATTCCAATGTCATCAATACCCTGCCTGTAAAAACGGACAGTGAAGAGTGACCGTGCTTTACAGTGCCCTGAATCCGGCCTCAGCGTCAGGCGCGGCCTTTGACAGGAGCGCCCCGGAGAGTATCTCCTCGGGGATCGTCCCGGCCCTGTAGACAGACACGTCCGAGGCGTCGGAGGCCCCGGTGAGCGTCATCGTGGACTTGTCGGCGGAGACCAGCACGGTGTACTCCGAGCCCCATGCCGTTCCGTCGCTGTAGGTCCCGGAAAGGAGCCCGTCATGCTGGGTATAGGTGCCGTCGTAGTGCTCGTACCAGGTGGTGTACACCCTCTGGTACAGGTCGAACGTCCCGTCCTCGCCGAAGGACACGTACACGTCCGCCTGCTCCTGGGTCAGCACGCCCCATGACTCCAGGTGCCACTGCCCCGTCACCGGGCCGGCCTCCCCGTCCTGCCCTTCCGGACCGCCGTTCCGCGTGCAGCCGCAGGCCCCGGCGAGTGATGCGCATAGTATGAACAGCGCCGCAATTCTTGTGGTATCCATGTCTTTTCCTCCTTTTTCTATAGCCATCCTCCGTTGCCGGCACCGGAGCCCCTGGCTACCAGCCCGAACTCCTTCTTCACCGTCATGCCGGACATCCCGCTGCCGTTGCCGGTCCCGCCCATCAGCGTCACCGTCATTATCCCGGAGCCAGTCCTGGTGCACGTGAACAGGACCCTGCCCGCGAACACCACGGGGTCGCCCGTGATACCGAGCCGGGCCCTGTCCTCGCCGGATATCTCCACTCCGGAGACGCTCATCTGGGAGCCTCCGTCACCGATGTAGTCCAGCACCTGTATCTGGGCCTGCTCGCCCACGGGAACCCGGATGCAGGTCGACCCGCGCACGTTCATCAGGACCTGGAACGCGTCGATGTAGCCCGTGCCCATGAGCCCGCTGTACCTGGAGTCTGTCCCTGTGCAGTACATGTTGATGTTGCCCACCGATGAGAGGAGTATGGAGTTGAACTCGTCGCGTGTGAACGTCCTCCCCTGCTGCAGGGCGTACGACAGGCCCAGGGCCGCGACCCCTGACACGTGCGGGCAGGCCATCGACGTGCCCTGCATGTAGGCGTAGCCACCCTCGAGGACCGTGGACAGGACACCCGCCTGGGCCGCCTGCATCATGTCCCCTCCAGGGGCGGATATGTTGCATCCCGGGCCGTAGTTGGTGTAGTATGCCGGCGTGTAGTCGCACGACATCGCCGTCACCGAGATCACGTCCCTGTATGCGCCGGGATAGGACGACATCGCCGTGCCCTCGTTCCCGGCCGCGTAGAGGACTATGCCCCCGTCCACGGCGTCGCAGTTCCTCGTGTCGATGAAGTAGTCGATAGCCTGCTTCTCCGCGCTGGCCCCGCTGGCGTACGCCTCGTCAGACGTGATTGCCCCGGCCACGTAGCCGTAGCTGCACTGCAGGATGCACGCCCCGTTGTCCGCGGCGTACTTGATGGCCCTGGCAGAGGTCTCCGCGGTGCCGCTGCCCTGCACATCCGCCCCGTTCTGCGCGTAGAAGATCTGGCAGGACATGATGCGGACACCGTCGCCGCTGCCCGAGCCCCCGGCGACACCGCTCACGCCCTCGCCGTTGTTGTTGACCGCCGCGACGGTACCC
>JADIMB010000125.1 GCA_017694995.1 Candidatus Cryptobacteroides faecavium | reverse complement strand
TGGGGATTAGATTATATGATTAAACGCATGTTTAATCATTAACGTCAGTGTGACGGATTCCGATCATAAATGGTAAAATATTGATTTTTAGGATAATATTGTTAAACATAAATTCGTCGAACTGACGTTATCTTACTGTTTCTGGGGCGGGAAGCATAGTTTCCGGACAAGCAGACGGACTGCAGCTTTCAGGGCTGTTCAACTGGACAGGAGGCGGCTCTGGCCTGATGGCCTCCAGCTGCTTCAATGTCACAAGGGGGACATTCACGGGCCTGCAGATAGCCGGTCTGGTTAATGTCGTGGATAAAGTCAGGGGAGTACAGCTTCAGCGACACGCTGCAGGTGTCTGTCACGGACACTTCGTCAGGGCCTGTCCGCCATGTCATCCCGACAAGCATCCAGATGCTGGTGGAGAACGCCCTCAAGCACAACATCAACACCGGGTCATCCCCGCTGAAGATACAGATCGGAATCAGCGATGAAGGGGTGTCTGTCTCCAACAACATCCAGCTGCGCAGCCATGTGTCCAGGCACGGGATAGGTCTTCGCAATCTCATGCAGCAGTATATGCTCCACGGAAAGGAAATCCGCATCATCCGCACTCCGGACACTTTCACCGTTGTGCTCCCGTATGTCTGATTCTAATGTAAGTCCACCCCCGGTCGCCTGACGGTGACAGCCCCGGTGGGGCGAATGGCCTTCTCACTTATTGAATATCCAGGACTTCCGGTCCGAGGCCGAGCAGCTTCATTTTCCTCCGGATGCCAGGCAGCTCGTTCCTTATGAAGTCCTCGCGCATCTTTTCCAGCACAGTCTCACGTGCCCCTTCGCTTATGAAGTAGCCTATTCCTCTCTTGTTGAATATGATTCCGTCTGAGGTAAGCCTCTCATAGCTGCGCATTACAGTGTTCGGGTTCACTCCAATCTCGGCCCCGAAATCCCTTACCGAAAGGATCCTGGATCCTTCAGCAAATTCTCCGCTGAGTATCCTCTCGCATATCGAGTCGTATATCTGCAGAAATATCGGTTTATTTGAATCGAATTCCATGGTCAACTAGTATTGGATTGTCTTGATTCTTAAAAATATGGCTATGCCCAGGATTGCAGCTATGGTGCATGACCAGACGATGTTCAGCGTGGATATGTCGACATTCTCCAGCGAGGCTGCACTCTGCCAGTTGTCTGTCATTGTCTCCAGTACGGTCATTCCCAGAAGTACGAGCACTATGCCTATGCCCATCCATACTAGGATGGTCTTTGCAATCTTGTGCTTCCTGAAAAATACGGCCCCGAGGAGGAAGAACAGGATGGCGTTGGCAGCTGAAACCAGCATGTCCGAAAAGTCCAGGTCAAGCGGGGTGAACGATTCTGAAAAGGCATAGACCAGCACGGTATCCTTGACAGGGCTTCCTACAGCCATTGTTATCAGGAAGTCCGTGCCTGTCCAGATGATGCAGAATGCAAGAGGGATGACAATCAATGTGCTGATTATCATACTGAGGGTCTTTTCCAGGCTGGAGACCGGAATGAGGGTATAGACGGCCCCTGCCCGTTTATCCGTGATATTCCCGTAGCATGCGGACGGAATCCATATGGCAAAGATCCAGAACGAAAACACGAAGAATGTGTTTCTGGATATGGCATACATATATTCATATCCGTCGCCGAATGACGAGAACAGGAGGTCAAGGATGAAGATATATACTGGCATCAGCCCGAAAGCAAGTATGCTCAGGCCCTTGCCGGAGCAGATGGAAGCCAGTTCTCCGGCGAAATATCTGCCGAAACGTGAGAATGAGAATATGTCGTTTTTCATTTTTCCTAAAGTTCTATTGATGCAGTACGTTTCCAATAATAAAACCCGAATCCGGCCGCCGTGACTGTCTGCACTGTGTACCAGAACCATTCGAAGTTGTTCCTTATCTGTTCGATGCTTATCTCAGAAGAATCTATTATGCTGATCATTGTCATCATGAACAGTATGAAGGCTACGGAACAGCTGAAGAAGGTCTTGGTGATCTTGTGTTTTTTGAACAGCGCCCCTCCGGCAAGCCCGGCAAGGGAAACCATCGGCGGAAGGAAGAAGGCGAAAGAGCTGTTGATATTGAAAGAGCCGTAATTGGAATCTATCAGTCCTGTCCTGGCATAGTAGCCTGCCAGCGATTTCCCGCATTCCGGGAATACCGCGCAAAGCAGGGCGTCGGTGCCGAAATACAGGAGCATGAACACGGCAGGTACGATTATTACCGAGACAAGGAATGCGCTGCAGGCCTTCTCCGCATGGGATGAGGGAAGCATCAGCGGCATCTGCCCTTTTCTCCGGTCGGTGATGTCCCCGTATTTCAGGATAGGGAATATCAGCAGGAAAAGCACGATGGCCACGGTAGCCACAAAAGCCTTGAGACCGGCATATCCGCTCCAGACCTCGCCTATCTTTTCAGGGTTGTATGTGAGGGAGAACAGAAATGTCACTATAAGGAGCATCAGCGGCACAAGCCCGGCAAGCAGGATGAACAGCCCGTTTTCTCGGACCGTCTCCTTCAGTTCAAAGGAGAGGAACCTCCCGAACCGTCCAATGTCAAATGAATCTTTGCGTGCCATGTCCGTGTCATTTTCTGAACAGTCCTTTTATCAGCTCTTTGTGGAGATGCACTGTGTTGAACAGGGCCTCGATGTTGACCTTGCTTTCTTCGTCCCCGGTGTTGAGATAAACCTGTACGCTTCCTCCAGGGGTCATCTCGCTGTAGAGGGCGTGAGGATTCTTCTCGTTGCTGTAGTCGAAGGTGAGTTTGTCCGCAATCTCCGCGACGGTCGCGTTCAGCAGGACGTCCTGGCGGTCGAGGATGATTATCGGGTCGATGATGTTCTCCAGGTCACGCACCTGGTGTGTGGAGATGAGAAGCGTGGAGTCTTCCGAAGTGTATTTCGTGACGGCTTTCCTGAACTGCGCCTTGGAAGGGATGTCCAGCCCGTTTGTCGGCTCGTCCATGAAAAGGTATTTGCAGTTGCACGCCAGGGCGAACGATATGTAGGTCTTCTTGAGCTGCCCGAAGGACATCCTGTTCATTTTCTGCTTCGGGTCGGTCTCGAATATCTGCATGAGTTCCATGAATTTGGCCATGTCGAATTTTTCCCAGAACCTTCCGTATGACGAAGCGAACTTTTCCGCCTCCGCAGGCATCGGTGCGACTTCGTCGCTCAGGAAATACTCCAGAGAGAGGAATGAAGGCTCCCTGTTGAAGGGGATGTGCCCGTCTATTTCAATGCGGCCGGACTTTACTTTCTTAAGTCCGCACAGGAGCGTGAGAAGGGTGGTCTTTCCTACACCGTTTTCTCCGAGAAGACCGTAGATCTTGCCCTCTTCGAGATGCATTGTGATGTTTTTCAGCACGACATTGGTGCCGTAGCTGAAGGTGATATTGTCTATGTCTATCATAGCGGTTTGGATTTTGGGTTTACCTTGGTTACTGTATTAGTTTAATAATACACCGCAAATATAGAAATATAGAAACAAATCCGCAAATTTTTTTTATGCGAATTTTCCGGGGAGGGGATACATTGGCAGGGGAGTAGGGGGCTGTCAGCTCCTGTTGCGACGGCTCAGAGCGATGACCACCGGCGTCCTTCGACGTGCTGCGAGCGGCGGAACTCCCTTTCCTTTTCAGCCAGCACCGGCCTTTCGGAATCAGCAAGAGCGAAGTCGCAGAACCTTTCCCATATATAATTGACAGCCTGCGCGGACGGATGGACCATGTCCTCGGCATAGAAGCGGTAGTCGCGCAGTTCGTCCATCATTATTTCGTATGCTGGGAAATATTCGCATTGTCCGGGGAACATCCCGCAGATTTCCTCCTCCGCCAGAAGCAGCGTGGCTTTGCTTATAAGATTTCCGTGCGCCCCGTCCTTCAGATGGCGTATGGGGCTGACCGTGAA
>JADIMB010000124.1 GCA_017694995.1 Candidatus Cryptobacteroides faecavium | reverse complement strand
CCGGGATTGTAGCTCTTATCGGCCGTCCTGTCATGAACTTCTTCAACAGGCTCAAGATAAAAGGACACGGGCTTCCGCCATGGATATATGCGATTTTCACTATAATAATCATTATAGGCATATTCCTGGCGCTCGTAGCCACCATAATCCCTATCATAGCAGGCATAGTAAAGGATATCTCGATGGTCAACGTCGAGAGTGCCGCACAATCCATCTCACTCCCGCTCAAGGAGATAAATGACTTTCTGATTTCGACGTTCCCGTCCCTCGGAAGTGACTTCAAGATCGAGGAGGTGATACTCGGCGAGGTAAAAAAGCTGAACATTGTAAATGCATCGCTGTTTTCATCAGTCATAAACTCCATCGCCTCATTCGTGGCAGCCTTCGGAGTCGGGATATTCTCGGTGATGTTCATAGCGTTTTTCTTCCTGAAGGATGAGCATCTTTTCAGCAACATCATCGCCGCCCTTGTACCGGACAGGCATGAAAAGAATGCAAGAGAAGCATATAAGGACATAGAGCATCTGCTTTCAAGATATTTCATAGGCCTCATAGTGGAGATATTCGGGGTGGCACTGATTGACTTCCTCGGGCTTCTGCTCATAGCCAGACTTGGATTCAATGCGTCGATAGGTATCGCGTTCATCTGCGGAGTGCTGAACATAATACCATACGTCGGGCCGCTCTTGGGAGGTATAATCGGGTCAGTGCTTGCAATCACAATGAAATACTGCTGCGCCCTGCCGGTAGGCCTGGATGTGAGCTTCTGGGTATTCATCATAATACTCGTGGCCATCTTCTGGTTCGCCCAGATCATAGACGGGCTGATATATCAGCCTGTCATATATTCCAACAGCATAAAAGCCAGCGCCCTGGAAATCTTCATCGTCCTGCTCATGGCCGGATATATCGGAGGCATACTCGGAATGCTGGTTGCGATACCTTGCTATACCGTGCTAAGGGTTATAGCAGCCCGTTTCTTCCAGAATGTCAAGTTCATACGGGAACTGACAAGTGACGGGAGAAAAGACGGGACTTCTCAGAAAACAAGATAAAAATACGGTTCGGAAATGAAAAGATTCATCCTGATCAGCACTTTCGTGCTTCTGGCGTCAGCCGCATCACACGCCGGCAACGGCAGCCGGGCGTCATCCATAACACCTGACGAGACATTCCTGTTCGCGAAAAGAGACACTTGCGACCTTTTCCTGGACATATACGAACCGGCCTCCGGCACAGACACACTTGCAGACGGACGCATGAAGCCTACTGTAATATTCGCGTTCGGAGGAAGCTTCATGACAGGCAGCCGTGATGCGGAGAACTATAGAGAATGGTTCCGTGCAATGGCGGACAACGGGTACCGGATCGTCTCCATCGACTACAGGCTCGGAATGAAAGGATACGACAAGATAGGCGTATTCCAGGTCAATGCACTTGACAAGGCCATCCACATGGCAGTAGAGGATATGGTCAGCGCGACAGTATTCCTGATAGACAATGCCGAGACACTCGGCATCGACCCTGGCAGCATCGTCATAAGCGGCTCATCCGCAGGTGCCATCACAGCACTCCAGACCGAATATGAGGTATGCAACCGCACCGGATGGTCATCCCCTCTCCCGTCAGGATTCAAATACGCCGGGGTTATGTCATTCGCCGGGGCAGTCCTGTCCAGGAATGGAAAGCTCAAATACCAGGAAGAGCCTGCTCCTACCCTTCTGCTGCACGGGACCAAGGACAGTGTGGTGCCATATTCCCAGATAAAGATATTCAACCTGGGCTTCTTCGGGTCATCAAAAATCGCAGAGCGCTTCAAGAAATTCGGATATGTGTACAATATTTTCCGGCACGAAGGGCACAACCATGAAATCGCTAACGCGATGTACCAGACAATAGACGAACAGCTCCTTTTCCTGGAGACGAATGTCATCGGCAGGTCAAGAAGCTGTACAGACGCAATAGTATCAAATCCGGCTATACCATTCCCCGGAAAGGACTGAAATCCGTCACTTGCACAGTCGCTCAAGGCTCAGCTCTATCAGGCCCCTGACATGAGGCTTGTAATCGGTGTCACTGTCCTTGAAATAACGGTTGGCGATAATGGCGCAGACTGTCCCCGCATTGTGCCCCAGATGGGCAGCTATGCCGGCGATGGCCGAGCCCTCCATCTCGAAATTCGTTATACGCCATCCGTCATACTGGAAACTTTCAAACCGTTCAACCATATCCGGCATCGCAAGAGGCATGCGCAGGACTCTCCCCTGAGGACCGTAAAACCCTGATGCTGAAATGGTCATACCTTTTATGGAACAGTCCTCGAACCGTCTGCGCATGTCTTCCCCCGCATATACGAAATAAGGGTCTGCAAGATGCCGGTCCCATCCGGTATGCGCCTTGAAGGCCTCCTCAATGCCAGGGATGGCGATACTGTCCCTGCCGGCATACCAGTTGAGAAGCCCGTCGCATCCGACGGAAATATGCGAAAACACATAAGACCCGATCGGGATATCAGGCTGTATTGCTCCGGAAGTGCCTATCCTGAGGATATCAAGGGATTTCCTGTGCTCCCTGACTTCGCGTGTATTGAAATCTATGTTTGCAAGCGCATCCAGCTCATTCATGACAATGTCTATATTGTCAGTCCCTATCCCCGTAGAAAGCACAGTCACTCTTACGCCTTTGTATTTACCTGTGACAGAGACGAATTCACGGGACTCATGACGGAATTCAAGGTCATCCAGATATCCTGCCACCATGCCCACCCTGCCCGGATCCCCTACAAGGATCACTTTGTCAGCCAGTTCACCGGGCCTGAGGTGGATATGGAATACAGACCCGTCATCATTGATAATAAGTTCTGATTCTGCGATTCTCATAGTCAATATTTTTAAGATGAACTTCAAATATAGTTTTTTCCCACTATTTTTCCTATTTTTGCACACCAAATCATAAAACCAAGGAATATGTGGCAGAGAGTCCAGACCTTATATCTCGCAATCGCGACAGTTCTCATCATATCCATGCTTTTCAGCAATGTAGGTACAGTCATTGGGCCGGAAGGACAGGACACTGTCAGGTACAGTGAAAAGATGTCATACCTGATTTTTCTCATAATGACACTTATGGCCAACGCGATAGCACTTTTTTCCTTCAAGGCGAGAATGCTCCAGATGAGAGTGGCGATGCTTTCCGCCATCCTTCTGCTGTTCTTCCAGATCTGGCTCGGCATAGGATTCGCGAGGTTCCAGCTCGGTATCGGCATGGAAGAGAATGCAGCGAAAATGATTTTCTCGTTTACAGCGATATTCCCGGTAATCGCCTCCATCCTCGATATGCTGGCCGCCAGGAACATAGCCCTGGATGAAGCAATGGTGCAGTCGGCCTACAGGCTCCGCAAGGCAAAGAGGGACAGGCGCAAATAGGACTCCTTACACCATCATACCCCTGTACGTTTCCCTGTGGAAAAACATGCAAGGACATTCTCCATGTAAGTCCTGCTGACAGGTATAGGATTTATCTTCTCGCTGTCAAGATCAATGAAATATCCGTCCTTTTCCTTCCTCAGGATGCACGGGCGGGAAAGGTTCACGATATATTTGCGGTGGCAGCGGACAAGGTTGCAATCCCTGAAACTGTCCTCGACAGTCTTGAGAGAGCAGCGCAGCATATACATCTGGATAGCGCCTTTCTTGTCTGAATACCATACATTGATATAATTGTCATCAGACTCTATATAATAAAGGTCATGAGAATTCACCGACAGCTTGAGAGTACCGCTGCTGTCAAAGAAAGCGAGCTGCCTGGAAGTCTCCGAGGGCTCCCCCATCGCCTTCTCCGCAGCGCGTGTCTGATATCTCATGAAGCGGATTGTCCTGTTTTTCTCCACGATGGCTATGAACATCCCTGAGATGATGTAAGGGATGACAATGGCAATCAAACCGTAAAGCACGGCCTTGAGAAAAATATGGATATAGTCCGGACGCACAGGCCTGGTGACATCCACGGTCACGAATGTATAGAATATGCATATCACGAACACCTCTCCAAGGCACCACAGGACATACTGGAGGTAGGTGATGTCAAAAAGATCCTTTGTCTTGTACATCACAATCTTGCTCGCGACAAGGATCAGCATCGAGATCGACATGAAACCGGCAGTGATCAGGAAATTCGCCGAATTCCCGAGTCCGAACCAGGCCGTATCGGAAAACGGGATATACAGATTGAGGAACACAAGTGCGAAAAGGACAGTGAAAGTCACAGTCCCCAGAAGCTGGTATTTTCCAAGCAGGTATTTCGGGAGTTTCTTGTTCATCCTGATTCAAGTAGCGGTGCAAAATTATGAAATTTCACCACAAATAACAATATTTCACCACACATTGATGTCGTTCACCAAGTAGAACACCACTATTATAAAGGAATTGCCACAATTATTTTATTAAAATGAGATGAATCGGTAACTTTGCTTGATGCAGTGGAAAAAACAGCTTTTTATATACGAAAATAAATAAACAAAGCATTATGAAGATTGTAGGAACAGGAAGCGAAATTCCTAAGAAGATTGTCACAAATGACATGCTCTCAGAGTTTCTTGATACCAGCGACGCATGGATTTATCCGAGGACCGGAATAAAGTTCAGGCATGTGATATCCGACGAGAAACTTGAAGACCTGGCTATCAGTGCAGCCAGAAAAGCTCTTGACGATGCTGGCATGACCGCAGCGGACATAGACTACATAATCTGTTCCAACGTGGTCAACGAATACATTACCCCCGGTCTCGGATGCATCATCCAGGGAGGTATTGGAGCCACCTGCCCGGCAATCGACATCAACTGCGCATGCGCAGGATTCATATATGCACTTGACATAGCTGAATCCCACTTCAAGGCCGGACGGGTCAACAATGTGCTCATTGTATGCGCCGAGGAGCCTACCAGGATGACCAGCTGGAAAGACAGGAATGTGTGTGTCCTTTTCGGAGACGGCGCCGGAGCCGCGGTGCTTACCGCCGGGGACAACATAAAGGGAATCAAGCTCTCGACAGCATCTGCGACCGAGAAGCTCTACCAGATCCGCACTCTCGAACCTACACCTTATATTACCAAGGAGGAAAACAGCGTCTCCCTTCAGATGAGAGGCCAGGATGTATTCAAGTTCGCTGTCAAGGCCTCATCCGGCGACATCAAATACCTTCTTGACAAGCTCGGCATGAGCGCCGATTCAATAGACCACTATCTGCTGCACCAGGCGAACATCCGTATTATCAACACGATACGAGAATTCCTCGATCAGCCTGAAAGCAAATTCCCGACAAATGTCGAATCTCACGGCAACTCTTCTTCAGCCAGCTGCCCTATCCTGCTGGACGAATGTAACAGGAACGGTATACTGAAAAGAGGGGACATGCTGGCACTCAGCGCATTCGGAGCCGGCTTCACGTCCGGTGCCGTTATAATGGAGTGGTAAATTTTTATATATTTGCAGATTGTAATAAAACTTAAAACCAAATAAAATGATAAAAAGCAGAATTTGCGAAATACTCGGTATCAAATACCCGGTCTTTCAAGGCGGTATGGCATGGGTAGCGGATGCATCTCTTGCTGCAGCAGTATCAAATGCCGGCGGTCTCGGACTTATCTCATCAATCAATGCCGGGACAGAAGCAGTCAGGAATGAAATCCGTAAATGCAAAGAACTCACTGACAAGCCATTCGGTGTAAACATCATGCTTCAAGCCCCTAATGCCGGAGAAATCGCCAAGATGGTCGTCGAGGAAGGAGTGAAAATCCTCACAACAGGAGCAGGTTCACCTGCGCAGTATATGGAAGACTGGAAGGCAGCAGGCATCAAAGTCATCCCGGTAGTGGCATCTGTCGCACTTGCACTGAAGATGCAGGCTATCGGAGCCACTGCAGTAGTGGCTGAAGGGGCAGAGTCCGGCGGACATGTAGGAGAACTGCATACAATGCCGCTTATCCCGCAGATCGTTGATGCTGTGGAGATTCCTGTCATTGCCGCGGGCGGAATATGCGACGGACGCGGTATGGCCGCAGCTCTGATGCTGGGAGCCGACGGAGTACAGGTGGGCACAAGGTTCCTCTGCGCTGAGGAATGCACAGTCAACCAGGCATACAAGGATAAAATCCTCAAGGCTTCAGATGTTTCCACAATCGTGACAGGAAAGACACTCGGGCATCCTGTACGTTCACTCAAGACACCTTTCTCGAAGACTTTCGCAAAGATGGAAGCTGACCCTTCTGTAAAGCCTGACGAGATCCTCGCTTTCGGCACAGGAGCACTCCGCAAGGCCGTAAAGGAAGGGGACACAAACGGAAGCTACATGGCAGGAGAATGCGCCGGGATGGTCAAGAAGATCGAGCCGGCAAAAGATATTATTGAGGACCTCACAGGCGGAGCAGAGAAACTCATCCGCGAGGCACAGACAAGATTCTTAGCTTAACATTAAAAACAGACGAAAAATGGACAAAAGAGTTGTTGTAACCGGAATGGGCGTGATTTCGCCTGTAGGAAACAATGTTGAAGAATTCTGGAAGAATCTCCTGGACGGAGTCTGCGGAATAGACTTCATATCGGAATTCCCTACAGAAGACCTGCCGGCAAAAGTAGCAGGAGAAGTAAAGAACTTCAAGCCAGCCGATTACGGTATCGAACCTGCATTTGCAAGAAAACAAGACAAATTTTCAGTATTTGCCGTTGCCGCTGCAAATGAGGCAATAAAACAGAGCGGACTCAGCACTGCAGAGGAAGGAGGCAACATCGATGCCTCAAGATTCGGGGTATATGTCGGCTCCGGAATCGGAGGATTCAGCACACAGTACAAGGAAAGCGAGAAAATGATCAAGGACGGGCCGAAATGGATATCACCTCTTTTCATCCCTACCATGATCGCCAACATGGCAGCAGGAAACATCGCCATCAGGCATAATCTCTGCGGACCATGCGTTCCTGTCGTGACAGCCTGCGCGACTTCGACACACACTATCGGAGAAGCATACAGGGCCATAAAGCACGGATATGCAGACGCCATCATCGCCGGAGGCTCCGAGGCTGCCACCATTCCGCTCGGAATCGCAGGATTCGCGAATGCCAAGGCGCTCTCCAAAGCAGAGGACCCTAAGTACGCATCTCTTCCGTTCAATGCGAACAGGGGCGGATTCGTGATGGGTGAAGGTGCCGCCATGCTTGTACTTGAGGAATACGGCCATGCAAAAGCGCGCGGCGCGAAAATCATCGCGGAAATCTGCGGCTACGGCAACACCTGCGACGCTTACCACATGACAGCCCCGCGTACAGACTGCAAGACTCAGGCTGCCGCTATCAAGATGGCCCTTGACGAGGCAGGATACACCAAAGAAGATGTGCTCCACATCAATGCACACGGGACAGGTACGAGCCTCAACGACTCTCTCGAGACCAAGACATTCAAGATGGTCCTCGGAGATGACGCGTACAAGGCGCATATCTGCTCTACAAAATCAATGACAGGACATATGCTCGGAGCTACCGGTGCAGTCGAAGCCATCGCGGCAATCCTCGCCCTGGTGAACGGTGTAGTACCTCCTACTATCAACCTTGATGCTCCGGACCCGGAATGCGACCTCAACTATACACCGAACAAAGCCGAGAAAGCGGATATCACGCTTGCAATCTCAGATTCCCTGGGCTTCGGCGGCCACAACGGCTGTATCGCATTCAGGAAAGTCTCAGAATAAGACCGGCACTAAAACCTAAATTGTGATATACATGAACAGAGAAGAATTAAAAGAATATCTGCCTCACCGCGAACCGATGCTGCTCGTGGACGAGATAGAAATAGATGCAGAGGGTGTAGCCCACGCCAAATACACAATCCGGGACGATGAGTTCTTCTGCAGAGGCCATTTCCCTGGCAACCCTATCGTCCCTGGAGTAATCCAGTGCGAAATAATGGCACAGAGCTGCGCTCTGCTGGTAAAGGACGAGCTGAAAGGCCGCACGACTCTCTACAGCGGGATAGACAATGTCAGGTTCAAGAACATTGTACGCCCGGGAGACACATGCGAAATTACAGCAAAGCTCACAGGCCGCCGCGGAATGATATTTTTCACGGAAGCCAATCTCAAAGTGAACGGGAAACTGTGCTGCAAAGGAAACCTGTCCTTTGCACTCGTGGACAACAAACCTGCAGAGTAAATCTTCCCGCAATTATTGAAGAAGGGATGGAAACAGATGCGTGTTCCATCCCTTCTTTTTGCTTTCAGGCCCACCGGAAGTTACCGGTGCCTGCAGCGAGCTCGAAGTACAAAAAAATGAAGAAAAGTTTGGAGGTAAAGAAATTTTGCGTATCTTTGCATCCGCAATCAGGGAAACGGTTGATGGAAACAACTTCAGGTCCCCGG
>JADIMB010000123.1 GCA_017694995.1 Candidatus Cryptobacteroides faecavium | reverse complement strand
TCGTGGGCTCGGAGATGTGTATAAGAGACAGATTCATGTATGGGGTTGCAGTCCCAGCATAATACCCGTTTACAGTCACAATCCAGCCATCCAAATCACTAAGACCTAACGATTCAGGGGCATCAATTATGGTTGCAGAAAGGACGGAGGCGTCTGTCACCGAAACTATGTTACCCCTCAAAATGCCACTGAATGTCACATACTCTCTTGATTTTGAAGTATAACTGTCAAATCCTTCGGTTATATCCTTCGGTGTACCATATTCAGCTGCAGCACTACCTGTCTTTTCAAATTCATCGCACTGCAGTACAGCCGGAAGTCCACTGTCAGAAGACTTGTCCCCAGAGAAAGAAACCTTGTCCCCGACAGCAAGGGAAGACGGATCTGTCACGACATACAGGTTGGAAGTACCGTCAGAAACTACAACTCCGTTGACTGTCAGTGCCATCACCTGCGCATCAGGCACTATTATCACTGTACCGTCAGGAGAGCTGACTACATCAGAAATAGAATACTCAGGCACATCCCTGTACTTATCCCCTTCCTGGGAAATGGACACGATGTCCTGGCTGGCAAGGGTGCTGCCTTTGAATACCAGGTCGGCTGTACGCGGGTTGTCGACAGCACCGTCTCTCAAATTGTCACTGACAGATATAGTAACATCTGTAGTACCGGACCCGGTAGCTGGCTCGATAGTGACCCATTCCGGCACATCCGCTATCCACTGGGCATCGGAGTATACCGTTATCATCTGAGGCTGGGCGCCCTCTGCGGCAAAGCTCAAGGAAGAAGCACTCGCCAGGACGGCCTTCGCCATAGGGTCCTCCTCATTCTGGCAGCCTGCCAGCAGGACAGAGCCTGCTGCAAGCAACGCCGTCATCAAATATATTCTGCTTATTGATTTCATCGCTTATAATTTTAAAAATCAAGACCGTCTTCCCAGTTAGGGTTCTGCTCGAGATTGTGGTTAAGATTACGCTGGTTTCTCGGAATCGGGTAGAGATAATCCCTGTCCGGGTTAAATCCCTGGCGGACATCTGAGCTGAGACTTGCGTAACCGCCTTCTCCTTCCCCGCCTACCAGTATCATTTCAGAACCGATCTTGTAAGCGGTCACACCGTCCGGAAGATCAGATGGTGCACTGTCCCCGCTGTAAAGGCAAATATCAGCCACACCGTCTCCGGTAAGGTCGTACTGGCCTGCCCCAGGGAAATACATTCCGTATATAGCCTGGTCAAAGCATTCGCCTGCAGCCCATCTCATCAGGTCATAATACCTGAATCCTTCCTGTGCAAGCTCTATTGCACGCTCTCTGCGGATCTCAAGGATCACGCCCTTGTTCGCTCCGTCCACATTTGTGAATCCGTAATCGGCGCTGCTCAGATACCAGTCAGGGCTGGCATTGGCGGCTGCCAGATCAAGCGCAGGCATACCTGCTCTACTGCGGATTTCATTTATGGAGATGTCCAGGTCTTCCTGAGTGAGGGTACCCAGCTCGGCCTTAGCCTCGGCATAGTTGAGAAGCACCTCAGCATATCTGTAGACAGGAAGGTCGTTCGTAGAACGGTCATTACGGTCTACCTGTCCTCCGGAAGCAGTAGGCTCCTGGACGAACTTTATAGGCTGGTAGCCTGTCACACAGGCGGAGAAATCAGGTGCCAGCACTTCAGTCTCCCCGATTCTGGTATAGCCGAGTCCGCGTACTGTCTGGGCAAGACGAGGATCCCTGTCCTTCATCTCGTCGGCAAACTGCATCGTCTGCCACCCTTGTCTGTCGGTAAAGCGGGACCCGTCTGCCATCTGATAGAGACATACCATCTTCCTGGTCATGCCAGGACGACCCTGTGTAGCCAGCAGTGAATACGCTGTACCGTTATGGTGTATGGCGAGACTGTAGTCAAACTTGATGGCAAGGATATACTCGTCGGTATTTGCATCTTCAGCTGTAAACAGGCTCAGGTAGTCTGATTCAGGATGCCCCGTATTGTAAAGGCTGTATGGACCGTCGTCAATTAACTCCTTGGCAGCTGCAGCAGCCTGCTCCAGATAATATGTGTAGTCATTGCCCTCAAGAGTGAGTTGGTGATACTTTCTGAATGTACCTTCGAACAGGCAGAAACGTGCCTTCAATGCAAGAGCCGCCCATTTGTTCACACGGAACGGTCCGGTGGATGATGACGAGAATTTCTCGGTAGGAAGATTATCAATGGCATAGTTGACATCCTCAAGCATCTTGGTCATGATCAGTTCTCTTGAATCCCTCGGATTATAGAGAGCCTCGTCGTCCGATCCAAGCTGTGTGTCATACCACGGCACGTCCCCGAATCTCTTTACTTTCTCGAAATAGAAATATGCCCTGAAAAATCTGGTCACAGCAGTATATTTCACAAGAGCAGCCTCATCCTCGCACTGCTGAGGTGCATATTCAAGAAGGGTATTCATCTTCCGGAGGTCAGTCCAGGTCCAGCCTCCGCCGTCATCAGGGACAACCCTCTTAGTCCCTCCGATTATCTCATCTGAAAGCGTATATTCTACATACTGGTCGCTCTGATCGTCATACGGAGACTTGTCCAGAAGGTTGTTGTAGAATGTGTTGCTGAACAGCTGCAGATCTGTCTCAGTCCTGAAATAGGATTCAGGCGACAGTTCATCCTGCGGAACCTTGTTCAGCATATCCTCGCAGGAAGACAGGGTCAAAACAGCCGCTGACAGCATTAAAATATATTTTTTCATTTCTTTTATCATTTAAAAAGTGATGTCAATTCCGAACATGAATGTCTTCTGCCAAGGATAGTAAGCATTGTTGTATGCATCGTCTCTGCTTATGGCAGCCTCAGGATCGATATAAGCGCTGTTCTTCTTTATCGGAGACCAGTAGCACAGGTTCTCACCGGAGAAATATACCCTGACCTGATCCACGCCTATCTTCTTGGTAAGTCTCTCAGGAATGGTATAACCCACTGTGAGGTTCTTGAGCCTGAGATACCTGATATTCTGGAGATAACGGTCATTGACATAACTCAGCGGACCGGAAGTGGCCGAGTAGGCCATAGGTCTTGTGAAATATGCATCCCTGTTGTCCTCAGCCCATACCTTGTCAAGGAAGTTCTCTGGAAGATAGCTAAGGTACGGATATGAGTAAGGTCCCCAGAAAGGCATGCTCTGCCCGTCAGGATACCAGTAATGATTTCCTACACCCTGGAAGAAGATGGAGAAATCGAAACCGTACCAGTTGAAGCCGAAATTGAATCCATACTGGAAGCTAGGGAGAGAATTGCCCAGAATCTCCTGGTCGCCAGGGTTGTCCACTGTATTCCCGCCGACGCTGAGAATGCCGTCATCGTTGGTATCCAGGAACTTCAAGTCACCGGCCTGCCATCCTCCGGTCACCCTGTTGTTTATCATACTGAGGTCCACTTCGCTTGCATAAGCCTGGGCCTCTTCGGTTGACTGGAAAAGACCGCCTGTCCTGAATCCCCAGATTTCACCGATCTCCTGTCCTTCATAAAACAGGTCGGTAGAATTAAGGTCAGGGATCACCTTATCCTTGTTGTTATCGTATTTGGTGATAATACTCTTATAATCACTGAGATTAGCCCCGATATTATATGCAAACGGCTTGCCTGCAAGCATGAACTGGTCTCTCCATGTAGCTGAGATTTCATATCCTGAAGTACGGAGGTCCGCAGTATTCATGTCAGGAGAGTCTGAGCCATATACAGCCGGCAGTTCAATGCCGTCCGTAAGCATGTCCTTTGTATCACGGATATATCCTTCAACCGTGAAACTGAGCCTGTCATCAAACATTCCGAGGTCTATACCGACGTTCCACTGCTGGGTCGTCTCCCATGTGAGATCTGAAGCCACAGGCTTGGAAATCGTCGCATATTGGGCCATTGTAGACCCTTCGCCAAATGAATATGCGTCGAAATTGTTTATGGAAATAGTACGGAGGTATGCGTAATAAGAACTTACGTTCTGGTTTCCGAGACTACCGAAAGAAGCTCTAAGCTTGAGATTGCTGACCTTATCCTTGGCAGGCTCGAAGAACGGCTCCTCGGAAATTCTCCATCCGAGTGAGGCGGAAGGGAAAAATCCCCAACGGCTTCCGGCCGCGAATCTGGAGGTACCGTCGTACCTTCCGCTGACCTCAAAAAGATATCTGCCCTTATAATCATAATTAATACGGGCGAATGCGCCGAAGAGCGCATATTCATTCTGACCTCCGCTCACCGATGTCAGAGTGTTGCCCTCATCGTCAGGAGCCACAAGGTCAAGGTCATTGAGATCTTCACTCAGGAGGTTCTGTCCTGAAGCAGAAAAATCCTTCCTGTACTGGGACTCGTAGTTGATACCGGCCACTCCTGAGAGATGGTGGGCATTGTTGAATGTCTCGTCATAGCTGACAAAGACATTCGTTGAATAATAATTCCACGTGTCCGCCGACTCTGTCAGTATGTTGAGTCCTGCACCGGTGTCATATATTCCGAGCTCCTCACCTGGGTTCTCCCTGTACTGGAAAGGCACCTTGCGCTGGGTATCCCTGTTCTGGTGCATCCTGTACGTGAAGTTTGCTGTAATCTTCAAGGTCTTCAACGGAGAAATGACCAGTTCTGATGTGTTGGCGAAATCAGTCCTTCTCTCCCAGTTCTGGTCCTTGCCTTCTGCAAGAATAATATGACGGCCATTCGCTATCTTGTAGTCAAGATAAGGCGTGCTGTAGAGCCATGAACCGTCAGGGTTCTGCATAGGGAAGCAGGCAAGGGCATGACGTGCACTGTATGCCAGCACGTTCTGGATATTTCCTTCCGGAGCGACGAAATTGTATGTAGAACTGTAGAATGAAGTGTTATTGGAGAAAGTCGCCCATTTGTTGATTCTGAAATCTATCTTAGAACGGAGATTGTATTTCTTGAATACATCAGGATTCTGCTTGAGAATACCTGTCTGACGGTCAAAGGCACCTGACACGAAATATTTGATATCCTTTGTTCCTCCGCTCAGGGATATGTTATGCTGCTGGACCGGATGCTGGTCCCTGAAAAGCATATGCCACCAGTCATAGTTTCCGTAGTAGACCCATTTCCCGTCTCTCTCGACCACCCACGGACGGTCTGGATGCTCCGTCTTGTCGTTTACGCGCGCCAGGAGCTGCTGCATATCATAATCAGTATACTTGCAGTACAGGGCTGTGCCGCCGGCTTCAGCATTCCAGAACTTGTTTACAGTATAGACTGACCAGTATCCTGTCGTCTCGTAATCCGTAGATGTAGTAGGCTCCTCCCATCCGAAGCGTCCGCTGTAACGTACTGTGGCCTTCCCGTCCTGGACAGACCCCGACTTGGTAGTCACAAGGATGACACCGAATGCCGCCCTTGCACCATACACAGCAGCTGCAGAAGCGTCCTTGATAACTGAAATGGAAGCGACGTCATTAGGGTTGACTCTGTTAAGGTCTCCGACTGCACCGTCGACGAGGACAAGCGGGTCGGCACCGTTGATAGATGTATATCCACGGATATTGATGGACGGAGTACTTCCGGGGTTACCGGCAGAAGTAGTGATGTTAAGGCCGGCTACAGATCCCTGCAACATGCTGGTGAGAGAGTGTGCGGATCTGTCTGCAAGTTCAGTACTCTCCACAGTTGAGATAGCTCCGGTAAGGTTCACTTTCTTCTGTGTTCCATAGCCGACTACGACCGTCTCTTCAAGAAGCATGGTATCTTCCTCGAGAATTACTGTGACGGTACTCTGCTTCAACGGCACCGGAATCTCCTGGCTGATATAGCCGAGGCTTGTAACCTGGAGGGTTACGTCTCCACTGCCTACACCGTCAAGATAAAAGCTGCCGTCATCTGCCGTAACAGCGCCATTGGCAGTTCCGCTGACCAGCACTGCCGCTCCGATGACCGGCTGTCCGTTCGTATCGAGAACTTTTCCCGATATCTCCCTGTCCTGGGCATCAAGGGAGAACAAACTCCCCAGTGACACAAGCAGGAGTACAGCGATTGTTTGAAATAATTTCATAAAATTGTTGTTTAGTATGTTGTTAATGCTATTGCCGGGTAATTAGTCTTCATTCATCAAGATATGTACTGATGTCAAATGCCTTTGGCCTTTCCATCTCTTCGGTAAATATATTCCCGAAGCGGTCAGTGACCTTTATGGTCAGTGTTGAAGAAGGTGAAGAAGCCCTCACCTTGAAGAAATGATTGTTCCGCTGGGTCGGGAACGTGGCTGTTCTGTTCTTGTCCAGCCGCTTAGCTGTATAAGCAATAATATGGAGCGGGTCATAAGCCACCACCTGCTCCCATCCGAGCTCCCTGCCGTCCTCTGTCACAGACAAGCTCCACTCCGGATCCCAATTCCAGATATTGACAAGGACCTCGTTGTCTGAATTTGCCGGGTATGCAGAGACATATTTCGCAAAAGTCGCCTTATGGTCGTCATCAGCATTGGAGACATAGTCGTATGTGATATTGACATTGTTCAGGTCATATGTCCTGAACTGGTAGCTGTCACTGAAATCTGTGGCCTTGTACCTCCATCTGATATCGTCGCCCGATATCTCAAAGACAGAATATCCGCCCGGGGCCCCGTCTGTGGATATATGGATACCGGATTCCGTATATGACCACCACCAGTCGGCACAGACGGCACCGGCATTGTGCTCGAAATGGCCGGCGTCCGCACTGCCTATCTTGTCCACATTAAGCATCCGGTGCGTATGTCCTGTAAGGATATGGACTTTTCGGCCTTCAAGTGCAGCCACAAGCTGGGCAGCGTTCACAAGCCTGTACTCGGGATTAAGGGAATTGTCCTTGTATAAAGGAGCGTGCGTGGCAAGGATTACAGGTGTATCAGTCCCGACATGTTCCAGATCCTTGCTCAGCCACTCAAGCTGGGCGGATGAAACATCCTCCACATAATTGTCCCTGTCCGAAATGTTTTCCATGAAATCGATGTCATCCAGGACCACATAATGGTAATTGCCTATATTGAACGAATAGTACTCAGGCCCCAGATATGTCCTGTACTGTGATGTCTTGCTGAAATCGCCTACACCGTCCATACTGTGGTCATGGTTCCCAATAGTATGGTAGACTTGCAGGTCACCTTCTATGAATTCGTTCATATCCTCTATATACTCCGGGAAGGCATAGCTGTTGTCTATCCAGTAAAGGTCCCATGTCATGTCCCCGAGGGTGAGCGCATAGATTTTCCTGCCCGGATTAGCTGCACGGAATTCATTCAGGTCGTCAGTGAAGCGCCTGAACTGCGTCCTGTCGTGAGTGTTGGACCTGTCGGCAAGATGCATGTCGCCAAGTACCAGCAATGTATAATCCTGGTTGTCCGACTTGACTAGATTGAAATTGATCTGTTCCACATCCTCAGAGCTCCCTGCCAATTTACCGAAAAACTGCGGCACTATGCCGTCAGAGAGCGCCTCATATCCGCTTGGGACAGACATGAACACAGTGCCCTGCCCTTTCTCCGAAGCCAGCTGATAATATCCTGATTCATCAGTCACCGTCACTTCCGCACCGTCCGAAACCACAACGCCGGCGACTCCTTCATCTCCGCACCTCACCTGTCCATAGATATTGAAACCCTCGTCCGGAATGAACCCGATGTCTTCTATAATCCTTATATATATGGTACCGCACGGCTTCTTCTCGTTTCCCCTCTTCACATATACGGTATAGCTTCCTTCCGGGATTCCGGAAGCCACCTGAACTGTGAATTCCGTAGAGGACGATGAAACGACAGGACATACATAGGAAATCCCTGTACCGGAAGACTCAAGTACGATTACATCCGAAGTGAGGGGCGCCTTCCCGTCCTTGACTTGAAAAGTGAATGTCCCGTTCTCCAGCATGTCAGCAGATGCAGGAAGGACAAAATCGACATCAAATGTTTCTACGGAATCCTGCTCCCCCCTGCAAGAATTTGCAAGAACCAAAGTGGAGAGCATTGCAATAAAAGTTAATACAGATGCTTTCATCAAATCGTGTTCCGGTACTGATATTTTCCTATTTATGCTGATAAACATATGTCAAAACAGTTTTATATGAGTTACAGAAATATTAAATAAAAATTACATTTTCATTTTGAAAGCAAATATAACAAGTTTCTTAGAAAAACGAAACATATTTCGAAATTAACACGAAATATTATTTAATTATTTCAAACAATGAAAACAAAGGCCGGATTTTCAACCAGATGCAAGAGCATATCTGAGAATCTGCCGATGTAAATTTTAAGAAATTTTTAAACAGCATCTAAGCGAGTTTGCGTATTTTTGTATGTTTTGTGAAAGTTTTATGATATGGATACTGAAAAACGGAAGAAAAGAGGCAGGACACTGCTCAAAGTGCTTGCATGGATAGCCGGCATATGGGCTGTCATCCTTATTATAATACAGATAGCACTATCTTCGGCTGTGCTTACCAGTCTGGCCAACAATTTTGCCGAAAACTATGTGGACGGAGATGTCTCGTTCGGGAAAGTGAAGCTCTCGGTATTCAAGAGTTTCCCGAATGTGAATGTAAGTTTCGACACGGTCTCTGTCACATATCCGTCGGACAGGTTCGCGTCACTTGAGAAGAAGACAGGCATACACAGAGTCGCTGGACGCGGCAGCGGAGTGGACACACTTATGTCCTTTGACAATTTTTCCGCATCCCTGAACGTTGCGGCCCTTGCCATGGGCCAGGTCAGGATACCGTCGCTGACTCTGGAGAAGCCCAGGATTTTCGCAAGGAGCTACGACAAGGAAAACTCCAACTGGAATATTCTCAAGCTGTCGGGAAGTACGGACCAGGACACGACCTCGGCAAGCATGCCGAAGATTGTCCTTGGAAGGATAATCTTTGACCGCAAGCCGCTCATTGTATACAACAGTGTGCCGGACACGACCAACATCATACTCAACATCAAGCGGATGCAGTTCAATGGAAGAATAAGGTCCAATGACACTGAGCGCAAGAGGATCAACCTGAGGGTTGACAGCATGTTTGTCGCGGGACGCTTTCCTCAGGACACCCTCGCCCTGGCTATGGACAAGTTCAGGATAGGGGCTTCAAAAGGACAGATACGGGCCTGGGCAGAGGCAACGACATTCCTCGCCACCAGATCATACGGAAGGCTAAGGGTCCCTATAAAGTTCAGTACCGGGGTCATATTCCCCAAAGACACAGTTCCTGCCCTCTCCCTTAAAAGGCTGAAAGCCGAAATAGCGGGAATACCGCTTGAAGCCACGGCCGACCTGAGATTCTGCGGGACAGACAGCCTATATATTAAAGGTGAGGCTTCGATAAAGAGCTGCAGGCTGAGTGATGTCCTGAAGCATGTCAACAAGACAATATGGAAAGACGCTGACCAGATACAGACAGATGCCGCAGTCGACCTGGCGGTTTCCTGCGACGGATGGTATTCCCCGTCCGGCGGCAAGCTTCCTGCCATGACAGCATCATTGAAAGTCCCGGAGTCATATCTCGGACATAAAAAATTCGGCACAAGGCACATGCTTTCTCTGGATGCCGCACTTGAGGGAGACAGCTACGGATATTTCACCCTGGGCCTGAACGGATTCTCCATAAAAGGCAAAGCTCTGGACATAGCCCTGAAAGGCAAGGTCAGCGACCTGCTTGGAGCAGATCCGCTCATAAACATAGATGCAGACGCGGCTGTAAAGCTGGACTCGCTTAAAGAATTCATCAAGAAAGGCAGCGGGATTGACGCCGGAGGCAGCCTTTCCGCTGAAATGAAAGGGGAAATAAAGATGTCGCAGCTTGACCCGTACAAATTCGCGGAGGCGAATGTGGGAGGATTCATAAGAAGCGACAAGCTCGACCTGGAAATGGAAAAGGATTCCATAAGCGTGCATATCGACAGCCTTGACGTACTCCTTGGTGCAGTCGGCAACACAAGGGATTCAAGCATAGCGCAGGGAGAAAGGATGCTTGCCCTGGTGACCGGCATAGACAGCCTGAAACTGCGCTACAAGGACAGGATGTTCGTCAGAGGCAGCTCCCTGTCTTTGAAAGCCCAGAATTCAGCGGCTATACTCGACAAGAACGATTCATCCAGGTTCTATCCGTTCGGAGGACAGATGAAGATAGGCTTCCTGGCGATGGTCGGGGCCGACACCACGGCTGTGATAGTCTCAAAGTCAGAAAACACATTCAAGATTTCTCCGAAAAAGGAAAACAAGGCCATTCCTGTGCTTGCCCTTGAAAGCAGCACAGGAGGCATATTCATGAGAGGGCCTGTCAACAGGATCGGCATCAGCGGACTGGAGCTAGACGCCACTGCCGCAATGAATTCAATAGAAAGGAGACAAAGGGCGAAAGCGTTTGTCGACTCCCTGGCAAAGAGATTCCCGGATGTCCCGAGGGACTCGCTTTTCTATCATGTCATGAAACTCAGGGGTCCGAGGAACATCCAGATACCGGACTGGCTCACGGAAAAAGATTTCAGGAAACAGGACCTGCATTTCACGATGGACTCTTCCATTGTGAAAATCTTCAGGGAATGGGATGCCCAAGGCTCTCTGGCCTTGAGACGGGCAAACATCATAACCCCTTACTTTCCTTTGAGAAACAGCCTTCATAACATAGAAGGTGACTTCAACAACAACGAGATCGGCCTCAAGAGTTTCACCATCAGGAGCGGTCACTCCAACCTTACCGCAGAAGGCAAGCTCAAAGGGATACGCGGAATCGTGGCCGGGAGGGGCATGCTCAATCTCGACCTCGACGTCACATCGGACAGCCTCAACATCAACGAGCTCCTGGGGGCATATACTGTAGGCTCCAAGTTCGTGCCCAAGAACATGCCACAGATATCGGCCCATGACGACATAGTGGACATGGAGGACGAAGCATACCAGAACTCTGTCATAACAGATACTCTCGCCAATTCCACGGATTTCGAGACAGCGCTGATAGTAGTTCCAGCAAATGTCAACGCGACAATAAGTCTCGACGCTTCAGACGTGAGATTCTCCGACCTGCTTCTGACAAAGATGCAGAGCGAGCTGACAGTAAAGGAGCGATGCATCCAGTTCATGAACACATCCGCCAGGTCGGATATAGGGAACATAGATTTTGAAGGATTCTACTCCACACGCACGAAAAAAGACCTGAGCACAGGTTTCGACTTGAACTTAAGCAAGGTAACTGCAGAGAAAGTCATAGAGCTGATTCCGGCTGTGGATTCACTGATGCCTATGCTCAAGTCATTCAAGGGAGAGCTTGACTGCCAGGTGGCGGCGACGGCCGATATAGACACGACCATGAATATCATCATCCCGTCCATAAACGGTGTCGTCAGGATCGGGGGGAACAACCTCACACTTGAAGAAAGCGAAGCGTTCTACCAGATAGCGAAGAAGCTTAAATTCAAGGAAAGGAACAACGGCTATATAGACAAGATGACAGTGGAAGGGGTAATCCACGACAACAGGCTGGAAGTATTCCCGTTCATCCTCAAAGTGGACAGATACACCCTGGCGATGAGCGGCATCCAGAATTTAGATATGTCATTCCGCTACCACATATCGGTACTTGACTCCCCTATCCCGTTCAGGCTGGGGATAGATCTCTACGGAGACAATTTCGATGACTTCAAGTTCAAGATAGGAAAGGCAAAATACAAGAGTACAAACATCCCCGTGTTCTCAAGTGTAATTGACCGCACCAGACTGAACCTCAAGGAGTCCATCGAGAAAATCTTCACCAAAGGTGTCGAGAAAGCCATGCAGGAGAACAGGAAGCTGGAAGAGATTGAGGCGTATAAGCAAAAGATTGACTACAAGGAAGCTGCAGACGCCCAGCTCGACTCTCTGTCAGATGAAGAAAAGGCCGCAATAGGAGAATGACGCGGTATAGAGAAGCCCATAAGGAAAAATGCTATTCCGCATAGCGGAGTAGCATTTTTCTTACATAGTCAGATACACGTTTGGCGGCATCTGTAGTATTCTCGAACATCTCTGCGATGTTCTTGTATTTCATAAGCTCTATCGGGTTCTTCTCCGTCTGGAAAATAAATCCGATGTATTCCTCATAGGCATCATCCGCCGCATGTTCAAGCTCTGTGATCCTGTCGCAAAGAAGGGTGAGCTTTGAGAAATTAGCCTTCACGTTGTCAAGACATGTAACCAGGTCCTTCAGGGCATCTGTCTCCGATTCAATATACTGGGCCAGCTCGACAAGCTGTGCGTCTATCCGCTCCGGAAGATAAAGCAGGACGGACTTCGCGGAATCGTTTATGTTGTCCAGAAACTCGTCTATATTCATCGCAATGGCCTGCAGGTCTATCCTGTCTATCGGGGTGAATATCCCGTCGTACAACTGTTCGTAGAATTCAGTCAGCATAGCGTCACCCTGCGTCTCGCACAGCTTCACCTCCTTCTCCAGCCTTTTCCATTCTTCCGGGCTTGATGTACCTGTCATTTTCACAAGCGCAGACGACGCCTGCTTTATATAGGCCACCTGCTGGGTATAAATAGGAAGGATGTGTGTCTTCGATGCGAAAAATCCTCTCAGTTTCTTAATAGGTTTCATATCATTACAGCTTCTGATTCCAAATATAGAATAAAATAATAGAGTAAAAAAGAAAAAAATATGGCAAAAAAAGCAAATCCTGTAAAAAAAGAGAAAAATTGCGGTCATTTCGCCACATAAACTATGCGGTCCGGATACGGCTGCATAGTTTTGCGGAAAAAAATCATGAGACAGAACGCGAATGCACATCCGGTCATGCACCTGACAGTCCTGCTCCTGGCCCAGGGCCTGTCTGCAGTGTCTCTGGCCTCCTGCTCGGCTGTCACGGATGAGAGCGGAGAGCAGGGATATGGGACATGTGACACAGTCACACCTCTTGAAATAAATATAAAAGGCAGCCGGGAGGACGGGCTGACAGCAGACATATTCGTGTATAATGACGACCGGCTGCAGCGCCTGGACTCCTACCAGAGAATCAGCATCAATGAAGGGACAGTCCCATTTGCAGCTTCACAGACCGGGAAGAAAATCATTGCAGCCATACTGAACCCCTCATCCGACACATACGAATGGAAGGACATCAGTTCATTTCCAGGGCTCCAGGAAGCAGAGTCATCCCTGAAAAGAGAAAATGCCGGCAGGCTCCTTATGAGCGGATACGCCAGATATACCGCCGGGAGAGCCGGGAAATGCAAGATAAACATGACTCCTCTTGCGGCCACGGTAAGACTGAACTCCATAAGATGCGATTTCAGCGGGGAAGGATATAAAGATGCCGTGCTCGAGAATGTAAAGGTATACCTGACCAATGTCAATACGGAAGCACGCATAATGCAGCAGGAGGGGTTCATACCGAAGGAAATCAGCAATCTCGGGGGACTGGTCGAGAGTGACATGTCCGGGTTCTCATACCCGGAGGCCGTGTTCAGGGAAATCAGTGTACCTGTAGGAAGACAGACAGTATATCCGGACATAACGCTTGCGTGCTACCCGAACGAAAGCATTCAGGAGACAGCCGGGTCGCCATATACAAGACTCGTGATAGAGGGTACGGTCAAAGGCAAGACATGCTACTATCCGATAAGTGTCAACAGGGAGCCATTCGCAGCCGGGACACCTGAGGGGATCATCAGGAACCGCTGCTACACATACAGTCTGACCATACGCAGTATGGGGTCTTCTGACCCTGACACACCGGTTTCGCCTTCAGACGTGACAGCCGTCTGTTCCATACTGCCGTGGCATGAGACAGACGGCACTGAAGTCTCATTCTGAAAAGCCGGGAATTCAGTGCACAGAGCTTTTTTGAGTATACATACAAAACACCGGACATACATTACATCATGGACAATCTGAAAATAATATTGCTGCTGCTCCTCGCGGCCACCTCATGCACAAAACACACCCCGGGTACAGGGGTCCAGGACATAAGAATATACCTTTCTGCCGGACAGATGCCGGATTCCAGGTCCGCAGATCCGGAGGAAGACCTTGTGACAGATATGAATATCTTCATTTTCAATGACCGGGGACTTCCTGAGCATAAGATATACATGAAAGCGGGAGAGATGGAAAAGGATGGAACCCGGTACGGCACAGATGTCAGTCTCCTGGAAGGGGCGGTCTACTCAATTTACGTCCTGGCCAACGCAGGCTATGCTCTCGACCTGGATACGGAAGAAGAAGTATCCGCACTCAGGTATTACTTCACCTATCCGGACGAATACCGTACCGGCATACCCATGAGCGGGAAAGTAACCGGATACAGGATATCAGGGGAAACGCCGGTTGAAATCCCGCTTGAAAGGGACATGGCAAAGATCTCAATAAGCATTGACAGGAGCCGTCTGGACAAGGATGTGCAGTTCTATGTGAACAGCATAAGCATCGGAGGATGTCCAAGATACGTTCTACCATTCTCCCCGAGCGCTGTGTCCTCAGGCTTTGACACGTTCCTCACCGGGTTCTCCAAAGACGGAGGACAGGTCTCTGAACTCAATGAAGACTATGGGGCTGGAAAGAGCGGAGAAGTATCCCTGTATATGTTCGAGAACCTCCAGGGGGAGCTGCTTGAGGATGCGGGTGAAGACAGCGACAAAGTGCTCCCACCCTCAGACCCCGGAGCCGTACGCTGTTCATACATAGAGATAAAAGCGGACTATGCCTCAGACACACACTACACAATGCCGGGAGATGAGCTCATATACAGGTTCTACCTGGGAGAAAGCCGGACAAATTTCGATGTCAGGAGAAACACTCACTACCACATAACGGTGACACCTGAAAACGACGGACTTTCGGATGACGGATGGAGAGTGGACAAAAGCGGCCTGACATCCTACTCCCCATACTACATGAAAGTCACGCCCGGCACATTCATACGCGGGAAAGTAGACGAATCTTTCCATATCAGATGCGAATACTACCCCTCCTCAGCAAGCTTCGACATCGGTCTTGAAGAACTGGAATATGACAAGAGCAGAGGGATATACGACTATGCCCTTGATGAAGACGGCAACGGGGTGACCCTCCTCCTTAAAGGAAAGGGCAGCGGAATGCTCTATATGGAGACGGGAGCCCCTATAAACCAGGCCGAGATCATCACTGTAATTGTCGAATAGGGTCGGCAAGATACCTGGCTGTCCATGTGCTGCCCTGAGAAACCAGGTCTTCCGGAGTGCCCTCAAACACTATCCGGCCTCCGGCGTCACCGGCCTCCGGCCCAAGGTCGACCACCCAGTCCGCAGACCTGATGACATCAGGATTATGCTCCACCACCACTATTGTATGCCCTTTGTCAAGCAGGGCGTCAAACGACTTCAGGAGCTTCTCCACATCATAGAAATGAAGCCCGGTGGTCGGCTCGTCGAAAATGAACATGATACGTCCGGATCCGCTCTGGCTGTCATTCATGGACAGGAAATACGCCAGCTTAATCCTCTGGCTCTCCCCGCCCGAGAGAGTGCTGCTGCTCTGGCCCAGCTTGATATATGAAAGCCCGACATCGACAAGTGGCTGGAGCCTCTCCGCAATGCGTCTGGCAGCTGGATCCGCCTGGCCTCCGAAGAATCCGATAGCTTCCTCCACGCTCATGTTGAGTATGTCATCGATATTCTTCCCCTTGTATTTCACCTCAAGGATCTCCGGCTTGAACCGTTTCCCCCCGCATGCCTCGCACACCATCTTGACATCGGCCATGAACTGCATACCGATCTTGACGAATCCTTCCCCCTGGCACTCCGGACACCTTCCCCCGTCCATGTTGAAAGAAAAGAATGAAGGGGTGAAGCCGTTGAGTTTAGCGAACTGCTGTTCTGAAAGGAGTTTCCTTATGTCATCATATATCTTCAGATATGTGACGGCGTTCGAGCGGGAGCTCTTGCCTATGGGATTCTGGTCGACATATTCCACCTGGGTGATCCTGTCCAGATTGCCTGAGAGCCCGCGGAATGTACCCGGGGCACCCCCCGTATGATTGATATGCCTGAACAGAGCAGGATACAGGATATCCCCGACCAGCGAAGACTTGCCGCTTCCGCTCACTCCAGTCACCACAGTAAGCACACCGAGTGGAAAACGCACATCCACATCCTTGAGGTTGTGCTCCATGGCACCCTCTACAGTGACGGAATACACCCACTGCTTCTTCTCCCTGACATAACGGCTGCGCTTTCCTGACAGATACTGCAGAGTAAGGGAACGCTCCACTGCCGCAGGATCGGTGCTGCCCTCGCCTATCTTGCCCTTGAAGACTATCTCCCCGCCGTTCACTCCGGCCTTAGGCCCTATGTCTATAAGAAGGTCAGCGGCCCTCATTATCTCTTCGTCATGCTCGACCACCACTACAGTATTGCCTATGTCACGCAGCTTCTTGAGCACGCCGATAAGCCTGTCAGTGTCCCGTGGATGCAGTCCTATACTCGGCTCGTCAAGAATGTACAGCGAACCTACCAGTGAACTGCCCAGGGCTGTAACAAGGTTTATCCTCTGGCTTTCTCCTCCGGAAAGCGTATTGGATGTGCGGTTCAGGGTGAGGTACGACAGACCCACATCCTTGATATACTGCAGTCTGGATACAATCTCGTCCACCGCCTTGGATACTATGCCACGTTCATACTCAGTCAGGCTCAGGCCTGAGAAGAACTCCAGCAGCTGGTCCACATTCATTGTCAGCAGCTCCTGGATATTCCTGCCGCCCACCTTGACATACAGGGCATCTTTCCTCAGACGGCTTCCTCCGCACTCCGGGCAGACTGTCTTTCCGGAATAACGGCTGAGCATGTATTTGTACTGGATCTTGTACTTGTTGGCCTCCACCCAGCGGAAAAACTCGTTTATACCTATGACGGAATCATCCTCTGAAGCCCCCTTGCATCCATGCCAGACCATATCCTTCTGCTCCCTGGTCAGGTTGCAGTACGGTTCGAAAACAGGTATGCCGTATCTTTCAGAATTCTTTACAAGATGGTCCTTGAACCATCCCATCTTGTCACCACGCCAGCAGGCAATGGCCCCGTCATAAATGCTCTTGCTCTTGTCCGGGACTACGAGATCTTCGCTGATGCCGATAATCTGCCCAAGTCCCCCGCACACAGGGCAGGCTCCCAGAGGGCTGTTGAAGCTGAACATATATTCGTCCGGCTCCTGGAATGTCATCCCGTCAGCCTCGAAACGGTTCACAAAGTGCCTGGTCTCCACTGACTTGTCCTGGATTCCGTCTGTTCCCTGAAGCTCCTTGCGCACATACATGGACCCATTTCCCTTGTCAAATGCCGTCTGCACAGATGAATGGAGCCGGGTCTGAAGATCCTCCCAGTCCATCCTTGACACAGGGGTCCCGTCCTGCGCCACGGGAGTGCCGTCGGCATACGCCGGCACCTTGAGCCTGTCCACCAGCAGGTAAAGGTCGCCGGGGTAGTCACCGGACTCGGCCCTGCGCATCACATCCTCAATCCTTACCGGAGCATCTGTGAAAAACCTGGAATACCCTTCCTCCTTGAGCCCCAGCATCAGCTCGACCTTGTCCTGGCGGTTCTTCCAGTCCAGGTCGGCGAGGAGATATACAGCAGAAGGCTCCGGCGAAAGGATGAACTCAAGTACATCATTTACACTGTGACACTTGACTTCAACCCCCGATACCGGTGAATATGTCCTTCCTATACGTGCGAATATAAGTCTGAGGTAGTCAAATATCTCAGTGGTAGTGGCAACGGTGGATCGCGGATTCCTCGTGTTGACCTTCTGCTCTATGGCTATGGCCGGAGGTATCCCCTCAATCAGCTCGACATCCGGCTTGGACATCCTGCCAAGAAACTGTCTCGCATAAGAAGAAAGGCTTTCCGCAAACCTTCTCTGCCCCTCCGCAAACAGCGTGTCAAACGCAAGCGAAGACTTTCCGGATCCGGATATACCGGTGATCACCACGAATTTACCTCTCGGAATCTCAAGGCTGACATTCTTGAGATTATTGACTCTGGCTCCCTTAATGACGATATTACCTGTTTCTGACATACATGAAAAATCGAGTTCCAAAGGTAATAATTTAACCCGAAAAGTCTCAGCAGTTATCTTGAAATTTATTCCGGCCCCGGGGTTACCTTACACCGCGGGCACAGGCGGGCACGACCCACGTAAGACATTCTGACATTGCAAGTTGACAAAATGTCATCAAAATATGCCAAAATTTCAACCTTTTGACCATTTTCATTGTTTTTCCGGAACGGTACGGCAATTGATATTATCACAAGCGTACTTGAAAAAGTAACCTGAAAGGCCATGGGGCCTGAAGGAATATGAAAGAAAATTAAAATATAGGAGATTAATACTATGGTACCTTCAAGAAGAAACAGCCAGACTTGGTTGCCTGACATTTTCAATGATTTCTTTGACACAAACTGGATGGACAGGATGAATGCGACAGCTCCGGCCATCAATGTGCTTGAAAACGAGAACGGGTATGAACTTGAGCTCGCAGCGCCGGGAATGACAAAGGAAGATTTCAACGTACATCTTGACGAGGACGGGAACCTCGTGATAGAGATGGAGAAAAAGTCAGACGAGAAAAGCGAGAAGAAGCACGGGCACTATCTCCGTCGTGAATTCTCATACTCTAAATTCCAGCAGACTATGGTACTTCCTGATGATGCGGAACGGGAGCAGATCAGCGCCCATGTCGAGCATGGAGTCCTGAATGTATGTATCCCTAAGATACAGAAAGCCAAAGTCGACAATGCGAAGAAAATCATTGAAGTCAAATAATCCGCAGACTTCCACAGACAAAGAAAGGACGGGTCACATCAAACTGATCCGTCCTTTTATTTTGCACTCCTGTAAGGTATTGCCGCGCCGTGCGCAGCCCAGGAGACGTCTATTTGTGCTTTTCGTCTTTCTGCGTCCTCGCTTCCGCCGGATTCACCAGGCCGGCATGAAGCTCCTCGTCAACAGCGGCAGCCTTCTTGTCGAACTCCTCGTCGTTGATCATCTTGCATGTCCCGTTGAAAGAGGCTCCGAGCTCCACCACTATCCTCTTGATGTTCAGATTGCCGTCAGCCTTGGAGCCTTTCTTCAATGAAAGCGTGTCTTTTACAAACAGATCGCCTTTCAGCTTGCCCCATACATCAGCGTTAGTGCATACTATCTCTCCGCATACCTCGGCAGTCTCGCCGATGACAATCCTGCCCTTTGATATGATCTTGCCCTCGAAATACCCGTCTATCCTCAAGTCGTTGGAAGACGAAAGCTCACCTTTTATCCTTGTATTGGTCGAAATCCGGCTTACGGAATTCACGATCTCTTCAGTCCTTGCCATAATTGTCCTTCCTTTTCTTTTTTCTGTGATGATGAACATATAATATTATGCATGAGATAAGGAGAGCCCACAGCATGTCAAGCCCTCCTTACCGTCAGGAATATCCTAAAGCCCCCTGCCATGGCAGTTCTTGTATTTCTTTCCGGAACCGCATGGACACGGGTCGTTCCGGCCGACAGTCTTGTCCACATGGACAGGCATCCTTGACTTCTGGTCCCCTCCGTTGGTCACAAGGTCCGTCCTGCTGGTCCGCATCTGGCTCATGTCCTGTCTCGGCTCAATCGGCGCCTGGGCCTTCTGGACCGGAGCCGCATCCCGCAAAGGAATATGAGCCCTCATCAGGAATGAAAGAATGTCCTTGCTCAAGGACTCCAGCATGCTCTTGAACAGGTTGAAGCTCTCGAACTTGTATATAAGCAGCGGATCCTTCTGCTCGTAAGACGCATTCTGGACAGACTGTTTCAGGTCATCCATGTCACGGAGATGCTCTTTCCAGTGGTCATCTATCTGATACAGTGTGATAGCTTTTGTAAGGGCCCTTGCAATCTCCTTTCCTTCCGTCTCATATGCCTTCTTCAGGTTTACAGAGAGAGTGAGCATCTTCCTTCCGTCAGAAATCGGGATGGCTATATTCTGGTAAATCGCACCCTGCTTCTCGAACACGTCCTTGATGATAGGGTATGCCCTCTGGGACATGGCGTCCATCCTCCTCCTGTAGGTATCCTGCATATTCTGGTAAAGGCGTGCGGAAATCTCTGCAGGCTTGGCGCTGTTGTAGAAGCTTTCGTCAAATCCCAGGTCGACAGAAAGCGTAGCCATGACATACTCGGCAAACGAGCCGTAGTCATATCCGGCGCAGGTCTCCACGATTATCTCGGACATATCCTGCATCATGTTCATCACGTCAATCTCGACCCTCTCTCCGGAAAGCGCGTTGCGTCTTCTGGTATATATCACTTCCCTCTGGGAATTCATCACGTCATCATACTCCAGAAGTCTCTTGCGGATACCGAAGTTGTTCTCCTCGACTTTCTTCTGGGCCTTCTCGATAGAGTTGGAGAGCATGTTGTTCTCCAGTGCGTCGTTCTCTTCCATCCCGAGCTTGTCCACCACGCTGGCTATCCTTTCGGAACCGAAAAGACGCATCAGCTTGTCCTCGAAAGACACATAGAAAGTGGAAGACCCCGGGTCACCCTGACGGCCTGCACGTCCACGGAGCTGGCGGTCGACACGGCGGTTGTCATGCCGTTCCGTACCTATGATAGCCAGACCTCCGGCCTTGCGCACCTCGTCAGAAAGCTTGATATCGGTTCCACGTCCGGCCATGTTGGTGGCGATGGTCACAGTGCTCCTCTGGCCTGCCTGGGCGACGATTTCAGCCTCGCGGGCATGCTGCTTGGCGTTCAGCACCTGGTGAGTGATCCCCCTGAGCTTCAGCATCCTGCTCAGGAGCTCGGAAGTCTCGACATCCGTCGTTCCCACCAGTACAGGGCGCCCTGCCTTGATAAGCTCCTCGATCCTGTTTATGACAGCCTCGTACTTGGCCTTCTTGGTCTTGTAAATCCTGTCGTTCTCATCGATCCTTGCGATAGGCTTGTTGGTTGGGATCACCACGACATCCAGCTTGTAGATGGACCAGAACTCCCCTGCCTCGGTCTCCGCCGTACCCGTCATACCGGCAAGCTTATGGTACATACGGAAATAGTTCTGGAGTGTGATTGTGGCGAAAGTCTGTGTGGCGGCCTCTACCTTCACATTCTCCTTGGCCTCCACAGCCTGGTGGAGCCCGTCGCTCCAGCGGCGTCCTTCCATTATACGTCCTGTCTGCTCGTCGACAATCTTGACCTTGTTGTCCATGATGACATAATCGACATCCTTCTCGAACATCGCATATGCCTTGAGCAGCTGGTTGACAGTGTGTACACGCTCGGATTTCAGCGCGAAATCAGACATGATGCTGTCTTTCTTCGCCTGCTTCTCCTCAAGCGGCATATCGGACTTCTCGACTTCCGCGATCTCGCTGCCCACATCAGGAAGGATGAAGAATTTAGGGTCAGAAAGAGTGTTGCTGAGGAGGTCGTGCCCGTTGTCGGTCATCTCCACGGCATTCTGTTTCTCGTTGATGACGAAATACAGAGGGTCAGTGACCACAGGCATTTCCCTCTCATTGTCCTGTATATAATAGTTCTCTGTCCTCTGGAGGAGCTGCTTCATGCCCGGCTCGCTCAGGAACTTTATGAGAGGCTTGTATTTAGGGAGTCCCTTGTAGGCCCTCAGGAGGAGCTTCCCGCCTTCTTTCTCGTCACCGGCTGCGATAAGTTTCTTGGCCTCGTTCAATGTGTTTGTGACAAGGGTCCTCTGATTGTTGTACAGTCTTTCGACATAAGGCTTGAACTCCATGAACTGCTGGTCGTCACCCTTCGGCACCGGTCCGGAAATGATCAGAGGTGTACGTGCATCGTCAATGAGCACAGAGTCTACCTCATCGACAATGGCATAGTGGTGCTTGCGCTGTACAAGGTCCTTCTGTGAAATCGCCATGTTGTCCCTGAGGTAGTCGAAGCCGAACTCGTTGTTTGTACCGAACGTGATGTCGCAGGCATAGGCCTTTCTGCGGGCCTCGCTGTTGGGCTGGTGCTTGTCGATACAGTCCACAGAGAGTCCGTGGAACATATAGAGGGGCCCCATCCACTCGGAGTCACGCTTCGAGAGGTAGTCGTTGACTGTAACCACATGCACTCCTTTACCGGCCAGTGCATTGAGGAACACAGGAAGGGTAGCCACAAGTGTCTTTCCCTCTCCGGTGGCCATTTCAGCTATCTTGCCCTGGTGCAGGACAATACCTCCTATCAGCTGCACGTCATAATGGACCATGTCCCAGGTAATCTCGTTTCCGCCGGCCATCCAGTGGTTGTGCCACAGGGCATAGTCCCCGTCAATCTCCACAAAATCCTTCGTAGCGCTCAGTGTGCGGTCAAAATCAGTCGCCTTCACCCTGACCACAGGGTTCTCCTTGAACCTTCTTGCCGTGGACTTCATCACTGCAAAAGCGACTGGAAGTATCTCGTCCAGGACTTTCTCTATCTCCTCATCCACCTTCTTCACCAGCTTGTCCGACTCTGTGGCGAGTGCTTCCTTCTGGTCTACAGGTATATCTTTTTCAAGCTCTTCCTTTATCTGCGCTATCCTGTCCTCATCCGCCGCAATCCTGTCATGGATTATTTTCCTCAGCTCGGCCGATTTTTCCCTCAACTGGTCGTCTGAAAGTCTATCTATCTCAGGATAAGCTGCCAGGACCTTCTGGAGGACAGGCTGCAACTGCTTCAGGTCCCTTTCCGCCTTGGTCCCGAAGATCTTCTTGAAAACATCTGTAAATGACATATCGTTTTACTGTTTTATATTCTGTGTACTGTCAGTGATTCCCGGCAATTGCCGAAAAAAAACAAAATCCCGCAAATTTAATCATTATCTGTAAAATATAAAGGGGTGGCCATAACTTTTTTGGCCACCCCTATTCAAAATCCCCGGCCCGGAGCCTGTATTCCTCCATGGAATCCGGAGCTTCGGCATGACAGATTCCGGGTACTATTGCCGGACCTTTCCGGACTCTCCGGAAGAAAAGCCGGACCGGCCGTCCTGTCAGACGCCAGTCAGCCCGGAAGACGACAGGCAGAAGTCCAGCACGTCAGCCCACACCTTCATCTTTCCTTTCTCGTTGAGTATCTCATGCCTCATGCCGGGATAAAGGACAGACGTGACATGCCTGTAGCCGGCCTTGCGCATCTTCTCCACAGCCGAAGCGAACCTGCCGGCAGTGCCCATGCATGGGTCATCGGCACCGGAGATGAACATCACCGGGAGATCCGGTGAGCAGCACTTCCAGCCTTTGAGGCTGTATGCGTCCTCCATGAGCCTGAAAAGGTTAAGGAAGCCGTCTGCCGTGAACTGGAATGTACACAGGGGATCCCTGTCATAAGACCTTACAATTTCAGGGTCGGAGCAGACCCATGCATTATGCGAACCTTCATGTCTGAAATCCTTGTTGAACGCACCGAACGCGATATTCTGTATGAGCCGGGGCCTGTGATGCCGGCCCAGGACCAGAGCACTGGCGGCGGCAAGGAATTTCCCGAACACAAGGCCCGGGTTATAACTCGGACTTCCGCATACTACCAGTCCGGATACCGAAGTGTCAAAGCGCTTTACGAAGGAGCGCACCGCCATGGACCCCATACTGTGGCCCAGGAGCACCAGAGGAAGTCCCAGAAACTCTTTCCGCACCTTGTCTGTGACCATCTTGATGTCGTAGACCATAGCGCGCGCACCGCCTTCATAGAAATATCCCAGGTCATCGTCCGAGCGCACGGATTCCCCATGTCCCCTGTGGTCATGGATCACGCTTGCGAACCCGTTGGATGCCAAATACTCCATGAAAGGCATGTACCTTTCCTTATGCTCGCACATGCCGTGGACAAGCTGGACAATACCGGCAGGATATTTCCCTGCCGGCCTGCACTCCAGCACGCTTATTTCAAGCCCGTCGCTCTCCGAAGCAAGCCTGAAGTTGCTGTATATTAC
>JADIMB010000122.1 GCA_017694995.1 Candidatus Cryptobacteroides faecavium | reverse complement strand
TTTTTATATTTTTGAGGCTGCAATTTCAGATGATTTATTATAATAATTTAACAGACAATAACTTGACAATAGACATGAACGAATTTGCAGTAGTGACAGGAGCCAGTTCCGGACTCGGCAGATGCTTTGCAATCGAACTTGCCAGAAGGGGGATCAACACTATCCTGGTGGCATTGCCCGGGTCTGGAGTGAAGGATGCTGCTCTTGAAGCCGGATCATACGGGACGGACAGCATAGCATTTGAAGCAGACCTGACGGACAAGAAGGCCATACTCGAAGTGTGCACCGGGATTGCAGGCCGCTATCCGGTAAACATCCTCATAAACAACGCAGGATGCGGCGGGACAAGGAAGTTCCTGGAATGTGACGATGAGTACATAGACAGGATACTGGGTCTCAACATCATGGCCGTAACCACCTTGACACACCAGCTGCTCCCGGTGCTCCAGCAGCAGAATGAAGCCTACATACTCAACGTATCCAGCATGGCGGCATTCACCCCGATAGGATACAAGACGGTATATCCTGCCACCAAACGGTTCATATATGACTTCACCAGAGGTCTGCACGAAGAGTTGAACGGTTCCGGGATATCGGTCAGTGTGATTCATCCTGGACCGATGAAGACAAACCCGGATGTGACCCGGAGAATCGAAAGACAGGGGAGGTTCGGCAGACTGGGACTCCTGCCTCCTGAAAAGGTAGCCCGGAAAGGTATCGACGGGATGTTCAAAAGGGAGGCCGTGATCATCCCAGGGCTCGTGAACAAGCTGAACAAGGTCCTCACCGACATTGTCCCGGCGAGAATAAGGCTTCCGCTGGTTTCAAGAATTGTCGCCAGGGAGCTTCAACTATAACAAAATCCAAAATATGAAAAACATACTTGTCACCGGAGCTAATGGACTGCTCGGAACAAATGTCATCCATGCACTTGTCGCCGCCGGCTATAATGCAATCGGCCTGCTGAGGCGCAAAGACTCTTTCAGAGGGGTACTGTCCGGTTCACTGGAACTGGTGGAAGGCGACATCACATCCAAATCCGACGTCATGAGTGCGGCAGCCGGATGCGACGCCATAATCCACTGCGCCGCCTGTACTTCACAGAAAGCCGGCATGAAGGTATACTATGATGTCAACACGGGAGGCGCACTGAATATCCTTGAGGCCGCAAAGGCGCTCGGCATCAGACGAATAGTCAACATATCCACCGCCAACATATTCGCTTACGGAAGCCTGGAGCACCCTGGAGATGAATCCGGGAAATCTGTCCCGCCGTTTTCGGAATCAGGATACGTATTGAGCAAACTTGCGGCACAGGAGTGCATGAAAGAATACAATCAATATGTAGAGACCATAACATTGTGCCCCACCTTCATGCTAGGGCCCTATGACTCGAAGCCGAGCTCCGGAAGAATAATCCTGATGGGATACAGAAGGAAGCTCATCTTCTATCCGCCTGGAGGGAAGAATTTCGTGGCGGTCCAGGATGTCGCCAGATGCGCAGTGGCCGCACTTTCCAAAGGGACTCCGGGAAAAGAATACCTGCTCTGCGGAGAGAACATGTCATACAAGGACTTCTTCAGGCTGCTCGCTTCCCGCACGGACAGCAGGGGGATGATGATCAAGGTCCCGGGCGCACTGCTGAAGATGGCCGGAAGGCTCGGATCTGCACTGGAGAAAGGCCTCCATATCCGCAATGAATTCAACTCGCGGAACATGGAGATGCTCCGCATCGGGAACTATTACAGAAGCGACAGGGCGGCAAAAGAACTCGGGTTCTCATGCCGTCCTGTGTCCGAGGCTGTAGATGAGGCTATCGGATGGTTCCGTAAAGAAAAGATTATCAGATGAAATCAGAAGTCGAAATAGCGTGCGGCGTTGTTGTACGATATGTCCTTGACCATCTGGTGTATGAAGTCCATCTCGCTCTTAGGCAGCCTCCCCTTCTCCAGGTCCTCCCCTATCACGCTGCAGAGTATCCTGCGGAAATACTCATGACGGGGGTATGAAAGGAAACTGCGCGAGTCGGTGAGCATGCCCACGAAACGGCTGAAAAGGCCGAGCGCGGACAGGGCGTTCATCTGCTTGCGCATACCGTCCTCCTGGTCCAGGAACCACCATCCGGACCCGAGCTGGATCTTTCCGGGAACGGTCCCGTCGTTGAAAGTATAGGCCATTGTGGCGAAGACCTCGTTGTCCTTCGGATTGAGGTTGTACAGGATTGTCTTGGCCAGCTTGTCCTCTGTGGCGAGCCTGTCGAGGAACCTGTGGCCGGCCGCCGCTGCAGGCAGGTCATGGATAGCATCATAGCCGGTATCGGGACCGAGGGCTTTGAACATACGCGTGTTGTTGTCCCTTATGGCCCCCACATGGAACTGCTGGGTCCATCCCTTCTCCCAGTCAAGCCGTGCGAAATCAAGCATGATGGCGCTCCTGAACTTCAGCACATCCTCCCGTGAAGGAGTCTTTCCGTCGAGGGCATCCCTGAATATCCTGTCGATTTCATCCAGGCTGAAATCCTCAGCATAGAAGGTCTCGATGCCATGGTCGGACAGGCGGCATCCCATGCTGTGGAAGAAGTCATGCCTCTTGCGCAGGGCATCGAGAAGGTCCTGGTAGGTGCTTATCTGCATCCCCGCGGCTTCACCGAGCCGAGTGATATACTCCCTGTACTGCTGCGGCTTGTCCACCGCCATTGCCTTGTCCGGCCGCCACGCAGGCAGGACCCTGACCCCGAACGGGTGCTCCGCTATATATTTATGGTATCCCAGGTCATCCGCAGGGTCATCTGTGGTGCAGACGACCTTCACATTGAACCTCTTCATGAGGGACTGGCCGCTGAATTCCGGAGTCTGGAGCATTTCCGTGCACCGGTCATAGATGGCCCTTGCGGTGCGCGGGCTCAGTATGTCGTATATCCCGAAAATCCTGGCCAGCTCCAGATGGGTCCAGTGGTACAGCGGGTTACGCATGGTATAAGGTACTGTCTCGGCCCATTTCTCGAACTTCTCGTAGCTGCTGCGGCTGCCGGTGATGAACTCCTCCGGGACACCGTTCCCTCTCATTGCACGCCACTTGTAGTGGTCTCCTCCAAGCCAGACCTCGGTCAGGTCCTTGAAACGGTAGTCGCCGGCTATCTTCTCCGGCTCGAGGTGGCAGTGATAGTCGATGATAGGCATCTTCTCCGCACTCTCATGGTAGAGCTCGCGGGCATAGCTGTTGGTGAGCATGAAATCGTCGTTGATGAACCTCTTGTCGATCATCCCGTCGATTTTCCCTTTTACATCAGAAAGTATCATATATTGTCGGTTTAAAGAATTTCCGTTTTCACAGGAGCAGAGGAAAGCTCAAAAACGTCATGGAGATGTCAAAAATCCTCAAAAACATCTTACTTTTTATCAATCCGGTGTAAATATAAGAATTTTCCGTGAACGGACACGGAATTTTTGTACATTTGTATCCGTCCAGTTTTTTGAAGCTGTTTTGAAACACAGAAGAAGTTTAAATTTTCCGGTATAAATTTCAAGAGAGATTTCCGGGGGAGATTCGGAACAGTTTCCTGAACCGTTTATGAATACATTTAAATAGATACAGACATGGAAAGACTAAGCAGGAAAACGGCATCAGCCGGCAAGTACCCCGACAAAGTGATACAGTTCGGGGAAGGCAATTTTCTCAGGGCTTTTGTAGACTGGATCATCTGGAAAATGGACAAGACCGCCGGCTTCAATGCAGGTGTGACAGTAGTGCAGCCTATAGAGCGTGGCATGGTGGATATGCTCAATGCGCAGGACGGACTCTATCATCTCAACCTCCAGGGGATAGACAAAGGGCAGAGTGTGGACTCCATTGATCTCATAGACGTAATCAACAGAGGCATCAACCCGTACACTGACTTTGATGAATACATAAGGCTGGCCGAGAATCCGGATTTCAGGTTCGTGATCTCAAACACCACGGAAGCCGGTATCACATTCGACCCTTCCTGCAGGCTGGAGGACAGGCCGGCATCTTCCTACCCGGGCAAACTGACTCAGCTGCTCTACCGCCGTTTCAAGTATTTCGATGGGGACAGGACCAAAGGTTTCATCATTCTCCCTTGCGAGCTTATCTTCCTCAACGGCAAGGAGCTGAAGAAATGCATCCTTCAGTACATAGACCTGTGGGGACTGGAACCTGAGTTCAAGGCATGGTTCGAAGAGGCGTGCGGTGTATACTGCACCCTGGTGGACAGGATAGTGCCGGGATATCCTAAAGACAACATTGACAGCATACTTGAGCGCATTGGCTATGACGACCGCCTGGTGGACAAGGCTGAAATCTTCCACCTGTGGGTCATCGAGGCTCCGGAGAGTGTGGCGGAAGAATTCCCTGCGGGCAAGGCCGGGCTTAATGTGCTGTTCGTGCCTAGCGAGGCACCTTACCATGCACGCAAAGTGACGCTCCTGAACGGGCCGCACACCGTCCTGTCCCCTGTCGGCTACCTCTCAGGGCTGGACACTGTGAAAGAATGTGTGGAGGACCCCCTCATTGGGAAATTCGTGCACAAAGTCATGTTCGAGGAACTTCTCGAGACCCTGGACCTCCCGAGGCATGAGCTCGAGAAATTCGCCCGTGATGTGCTGGAAAGGTTTGTAAACCCGTATGTGAAACATTTTGTCACCAGCATCATGCTGAACTCCTTCCCTAAATACAGGACCCGCGACCTTCCGGGACTGAAAACGTATCTTGAGCGCAAGGGTACACTGCCACAGGGGCTTGTGCTCGGACTGGCCGGGATAATCACATATTACAAAGGAGGCAGCCGCGCAGGAGCGGAGATTGTCCCGCAGGACGACAGCGGCACCATAGAGCTGCTCAGAAGCCTCTGGGCCACAGGAGATACAAATAAAGTGGCTGAGGGAGTGCTGGGAGCCGAGGGCATTTGGGGAGAGGACCTCAACTCCATACCAGGGCTCACAGAGATGACAGGCAGGTTCCTGCAGACTATCCAGGGAAAGGGTATGCGCGCAGCCGTAGAGACAATAGTAGAATAATCCCTTAGCTAATGGCACAATTCATAAAAATAAATCCTCTGGACAATGTGGCTGTCGCACTGGACGATGTCACTGCAGGCGATGTGTTCCTGCAGGATGGTGAACAGGTGAAAGCTTCATCCGGGATCCCTGCAGGCCACAAGATGGCTCTTAAAGACCTTAAGGCCGGGGAAAATGTGATAAAGTACGGATTTCCCATAGGGCATCTCACACATGATGTAGGCAAAGGAGGGCTGATAGACCACAATGTACTGAAGACAAACCTGGACGGGATACTCGAGTACAAGTACACCCCGTCAGAGACACCTGTAGGGCAGCTCCCGGTGCAGGCTACATTCAAAGGCTTCCGGAGGGGCGACGGACAGGCCGGCATAAGGAACGAGATATGGATCATACCGACTGTGGGCTGCGTGAACGGGGTGGTGCAGAAACTGTGCACCCGGTTCAGCCTGGAGGCCGGGAAATATCCGGCGGTGGAAAGTGTCCGTGCCTTCCCGCATAACTACGGCTGCTCACAGCTCGGTGAGGACCACCAGAACACAAGGCGGATCCTCTCCTGCATGGTGCATCATCCCAACGCCGCCGGTGTCCTGGTCGTGGGGCTAGGCTGCGAGAACAACCAGCTGTCTTCGTTCAGGGAGCTCGCAGGTCCGGTGGACGAGTCACGTGTGATGTTCATGGAGTGCCAGAAGGTCAAAGGAGACGAGGTCGAATACGGGCTCCAACTCCTGCGCAGGATAGCACAGGCATCACAGGACGACAAGAGGACGGACATTCCGGTCAGCGAGCTCAGGATAGGCCTGAAGTGCGGAGGGTCGGACGGTCTCTCCGGCATTACCGCAAACCCGCTTCTGGGCAGGTTTTCCGACTGGATAGTATCCCAGGGAGGGACAGCGGTGCTCACGGAGGTGCCTGAAATGTTCGGGGCAGAGACAATCCTCATGTCCAGATGCTGCAGCAAGGATGTGTTCGACAAGACAGTTCACCTGATAAACGACTTCAAGGAATATTTCCTGACCAACGGCCAGCCTGTATACGAGAACCCATCCCCCGGCAACAAGGCGGGAGGGATCTCCACCCTTGAGGAGAAATCCCTGGGATGCACCCAGAAGTCCGGCAAATCCCGGGTGATGGATGTACTCCGGTATGGGGAGCGTATCAGGACCAAGGGGCTCAACCTCCTGAGTGCTCCCGGCAACGACCTGGTGGCATCTACGGCCCTTGCAGCCTCAGGGTGCCAGATTGTCCTGTTCACCACAGGGCGCGGCACGCCGTTCGGGACTTTCGTCCCCACGGCAAAGATTTCCACGAACAGCAGGCTTGCAAGCTCGAAGCCCGGATGGATCGACTTCAACGCAGGAGTGATCGCGGACGGGAAGCCGGCCTCACTGACGGATGACGAGTTCATAGATTTCGTACTGGACACCGCCTCAGGGAAAGCCACTGCAAATGAAAGGTCAGGATACAGCGAGATAGCCATATTCAAGACAGGTGTCACACTATAAGACAGACAAAATCACAGGACAGAATAAAAGCAATCGATACAATGGAAATAAATTTTGACATCAGGTATTCAGCCCATCCGCAGGATGTAAAAGGCTATGATACAGAGAGACTCAGGAGACAGTACCTTATAGGGAAAGTATTCGGGAAGGACGAGATCAACCTCACCTATACACTCCACGACAGGATGATTGCAGGAGGGGCGATGCCCGTGTCCGAAGCACTGGAGCTGAAGCCGGTGGAGATCCTGAGGGCCGGCTCTTTCCTCGAGAGGAGAGAGATGGGCATATTCAATGTCGGGGGCGAAGGTACAGTACAGGCCGGGGACAGAGTGTACAGGATGAAGTACAAGGAGGCACTGTATCTGGGCAGAGGAGACAGGAAGATAACGTTCGGGAGCAGCGACCCGGCATCTCCGGCCAAGTTCTATTTCTGCAGCGCCCCGGCGCACACCTCATATCCGGACCATCTCACCACCCGGGAGGACGCAGTGCATATGGAGCTAGGATCTCTGGAAGAAAGCAACCACAGGGTAATCAACAGAATGATTGTCAAGGAAGTGGTGCCTACCTGCCAGCTGCAGATGGGTATGACAGAACTCAAGCCCGGAAGCACATGGAACACAATGCCGGCACATACACACAACCGCCGCATGGAAGTCTACTTCTATTTCGAGATACCGCAGGACCAGGCCGTCTGCCATTTCATGGGAGAGCCGCAGGAGACAAGGCATATCTGGATGAAAGGCGAGCAGGCTGTAATCTCGCCCGAATGGAGCATACATTCCGCATGCGCCACCCGCAACTACACTTTCATCTGGGCCATGTGCGGAGAGAACCTCGACTATGATGACATGGACGGGTGCAGGACCACGGACTTGAAATAGGAATCCACATGACACTAAACTGATAATCAATGGAAAAAAACAAGATGACAAACTTCAGGTGGGTGATGTGCGCGATGCTTTTCTTCGCCACTACAGTCAACTACCTTGACAGGCAGGTGCTGTCTCTCACCTGGGACGAATTCATAAAGCCGGAATTCCACTGGGATGAATCCCATTACGGGACCATCACCTCCGTATTCTCTATAATGTATGCGGTATGCATGCTCTTCGCAGGAAAGTTCGTGGACTGGATGGGCACCAGGAAAGGTTACCTGTGGTCTATCGGGGTATGGTCGGCAGGTGCCTGCCTGCATGCTTTATGCGGCATAGTCACCGAGCAGTTCGTGGGGATGCACTCCAGGATGGAGCTTGTACGGGCTACAGGAGACGTAGTGGTGGTGATAGCCACTGTGAGCATGTACTGTTTTCTGTTCGCAAGATGTATTCTCGCCCTGGGCGAAGCGGGGAACTTCCCTGCCGCCATCAAGACCACAGCAGAGTATTTCCCGAAAAAAGACCGTGCCTTCGCCACATCCATCTTCAATGCGGGGGCTTCAGTAGGTGCTCTGGTCGCGCCTCTCAGCATCCCTCTCCTTGCCAAGGCCCTGGGATGGGAAATGGCATTCATAGTGATCGGTGTACTCGGCTTCATTTGGATGGGATTCTGGGTATTCCTGTATGACAAGCCTGAGAAAAGCCGTTTTGTCAATAAGGAGGAACTGGCCTATATCGAGCAGGACAAAGAGGCAGACGCCCGCCTGACAGCAGAGGGAAAAGCTGCCGGAAACGGCTCCGGGATGTCCAAAGGTAAAGGGATATCCTTCTGGCAGTGCCTAAGATACAGGCAGACATGGGCCTTTGCCTTCGGGAAATTCATGACTGACGGAGTCTGGTGGTTCTTCCTTTTCTGGACGCCGTCCTACCTGAACACGCAGTTCGGGATCAAGACTTCGGATCCGCTCGGCATCGCCTTGATATTCACCCTCTATGCCATCACGATGCTGTCGATATACGGAGGGAAGCTTCCGACCCTGATCATCGACAGGACAGGGCTCAATCCGTATGCCGCCAGGATGAGGGCGATGCTCATATTCGCCTTCTTCCCGCTGCTTGTCCTGCTGGCTCAGCCTCTCGGGACTATCTCCCCGTGGTTCCCGGTCATAATGATAGGCATCGGGGGAGCTGCCCACCAGTCATGGTCGGCCAACATATTCTCCACTGTAGGCGACATGTTCCCTAAATCAGCCATCGCGACTGTCACAGGCATAGGAGGCATGGCAGGAGGCCTCGGCTCGATGATACTTCAGAAAGCGGCCGGGAATCTGTTTGTCTACGCGGGAGACACCGGCATGACATTCCTCGGCTTCACAGGGAAGCCTGCGGGATACTTCATCATATTCTGCATATGCGCTGTAGCCTATCTGATAGGCTGGATAGTGATGAAGTCGCTCGTACCTCGCTACAAGGTGATACAGGAAGAATAGGACAGGACCGGGAAATCCACACACAGGAATCATTCTCCAGGCTGCAGTCTCCGGGCAAAGAAATCCGCGACTGCAGCCTGGACTTTTTTGCCGCAATGATGACCTCCATCGAAGAACGCGGTCTCAAGGGCCTGTCCGGCAGGCTCTTGGGACTGTATTCCGTCGTATATCGCGTGCATCTTCGAGAAAGCCTCGCCGGCATCACCCGCAGGGAAAAGGCTGTCCTTGTCCCCGCAAAGGAATAGCATGGGCTTCGGGGCAAGGAAAGACGCGATATCCGGAAAATCCAAAGTATCGCGCATGGACGGGATGCGCATGGACAGATCCGAGGCACTGCTGCTGTCATAATTCTTCTTTAAGGTCATCCAGCACACCGCCGCCCCGCATGACACATCCCGGCAGAACGCGGACAGGAGCCAGCACCTGTGCGCCCCCATCGAGAACCCGAATGCACCTATCCTGTTCCCGTCCACGTAAGGCAGGGAGCGGAGCAGGCCGGCGCAGGCGATATCTTCCTCCAGGATCTTCCTGGCCCACACGGTGCCTCCGGCCGCAAGGCTGTCATATACATCCCGCTGTCCTTCGTAAACCGCTTCCTTAAGCCTTTTCTTCTCCGCCTCCAGACGCTCTTCCGGCATCCCGTACCGCAGAGAGCCTGGATCCTGCCCATCCCCGTACGAGAGCTCCGACCATCTGCATGCGTCAGGGGAAGACCTCTCACCCCAGTACAGGGCGTCCGCCACAAGGACTACATAGCCCTCAGAGGCAAGCCGGTCACCGAAATACACCCCGTCAAAATACTTCTCAACCCACTGCCTGGATGAATTCCGTATCCGCACGGGGGCATCTGCGGCGGGGCGCACAAGCTTCTCTTTCCCGATATCGAACCGTGCACCGTGGTCATGCAGCATCAGCACCGCAGGGCGCTTCCTTAAACAGGAAGAATCAGGGACAAGCAGATATGCCCTGATCCTTTCCTCTCCGCCGGCACTGAATTCAATATGCCTGCACTCATACCCGTCCCGCCGCTCGGATGAAACCACCCTCATCCCGTACCTGTCCGCACAGGATGCAAACATACCGCAGAGCATAAGCAGCAGAGCGGCTGTCATACGCAGCGGCCACATAAGCTATTCCATGAGTTTCTTGTATTTGAACCTCTTAGGTGTCACATCGCCAAGCCGGCGCTTCTTGTTCTCCTCATACTCCGAGTATGAACCCTCGAAGAAATAAACTTCAGAATCACCTTCAAACGCCAGGATATGCGTGGCTATCCTGTCCAGGAACCACCTGTCGTGAGAAATCACTACAGCACATCCGGCAAAATTCTCAAGGCCCTCCTCAAGAGCCCGTATTGTATTCACATCCACGTCGTTGGTAGGCTCGTCCAGAAGAAGGACGTTCCCTTCGTCCTTCAATGTCAGAGCCAGATGCAGCCTGTTCCTTTCTCCGCCGGAAAGCACTCCGCAGAGTTTCTCCTGGTCAGCTCCGGAGAAGTTGAACCTGGACACATAAGCCCTTGCATTCACATCCCGCTTGCCAAGCTTTATGAACTCGCTTCCACCTGAGATGGTCTCAAAGACAGTCTTTTCCGGATCAATGCTCTTATGCTGCTGGTCCACATAAGCAATCTTGACCGTCTCCCCGACAGTTATAGTGCCTGCATCCGGCTGCTCAAGGCCCATGATAAGACGGAACAAAGTGGTCTTTCCGGCTCCGTTCGGCCCTATCACCCCGACAATGCCCGCAGGAGGCAGGCTGAAGCTCAGATGCCCGAACAGCAGCTTGTCCCCGTATCCCTTGGAGACATCGTTGAACTCTATGACCTTGCTGCCGAGACGCGGGCCGTTAGGTATGAATATCTCGAGGTTCGCCTCCTTTTCCCTGCCGTCTTCGCTCGCCATCTTCTCGTATGCGCCGAGACGCGCCTTTGATTTCGCATGCCGTGCCTTCGGGGCCATTCTCACCCATTCAAGCTCGCGCTCGAGAGTCTTCCTCCTCTTGCTTTCCTGCTTCTCCTCCATAGCCAGCCTGTTGCTCTTCTGTTCAAGCCATGAGGAGTAATTCCCTTTCCACGGAATGCCCTCCCCCCTGTCAAGCTCCAGTATCCATCCGGCTACATTGTCCAGGAAGTAACGGTCATGCGTCACAGCAATCACAGTTCCCTTGTACTGCTGCAGGTGGGCTTCAAGCCACTGAATACTCTCTGTGTCGAGATGGTTGGTAGGCTCGTCCAGGAGGAGCACGTCAGGCTGTCTCAGCAGCAGACGGCACAGTGCCACTCTCCTGCGCTCTCCTCCGCTCAATGTAGCTACCCTGGCATCCGGAGGCGGACACTGCAGCGCATCCATAGCCCTCTCGAGCTTGGAGTCTATCTCCCATCCGCCGCAATGCTCTATCTTTTCCGTAAGCTCGCCCTGGCGCTCGATCAGGGCAGCCATCTCGTCATCCGACATAGGCTCGCAGAACTTCATGTTCACCTCCTCATACTCCTTGAGAAGGTCCATGACCTCCTGCACACCTTCCTGCACGACCTCGGCCACAGTCTTGTCCGGATCCATCTGAGGCTCCTGCTCCAGATATCCGACTGAATATCCAGGTGACCACACCACTTCGCCCTGGTATCCCTTTTCAACCCCGGCAATGATCTTCATCAGAGTGGATTTCCCGGATCCGTTAAGTCCTATGATACCTATCTTGGCACCGTAGAAAAACGACAGGTAAATATCTTTCAGGATTACTTTATTGTTGTGGGGAAGGATCTTGCCGACCCCGTTCATTGAAAAAATGATCTTCTCGTCTGCCATAAATTCAGTTTTGGTGCAAATATAATCTTATCCGCACGTTCTTCAAAATATCATATCCGGCAAATTCATGTCAACTTACTGTGCTGTCCCTGTTTCCTGTCTGATTTTCTTGCACCACTCCCCCGGCGAATCATTCATCACCAGGCGGAAAGCCATGTTGTATGACACGATGGTATGGAATCCGCTCATTTCAGCCAGCTCGCTTATCCTCAGATGAGGGTTTTCCCTGAATGCCGACACGGAGTACATTATACGGTGGTAATTCACATACTGGCAGAAATTCTTCCCGGTGTGGTCATTTATGGCCCTGGACACATAGACTTTGTTAGTATACAGCATATTCGCCACCTTGCCTATAGTAATTTTGTCATCCAGATACGGCTTCCTGCTGTCAAACAGCTCGGCGATTCTTCCGAACAGGATATCGGACGGGCTCTTTCCTGCCATGGCAGCCTGCCGTCCGGCTTCCACGACAGGATCCCCGCAGACAGGCACTGCGCCAGTCTTCCGTTTCCTGAAATCCATTAGCCTTGATGCCATGACTACATAGAAGAGCAGCGCCGCCGGGACAAAAAGCGGCATGGACATGTGTCCCGAATACTGGTCCGCATAAACGTTCCACAGAAGCAGAGTAAAGAATACAGCCACAGTGGAAGCCGGTATAGCCGCCGCATAGCGACCCCTTCCCCTGGTGTTCAGACATATGAAACCAAGCATCATGAATGCGAGCAATGCAGGCACATACCTGACAGCGTGAGACATATGGACATGGATGTACCAATATGCGGACATGAAGCGCAGCACCGACACCAGCGCTGTCACAGCTGCCACGGCAGCCGAAAGCAGGAACACGCCCTTTGCAGGAGAGAATGTACCGGAAGGGGCAAACAATATCAACAAGGCCGGAGCCATAAGGTCCGGCATGAATACGTCTCCATCATAATACCCTGAAAATGCCGACGATACGGCAATCATCACAACGCATAAAGCGGACACAAGAAAAGTAGTCTTTTTAACTCTTTCGCCACGTGGTCCTTTTACAGATCTTACTTCTGAAAAACTACTAGACATAACTCGAAAATTTTGGGCGGCAAAAATACAATAAAAAGCCCCTCGCGGAAGCGGCAAGGGGCTTGTAAAATTTACTTTTTTTGTTTTTATTATTGTTTTTTCTCTTTTTTATCATCATTTCTGCCAGGCTTGACTTTGATTGTATCAAATCCCTGCCCATACACCCCCATGACTGAAGACACAGAAATGAAAGCCGCAGGGTCAATGGACTTGATGTATCTCATGAGGATGTTCAGATCCGCCTTGCGCGTCACCACCATCAGCACATGGCTCGAAGTCTTCGTGTACCATCCCTCCGCAGGGATCAGAGTCACTCCCCTGCCCATCCCGTAGGCCACCGAATCAGCAATCTCCTCGTATTTCTTGGAGAAGATGAACACCTGCACAGACTGTTTGGTGCCGGACAGATAGAGGTCCACAGCATACCCGCTGACCGTGACCAGGATCAGACCGTATACTGCAATCGCGAGTTTCTCCGGGAACGGGACAAGCCCGCCGGTGGACGTATATGAAGGGAACAGCATCGAAGACAGGATTATGACTACATCCATGGCCAGGATAAGCCTTCCGGGAGAAATGTTCCTGTATTTGCCCACTATGAGCGCTATGATGTCGGTACCGCCAGTGCTGCCGCCCTGGGAAATGGACATGCCTATTCCCACTCCGGACATTATGCCGCCTATGATTGTACAAAGGAGCTTGCCGTTGGACACAGCCAGTTCCTGGGTTATTGTCTCGGGGATGAGCGGCGGTAGGATATTCAGCATCGCAGATGCGAAGATAATCGCATACACAGTCTTCCAGCCGAAGCCGAAACCTATTATCTTCAACGAGATAAGGAGAAGCAGAGTATTAATGGCAAGATAGGAATACCCCATGTGTATTCCCGTCGCGTAGTAAATGATGGCGCTCAGACCTGACACGCCTCCCCCGACCAGGTTGTTCGGTATCAGGAACACAGCCCATCCGAGCACATAGGACAGAAGCCCGATGGTGATAAGGGCATACTCTTTAAGCAGCCTCCAGACAGATGATTCAAGCTTTGCTTTCATTTGACAGGCCCTCACTCTTTTGGTCTTTTTTCTTAAGTTTCAACCCTGTCTTCATCTCGTCAAATCCCTCTCCATACACACCGCTTGCCGATGAGACAGAGACAAATGCCTTGTTGTCAATACTTTTAATCAGACTCACGACATCATGCAGCTGATGCTGGCGGACAATCACAAGAAGCACATTGCCCTCATTCTTGGAATACCATCCCAAAGAATGGAAGGCCGTTACCCCCCTGTGCATCGTCCTGGTGATGCTGTCCGCAATCTCGTTGTACTTCGAAGAGAAAATCAGCACCTGGACAGATGACTTCTGCCCCAGCAGCACAAAATCCACCATGAATGAGAACGTGACCATCACCACATAGCCGTATATCATATCTTCCAATGTCTTGCCCGGGACTAGGAGGACCGAAGCGATTATGAATATGTCAGAGAAAAGATACACCTTGCCCGGAGAGACAGGCCAGTACTTGTTGACTATCATGGCCGCTATGTCCGTACCTCCCGTACTTCCCCCTCTCATCAGGACTATGCCTATCCCCAGGGCCTCGACGATACCGCCCACAATGGCAATGAGCAGCTTGTTGTCAAAAGTCACGACCCAGTCAAGCTTCGGCAGCAAGTCAAACAGGAGGGTCGAGAGCAGGATGGCATAAATGGTCTTGAAACCGAACGCCTTTCCGAGTGCCATTATCCCGAGCACAAGCAGGATGGCGTTCAGTATGAAAAAGGATACAGATACGGGTATAGTCCCGTTGGAAGCAAAATAAATGATAGTGCACAGGCCCGTTCCCCCGCCGCTGGCAATGCCGTTCGGTATAAGGAATGATGTCCATGAAAGGCAGTATATTATGATACCGAATGTAAGTACAGTGTAGTCCCAGACATGGGCAAGTGCTTTCTTAGAGTTCATAGGCCTTTGCTATCCTTGTTTTATTTTACGACAATATTAACTATTTTTCCGGGCACTACAATGACTTTTACGATTTTCCCTTCGCCGACATACCTGGAAGTCTGCTCCATAGCCCTGACTTCGGCTTCCACGTCCTCTTTCGTCATGCTTTTCTGCAGATCGACGGTGAACCTTGTCTTCCCGTTGAAGGAAACGGCATAGGTACATGTGTCTTCAGCCACATACTTCTCGTCATAGTCCGGGAAAGCGGCATACGATATGCTTTCCGTATGCCCGAGGGCCGACCAGAGTTCTTCGCATATATGAGGGGCAAACGGAGAAAGGAGGATTATCAGCGGTTCAAGTACAGCTCTTTTGCTGCATTTGTGGTCATAAAGTTCATTGACCGCGATCATGAATGCGCTGACTGCCGTATTGAACGAGAAGTTCTCGATATCCGTCCTTGCCTTCCCTATAAGCTTGTGCAGGGTCTTGAGCTCTTCCGCATCAGGCTCTCCGTCTGTGACCACAAGCCCGTCCTTGCCGTAAAACAGGCGCCATACTCTCTTGAGGAACCTGTGTACCCCGTCAATGCCCTTGGTATCCCATGGCTTGGACTGCTCCAGAGGGCCGAGGAACATCTCATAAAGCCTGAGGGTGTCCGCTCCGTATGTGTCGCATACCATGTCAGGGTTCACGACGTTGAACATGGACTTGCTCATCTTTTCCGTGGCATACCCGCAGATGTATTCCCCGTTCTCGAGGATGAACTCTGCATTCTCAAAATCAGGCATCCACTTCTTGAAGGCCTCTATGTCAAGCCTGTCATTATGCACGATATTCACATCCACATGTATCTGGGTAGTCTCATAGGAATCCTTAAGTCCGAAGGAAACGAAAGTATTGGTATTCACAATCCTGTAGACAAAATTCGAACGGCCCTGGATCATGCCCTGGTTTATTAGGCGCTTGAACGGCTCTTTCTCGCACACATATCCCAGGTCATAGAGGAACTTGTTCCAGAAACGGGAGTAGATGAGATGCCCGGTGGCATGCTCGGTACCGCCTATATACAGGTCGACATTCCTCCAGTACTCATCCGCCTCCCGGCTCACCAGGGCAGTGCTGTCATGCGGGTCCATATACCGCAGGTAATATGCGCTGCTTCCGGCGAAACCAGGCATGGTGCTCTTCTCCAGAGGGAAACCCTCGTATGTCCAGTCCTTTGCCCTTGCAAGAGGAGGCTCCCCGCTTTCTGTCGGAAGATACTTGTCCACCTCAGGCAGCCGGAGAGGAAGCCTGTCAAAAGGCAAGGCAGCCGGTATCCCGTCCTTATAATATATAGGGAACGGCTCTCCCCAGTATCTCTGCCGTGAGAATATCGCATCCCTCAGACGGTAATTGACTTTCCTGTGTCCGATATGATGCTTCTCCACATAGTCGATTGCCGCAGGTATGGCTTCCTTCACAGTCATCCCGTCCAGGAAACCTGAGTTGCACATGATGCCGTCCTTGGCGTCAAAACTGGACTCGCTCACATCACAGCCTTCAATCAGCGGGATCACCGGGAGGTTGAAATGGCGGGCGAAAGCATAGTCCCTGCTGTCATGCGCAGGTACTGCCATGATGGCTCCTGTACCGTACCCGGCCAGCACATATTCCGAAATCCATACCGGCACCTTGCTGCCTGTGAGCGGATTCACGGCATAAGATCCGGAAAAGACACCTGTGACTTTCCTTGTTTCCGCAAGCCTTTCCCTTTCTGTCTTCTTCTTGACCTCTTTCAGATATGCCTCGACAGCTTCTTTCTGCTGTGGCGACGTCAGCTTCTCCACCCAGTCGCTTTCCGGTGCGAGTACCATGAATGTGACCCCGAACACAGTGTCCGCACGGGTGGTGAATATATGCATGTCATACTCACTTGTCCCGTTATATGCCTTGAAAACCATCTCCGCACCGTAGGAACGCCCTATCCAGTTGCGCTGCATGTCCTTCAGAGAGTCAGTCCACTGCAGGTCCTCCAGATCGTTCAGCAGACGCTCCGCATAGGCAGATACCCTCAGCTGCCACTGGGTCATCTTCTTCTGCTCCACAGGGAATCCGCCACGGATTGAATATCCTTCCTTGACTTCATCATTTGCAAGCACAGTCCCAAGTTTCGGGCACCAGTTCACGGATGTCTCGCCCTGATATGCTATCCTGTAGTTCATCAGCACATCTGATTTCTCTTTTTCCGACATCGAGTTCCACTGGTCCGCAGTGAACTCCATATCCCTGGTGCATGCCGCACATACACCCTCGGTGCCGTTTTTCGAAAAAGCCTCCACCAGCCCGTCTATAGGACACGCCTTCTGCAGGTTATTGTCATAATAGCTGTCAAACATCTTCAGGAATGCCCACTGAGTCCATTTGTAATAATCCGGGTCGCATGTGCGCACTTCCCTTGACCAGTCGTACGAGAAGCCGATCCTGTCAAGCTGCTCCCTGTATCTCTTTATGTTCTTTTCCGTAGTCAAGGCAGGGTGCTGGCCGGTCTGGATGGCGTACTGCTCGGCAGGAAGCCCGAATGCGTCATATCCCATCGGATGAAGGACATTGAATCCGCACAGCCTCTTGTATCTGCTGTATATGTCACTGGCTATATAGCCCAGAGGATGTCCGACGTGAAGCCCCGCCCCTGACGGATACGGGAACATGTCCAGGACATAATATTTCGGTCTTGACGGGTCTTCTACAGCCTTGAAGGTCTGGTGCTCAGCCCAGTATGCCTGCCACTTCTTTTCTATTCTTCTGAAATCGTATTCCATTGTCAAAAACAAATATTTATTTTAACGCCAGTTCGACGAATTTATGTTTAACAATATTATATTAAAAATCAATATTTTATCATTTATGACCGGAATCCGTCACACTGACGTTAAGGATTAAACATGCGTTTAATCCTATGGTCTACCCCCA
>JADIMB010000006.1 GCA_017694995.1 Candidatus Cryptobacteroides faecavium | reverse complement strand
GGATGGGAGTGGGCATCCTTTCCGGCATAGGGGCGAAAGAGCTTGTAGTCAGCACGCTGGGCGTGATGTACAGTGCCGAGGCGGAGGAGCTGGAAGCAGGATCAGGAGAAATTTCCGGAGCCGTCCCGCTCACTGAGGAGACACCGGAGGACGAGGCCGGGGACACAAGGCTCCAGAAAGCCCTGCAGCACAGCATCACTCCCGCAGCCGCCCTTTCATATATGGTGTTCGTCCTGCTTTATTTTCCATGCATAGCCACATTCGTAGCCATCAAGCAGGAGAGCGGCGGGTGGAAATGGGCGATATTCTCCGCAGTCTACACCATCGTCCTGGCCTGGGTGATGGCGTTCATTGTCTACCGCGTGGCGCTGCTGTTCTGACACGGGGACGCCAAAGAATTTTTGAAAAATTTCAAAACAGTTTCTCTATATTTGCGGCAGTTATTCAAAACCGTACATAAAGGGACAAACAATGAGAGCGCTTCTGACAATATTAGCCTTACTTTCTTTCTTCGCCGCCCCGGCACAGGACACAGGGGACAAGCGGCCGGAAATCAACGAGGGAGACAGCCTATATATGCTGACATATTTCCGTCAGCGCTATCCTACCCGTGTGGAAATCACCGCTGAAGGCAAGGTCGTGGAGGTGCCCCTGCCGGACCCGATGCAGGTGGAGAAGCTGCATATAGCCCTTTCCGCAGACGGGAAGCACTGGACACCGCTTGGCGGCAACAGCCCTGTCTGGGAGCAGCAGATGCGCGACCCGTATGTACGCCGCGGACCGGACGGGGTATGGAGACTGCTGGCGACAGGTGGAGGAAGGAGACCCGACAGGCAGCAGACAGGGCCCAGCTGCCTGTACGCCACATCAGACGACCTCATCCACTGGAAAGTGGTGGATCTCCTTCCGCTGATGAAAGACGTCAGGAACGACAAAGGCGGGATGGTCCGCAACATCTGGGCGCCGGAATGGTTCTACGACAAGGAGAACGGGGATTATATCCTCGTATGGTCATCCTCATTTGAAGACGCCGGCTGGAAAGACAGCCGCCTGTGGTACTGCCGCACCAGGGACTGGAAGGAATTCACACCGGCAAAAGTGCTTTTCGACCCGCCGTACAGTGTCATAGACGGTACGCTGATTGAAAACGGCGGCAGATATTACCTGTTCCACAAGGAAGAGGAATTCGGCGAGCTGACCGGAGAGCGCAGGGCCATCCGCCTTGCCGTGTCTGATGACCTGGAAGGGCCATACACCATCATTGAAGGGCCGCTCAACGGAGGACAGATAGTACCTGTGATAACGGAAGGCCCGTCCGTGACAGCCGCCATTGGCGGAGAAGGGTGGCTGCTGTACTATGACTTCTGCATGACGGACCGTTTCGGGGTATCATACTCCGGCAACCTCACGGACTGGTCCGCCATCGAGGATGCCTCATTCCCGTCCGAGGCCCGTCACGGCACAGTATCCGTCATCTCGCATGACCAGGCGGAGAAACTCATCGGAGCCTACGGCATGTGACACCGTTCCGGAAGCGTTTTCATACACTTCGGTACTGTTTTGGGATTTGCATTTTGATTTTTTGATGTATATTTGCGGCGTTTTTCAGAAAAAGGGCCCATGTACAGAAGTTTACGTGACATACTCGGGATGATTTCCGTGGTGATGCTGACCTGCATTGCCGTATGCCACATGGACATTCCAGAATGCTCCCGGGCGGACAGGCACGCCGCAGCCGTACCCGAGGAGTTTGTACAGGATTACTTCAGCCCTGCATCCTCATCTCCTGAAAACTTCATGGAGCAGACACTGGGCAGCGGCGTGACATTGCCTGCCAGCACAGACAGTCCGAGGAGCCACACCACCGCACCGGTGAAAGCGGCCGCGTCAATGTCTCCGCTGTCTTCTTCAGCGAGCACAGCCGCATACCTTAAAGGAGAGAGGCCATGCGGCATTTCCAGGCTGAACGACTACTATGTATTCGGCCTGGGCCACATCATCATCTAGATCTGATAACCGTACCGTGCCCTTTCTCAAGGGCTTTACGGCCTTTCCCTTCCCGTTAAGGAAGGCTGGCCCCATGTTAAGCCGTGTAACGGCCTGGCAGGAGACTGTCCGCCTTTACATAAGCGCAATGATTGGAAAACAGTTCAAACGGAGTTTAAAACATAGTGATCATGAATTTCGTATTATTGGTAGTAGTGATACTGATAGCCATCGCGATTGTGGCAGCCGCCGTAGGAATCGCGAAAGCTGTCGCGCCAAGGTCCTATAACCCGCAGAAAGGAGAGGCGTACGAGTGCGGCATCCCGACACGCGGGAAATCGTGGATGCAGTTCAAGGTCGGATATTATCTTTTCGCCATCCTGTTCCTGATGTTCGACGTGGAGACCGTATTCCTGTTTGCCTGGGCCGCCGTAGTCCAGGACCTGGGCATATACGGGCTTGTGAGCGTGCTGTTCTTCCTGCTCATCCTTGTCCTCGGCCTTGCATACGCATGGCGGAAAGGAGCCCTCGAATGGAAATAGGCAGAGAGGGGCATCCTGAAACCGCGTGAACAAGGGAAACGGCTTCTTCAGGCACCGGCCTGCCCGACGCTGATGGCCGCGTCATCAATGAAATTTTGAATTAGAAATACTGATCCTTATACTGTTATGAAAAGGAATGTCGACATAAAGTCGATGAAATACGAGGATTTCAACGACAACGAATACATCGAACAGATGCTCAAGGAACTTCGTGAGAACGGCACGAATGTCATTGTGGGCTGTCTGGACAATGTGATTGAATGGGGACGCAGCAACAGTCTCTGGCCTCTTACTTTCGCCACAAGCTGCTGTGGCATCGAATTCATGGCGATAGGAGCCGCCCGCTATGATTTCGCCCGGTTCGGGTTTGAAGTCGCGAGAGCCTCGCCGAGACAGGCCGACTTCATCATGGTCGCAGGCACCATCACCAACAAGATGGCCCCTGTGCTGAAACGTCTTTACGACCAGATGGCCGACCCGAAATATGTAGTGGCCACAGGAGGATGCGCCATCAGCGGCGGCCCGTTCCAGAAATCCTACCATGTGGTGAACGGTGTGGACAAGATAATCCCTGTGGATGTCTACATCCCGGGCTGCCCGCCAAGACCTGAAGCCATGCTTTACGGGCTCATGCAGCTGCAGCGTAAAGTCAAGGCCCAGAGGTTCCTGGGAGGTGTGAACAAGGGCATCAGCGAAAAAGAGTACGAGAGACTGATGAGGGAAGACACAAACAAGACAGAGGATTATAAGGAATACGACGAGTCAGGACTGGCTTGAGCATTGTCACGGCCGGAAGGCCTGACAGCACTTAAAAAGACGAATTATGGAGAACAATATCGACATAAAAGAAAGAATCGCCGCCATAGAGCCCGGGGCTGTATGGTCAGATGCCGGTGAAGGGATGTTCAAAGTCCCGGCAAGCTCATTCCGCCACCTGGCCGAGGAGCTCAGGAACAGGGAAGGCTTCGACTTCCTGCGCAGCCTTACAGGTGTCGACTGGGGAGAAGACGGGCTGGGATGCGTCTATCATCTGGAGAACACATCCACAGGCGAGAACATCGTTGTCAGCACGGCAGACCCGGACAGGGAGAACCCCGGCATACCGTCAGTGCATGACCTATGGAAAGCGGCCGACTTCAACGAAAGGGAGGCGTATGACTTCTTCGGGATCAAGTTCATAGGGCATCCCGACATGAGGAGGCTGTATCTCAGGGACGACTGGGAAGGCTACCCTCTGCGCAAGGACTACGACATGTCACTCAATCCGCTTAACATGGAGAACGAGGAGGCGCTGGACGAGTCCCCGAGCTACATCATGACCAAGGACGGGAGCTATATACTCAAGAGGCACCCGCTCTTCGAAGACCAGGAATATGTGATCAACATCGGACCTCAGCATCCGGCCACACATGGCGTACTCCGCTTCAGGGTATCTCTCGAAGGCGAGATCATCAAGAAGCTGGACGTGCACTGCGGATATATCCACAGGGGAATCGAGAAGATATGCGAGATGTCGACATATCCGCAGACCCTGGGATTCACCGACAGGCTAGACTATCTGGGAGCGATGCAGAACCGCCATGCCCTGTGCATGTGCATCGAGAAGGCCATGGGGCTGGAAGTGTCAGAGAGGATACAGTACATAAGGACCATCATGGACGAGCTCCAGAGGATCGACTCCCACCTGCTCTTCACAGCCTGCCTCGCCCAGGACATGGGTGCACTGGAGGTGTTCTTCCTCGGATTCAGGGACAGGGAGAAAGTCCTGGAGATACTGGAGCAGACCACCGGAGGACGTCTTATCCAGACCTACAACCGTATCGGAGGAGTCCAGGCGGACATCCACCCGGACTTCGTGAAGAAAGTCAAGGAATTCATCAGGTACATGCGTCCGAAGATGCAGGAGTACCATGACATATTCACCGGCAATGTCATCGCCAGGCAGAGGCTCATCGGCACAGGCATACTGAGCCGCGAGGACGCGGTCTCCTTCGGAGCCACAGGAGGTACGGGAAGAGCCTCAGGCTGGGCCTGCGACGTGCGCAAGAGACATCCCTATGCGATGTACGGCAAGCTGGACTTCAAGGAAATCGTCCTGGGCAAAGGAGACTGCTTCGACCGCTACATGGTGAGGATCAAGGAAATAGAAGAGAGCCTCAACATCATAGAGACTCTTGTCGACAATATCCCCGAGGGGGAATACCTCATAAAGACAAAGCCTGTCATCAAGCTTCCGGAAGGCAGCTGGTATTCGGCAGTGGAAGGCAGCCGCGGAGAGTTCGGCGTCTACATCGAAAGCCGCGGGGACAAGTCCCCTTACAGGCTGAAGTTCCGCTCCACGGGACTTCCACTTGTCTCATGCATCGACACCATATCCAGGAATGCCAAGATAGCGGACCTTATCGCCATCGGAGGCACCCTCGACTATGTCGTACCTGACATCGACAGATAAAACGGATATTGATGGTAAGGCCCTTCAGGGCCGCACCGGAGCGTCAGCGAGGTTCCCTGCATGGGAACCGAAGCAGCGCAGGTGCCGGCGGAGAGAAGCGGAGCCGCATGCCCCACCGGGGCCGTCACCGCAGGTGACTGGGGGTAGACCCTAGGATTAAACGTCAGTTTAATCATTAACGTCAGTGTGACGGATTCCGGTCATAAATGATAAAATATTGATTTTTATATAATATTGTTAAACATAAATTCGTCGAACTGACGTTGAATTATTAACTTAAAAGAATAAACCAACATGTTTGATTTTGGAATCTGGACATCATGGATCCACAGCCAGCTGACGGCGCTGATGCCGGAGGGCCTGGCGATATTCCTGGAATGCGTGGCGATAGGGATATGCCTGCTGTTGCTGTATGTCGTGATAGCCATCATCATGATCTACATGGAGCGCAAGGTCTGCGCGGCATTCCAGTGCCGCCTCGGGCCTATGAGGGTAGGGCCGCAGGGCTCCCTCCAGGTCTTCTGCGACGTATTCAAGATGCTCACCAAGGAGATCATAACCATAAGACATTCAGACAAGTTCCTCTACAACCTCGCACCGTATATCGTAATCCTGGCATCCGTGATGGCTTTTGCCTGCATCCCGGTCAGCCGTGGGCTGGAGATCCTGGACTTCAATGTCGGCGTGATGTTCTTCATGGCGGCGTCCTCCATCGGAGTGGTGGGCATCCTTCTGGCCGGATGGAGCTCCAACAACAAATTCTCCCTCATCGGGGCCATGCGAAGCGGGGCGCAGATGATAAGCTACGAGCTTTCAATCGGCCTTTCAATCCTTACCATCATTGTCCTAACCGACACGATGCAGTTCTCTGAAATCGTCATGCGGCAGGCTGACGGATGGTTCATATTCAAAGGGCACATACCTGCCGTAATAGCGTTCATAATATATCTTATCGCCGGCAACGCCGAGGTGAACAGGGGGCCGTTCGACCTCCCTGAGGCGGAGTCCGAGCTTACAGCGGGCTACCATACGGAGTATTCCGGCATGCACTTCGGCCTTTTCTACGTGGCCGAGTTCGTGAACCTCTTCATAGTCTCAAGCATTGCGGCCACAATCTTCCTCGGGGGATGGATGCCTCTGCACATCCCGGGGCTGGACGGGTTCAACGCGGTGATGGACTATATCCCGGGATTCATCTGGTTCTTCGCGAAGGCGCTCTTCGTGGTCTGGCTCCTGATGTGGATAAAGTGGACATTCCCGAGGCTGAGGATCGACCAGATCCTTACACTGGAATGGAAATACCTTGTCCCGATCGGGCTGGTGAACCTTCTGCTGATGGTGATTGTAGTCGTATTCAAATTGCATTTTTAAGCCATGGGTAATTATATAAAAGGACTTTTCAACGGTATCGGGTCTCTGCTGACCGGCCTGAAGGTGACCTGGAAGGAGTATTTCACAAAGAAGATCACCGAGCAGTATCCGGAAAACAGGGCGACACTCAAAATGAACGACAGGTTCTGCGGGGAACTGACCATGCCTGCGGACGGCGACGGGAACAACAAGTGCATCGCCTGCGGCCTGTGCCAGATGGCCTGTCCCAACAATTCCATCAGGATTACTTCGGAGATGGTGGAAGATCCGGAGACCGGCAAGAAGAAGAAGCGTCTGGTCAGATACGAATATGACCTGGGGTCATGCATGTTCTGCCACCTGTGCGTGAATGCATGCCCGCACGGGGCGATAGAATTCTCCACGTCTTTCGAGCACGCGGTGTTCACAAGGTCCAAACTTGTCAAAACTCTGAACAAACAATAGCTATGGAAATAACTCTTGACCTTATAGTATTCACAGTGCTCGCCGTCTTCATAACGGTGAGCGCGATCCTGGCGGTGACGACCAAAAGGATACTGAGAGCTGCCACCTACCTGCTGTTCGTGCTGTTCGGGACTGCGGGAATCTATTTCCAGCTCAACTATTCTTTCCTGGGGGCTGTACAGCTGCTTGTGTATGCAGGCGGCATCACGGTGCTCTACGTGTTCTCGATCCTGCTGACCTCGAGCGAAGGTGACCAGGCTGAGAAACTGAAGAAAGGTAAACTTGCGGCAGGGCTCGTATCCACAGTAGTGGCGCTCGGCCTGTGCCTGTTCATCACACTGAAGCATGATTTCCTGCCATCGCACTTCGAGCATGGCGAACTTTCCGTCCGTACCATAGGCCATGCCCTCATGAGCGGGGACAAGTTCGGCTTCGTGCTTCCTTTCGAGGTGATAAGCGTGCTGCTGCTTGCCTGCATAGTGGGCGGGATAATGATAGCCAGAAAAAGATAAAAGGAGACAGTCACATGATACCAATGGAATATTACCTGATCGTATCCACGATAATGATGTTCGTGGGAATCTACGGGTTCCTCACCCGGCGCAACCTTCTGGCGATGCTCATTTCCGTGGAGCTGATCCTCAACTCGGTGGACATCAATTTCGCCGTATTCAACAGGTTCCTTTTCCCGGGACAGCTCGAAGGATTCTTCTTCACGCTGTTCGCCATAGGGATCAGCGCGGCGGAGACAGCTGTGGCTATAGCTATAATAATCAACATTTACCGCAACATGAAGAACATCCAGGTGAAGAACCTGCGCGGCATGAAGTGGTAGAGTAACGACAACAAGATTGAAATTATGGATTATACAGTACTGATACTTCTGCTTCCGTTTCTGAGCTTCGTCCTCCTCGGGCTGCTCGGGACAAAGCTCAAACCTGTAGTGGCCGGGGCTGCAGGCACTGCAGTCACAGGAGTTGTGGCTATTCTGTGCTATGCGACCGCCTACCTGTATTTCAGCGCCGGCAGGGACGCTTCCGGAGTGTTCCCGCAGGTCACGGCATGGAACACGGTATGGCTCCCGTTCGGAGGCAGCCTCCACATCGACCTGGGGTTCATGCTGGACCCTATCTCGGTGATGATGCTGGTGGTGATCTCGACGGTCTCGCTGATGGTGCACATCTACTCTTTCGGATACATGAAAGGGGAACGGGGCTTCCAGAGATACTATGCCTTCCTGTCGCTCTTCACCATGAGCATGCTGGGACTGGTAGTAGCCACCAACATCTTCCAGATGTACATCTTCTGGGAGCTGGTGGGAGTCAGCTCATACCTTCTGATAGGGTTCTACTATACAAGGAAAGAAGCGATCGCCGCTTCCAAGAAGGCATTCATAGTCACAAGGTTCGCAGACCTGGGCTTCCTGATAGGAATACTCATATACGGATACTATACACAGTCGTTCTCATTCACTCCGGACTCTTCCGTGATGGGAGTGGCGAAGACCATGCTCCCGCTGGCCCTCGGGCTGATGTTCATCGGAGGGGCAGGCAAGAGCGCCATGTTCCCTCTGCACATCTGGCTCCCGGACGCGATGGAGGGCCCGACCCCGGTATCCGCCCTCATCCATGCCGCGACAATGGTCGTGGCCGGTGTATACCTGGTGGCAAGGATGTTCCCTCTGTTCATAGGGTATGCGCCTGAGGTCCTGCACATCACCGCATACGTGGGCGCATTCACGGCCCTCTATGCCGCTGTGGTGGCGTGCGTCCAGAGCGACATAAAGAGGGTGCTGGCATTCAGTACCATATCGCAGATAGGCTTCATGATAGTGGCCCTGGGAGTATGCACGTCGGCCGACCCGCACGAGGGCGGCCTGGGATACATGGCCTCCATGTTCCACCTCTTCACACACGCTATGTTCAAGGCCCTGCTCTTCCTGGGCGCAGGATGCATCATCCACGCGGTCCACTCGAACGAGATGTCCACGATGGGCGGGCTGCGCAAATACATGCCGGTGACGCATGTGACATTCCTTATCGCATGCCTCGCCATCGCGGGTATCTGGCCGCTGAGCGGGTTCTTCTCCAAGGACGAGATCCTGGCCGCATGCTTCAGGTTCAGCCCTCTTATGGGTGGAGTGATGACATTCATCGCAGGCCTCACCGCATTCTACATGTTCCGTCTCTACTACTGCATATTCTGGGGCAAGGAAAACAAGGAGCTCCACGCAGCGCACACTCCGCACGAGGCTCCTGGGAGCATGACCTTCCCTCTGGTGTTCCTTGCACTGGTGACCCTCGTGGCAGGTTTCATTCCGTTCGGTCGCTTCGTCAGCAGCAACGGGCAGGCCTATGACATCCACATCGACGCAAGCGTGGCAGCCATCAGCGTCTGCGTGGCGGTGGCGGGCATTGCACTGGCCACATGGATGTATCTCCGCGAGGACAGGAAGGTGGCGGATTCCCTGGCCGCAAGGTTCAGCGGGCTCCACAAGGCTGCATACCACCGTTTCTATATAGACGAGATATACCAGTTCGTCACCCACAGGATCATATTCGCATGCATCTCCACCCCGATAGCCTGGTTCGACAGGCATATCGTGGACGGGTTCATGAACCTGCTTGCCACCATCACGCAGAAATCCTCATGGGCCATCCGCCAGCTGCAGAGCGGGAACGTGCAGAAATACTGCATCTGGTTCCTGGGCGGGGCGCTATGTCTGGTCGTCATGTTGCTTTTAATCTGATAACAAGAGAATCTGATCATGAATATATTGTCACTTTTCCCGGCGATACCGCTTCTGATGATGCTGGGGCTCTGGGCAGCCCGGAACACCAGACATATCCACACTGTCATGGTGACCGGGGCATCAGCCCTGCTGGTACTCGCCATATACCTTGTGCTGCATTTCATCGGACTGAGAAGCAGCGGCGAGACCGCCGACATGCTCCTCACAGACAGCTTCATGTGGTATGCACCGCTCAACATCCATTACTCGGTGGGAGTGGACGGCATCTCCGTCGCCATGATACTGCTTTCCGCAATCATAGTCTTCACCGGCACTTTCGCCTCATGGCAGATGAAGGTCAACGTCAAGGAGTTCTTCATGTGGTTCTGCCTGTTGAGCGTAGGTGTGTTCGGATTCTTCATCTCGCTTGACCTCTTCACCATGTTCATGTTCTACGAAGTGGCCCTCATCCCGATGTACCTGCTCATCGGAGTATGGGGAAGCGGACGCAAGGAATATTCGGCCATGAAGCTGACACTGATGCTGATGGGCGGGTCCGCGCTTCTGCTGATAGGCATCCTGGGCATATACTTCGGAGCCGGAGCCACTACCATGAACATCATGGAAATCGCACAGATGCACAATATCCCGATGAACCTCCAGCGCATCTGGTTCCCGATAATCTTCATCGGGTTCGGAGTGCTCGGGGCGCTGTTCCCGTTCCACACATGGAGCCCGGACGGCCACGCATCGGCCCCTACCGCGGTCTCGATGCTCCACGCAGGGGTGCTGATGAAGCTGGGGGGATACGGCTGCTTCCGTGTAGCGATGTTCCTCCTGCCTGACGCCGCACAGGAGCTCAGCTGGATATTCATCATACTCACTACCATCTCAGTGGTCTACGGGGCGTTCTCAGCCTGCGTGCAGACAGACCTCAAGTACATCAACGCATACTCGTCCGTTTCGCACTGCGGACTGGTGCTCTTCGCCATACTGATGATGAACACCACCGCCGCAACGGGTGCAGTGCTCCAGATGCTGAGCCACGGCCTGATGACAGCCCTCTTCTTCGCCCTGATCGGCATGATCTACGGGCGTACCCATACAAGGGATATCAGGGAGCTGAGCGGACTGATGAGGATAATGCCGTTCCTGTCCGTATGCTATGTCATCGCAGGTCTGGCCAACCTCGGCCTCCCCGGACTGAGCGGTTTCGTAGCCGAGATGACCATATTCAACGGAGCTTTCATGGAGAATGACACCTTCCACCGCGTGGTGACTGTGATAGCCTGCACATCTATAGTGATAACGGCTGTCTATATACTCCGCCTCATAGGGAAGATACTCTACGGCACATGCACCAACCCCGAGCACCTGAAGCTCACTGACGCCACCTGGGACGAGAAACTCGCGGTAGTGATACTGATTGTCGCGATTGCAGGCCTGGGACTCTCGCCGCTGTGGATGAGCGACCTCATACAGCAGGGCGTAACGACTGTAATTTCTCACATCTTGAACTGAAATGGACATGGATTTTTCTGGAATACTGATATATATGCGTCCGGAGCTTGCCCTGATGGCAGCTATTGTAATCACATTCCTGTATGACCTGATTGCAGGAAAGAGTGCGCGGAAACTCTTCAATCCGCTGATGACCGTCCTGATGCTCGCCTGCACGGCAGCATGCGTCATCTCGTTCCCCAAGGAATCCGGGGAGGTGTTCGGCGGGATGTATTCATACGATCCTGTACACAGCATCATCAAGGCGGTGCTGGCCGCAGGCACTCTCATCGTGCTGCTCCAGGCGGAAACCTGGCTCAAGAGGGAAGACACAGAGTTCAAGAGAGGGGAATTCTATGTGCTGACGCTCTCCACCCTTCTGGGCATGTTCTTCATGATCAGCGCAGGGCACTTCCTGATGTTCTTCATAGGAATGGAACTGGCATCCGTGCCTATGGCATGCCTGGTGGCGTTCGACAAATACAAGAAGAACTCGGCCGAGGCCGGGGCGAAGTTCATCCTCAGCGCGCTTTTCGCAAGCGGGCTGATGCTCTACGGGATCTCTTTCCTGTACGGCACATGCGGCACACTCTACTTCAGTGACATGCCACAGCACCTTACAGGCTCAGCCCTGCAGATAATGGCCTTCGTGTTCTTCTTCTCCGGCCTGGGGTTCAAGATTTCACTGGTACCGTTCCACCTGTGGACCGCAGACACATACCAGGGCGCCCCGACTGCCGTGACATCATACCTTTCAGTCATCTCCAAAGGCTCTGCGGCGTTCGTGCTGATGGCCGTACTGGTGAAGGTATTCGCCCCTATGGTGGAGCAGTGGCAGACGGTCCTCTATGCGGTGATCATCCTCAGCATCACTGTGGCCAACCTCTTTGCCGTAAGGCAGCAGGACCTCAAGCGCTTCCTCGCCTTCTCGTCCATCTCGCAGGCAGGATACATCATGCTGGCGGTGATAAGCGGCTCGTCGTTCGGAATGACATCCCTGATATTCTATGTGCTGGTATATCTGGCGGCCAACCTGGCGGCATTCGGGGTCATATCCACAGTCGAGCAGCACAGCGGCGGCAAGGTGAACATGTCGGACTACAACGGCCTTTACAGGACAAACCCCAAGCTCGCCGTGGTGATGACGCTCGCCCTGTTCTCCCTGGCGGGGATACCTCCTTTCGCAGGCTTCTTCTCGAAATTCTTCGTGTTCGCCGCGGCTTTCCAGGAGGGCTTCCACGTGCTGGTGTTCATAGCTTTGATAAATACTGTGATCTCGCTGTACTACTACCTGCTGGTGGTCAAGGCCATGTTCATCACCCCTAACGACTCCCCTGTCGCCGCTTTCCGCAGCGACTGCAGCACCCGCATCAGCCTGGTTCTGTGCCTGGCCGGAATCCTCCTGCTGGGAATCGTCAGCTCGGTTTACGACGGGATCAACCTGTTCTCGTTCGGGCTGTAGCGGTCCGGTGCTGATCTGACAGACAAAATAATACAATACCGGCAGTGACCGGAAACCCTCCCGCTTCCGCGGGGCCCTCCCTGTGCGGGCGCAACGTTTCCTTTCACTGCCGGTATTATGTTTATTCGCTATTCCGTGAAGTCATTGCCTACTATCTGGGCCGGCACCGAGAGGAGGTCATCCGGGGATGGGAACAGCGGAACCCTGGAGCATGCGGACCTGAGTCTTACAAGGATCACTTCTCGCCGAGGAATGCCCTGATGTTGTCAAGAGCCTTCCTCGAGAGGCGGCCTGTGCTCTGTATGCTCTTCCCGGCCACGACAGGGGTATATGCCACATTGCGGACAGTGGAGAGCTCGTCTTCTATGGCGCCCATCCCGGTACCGTCGCAGAAGTACCAAGACCCGCTGTTGGCGCCGAGCCATTCCTTTAGGGCGGCTACATCGAAAGTCGGTCCTATCGAAGTGTTCATCAGTATCTTGCCGTCTCCCATAATGCCGAACTCCTCTTTACCGAGCAGGCAGGTGTTGCGCGGCAGGCAGGTGATGACGATGTCGCAGTACCCGAGAAGCTCATGCAGAGGCAGGTACTTTATCCCGGACTGCTCCGCCGCCGGCTTCCTGGTGCGGCTGAAGTAGCACACTTCCGAGCCGAAGAAGCGGAACGCGCCGGCTAGCATGCCTCCAGTCTTGCCGAGGCCGACAATCCCGATTTTCTGCCGGGTAAGTTCCCGCCGCTCAGGCTTCCACTGCCTGTCCCCGAAGCCGTGGAGGAACCTGACGAGCTCGCTGACCGCATACTCCACCACACCTTCGTCACCGTAGTCCTTGACTCCGAGCACAGTAATCCCGTGCTGCCGCGCCGCAGCGATATCCACATTGCACGAGGATTCGCCGTACAGTGTACAGCACATGCCTATATACCTGATTCCAGGGCAGCTCTCTATGACGTTCCTGCTTATCCTTGTCCTGAACGACACGAGTACCGCATCGGCTGTGCCTATCCTGCGGATTATCTCAGCGTCATCAGCAGGCGCGTCGTAATGCATCTCCACTTCATCCGCCAGTGTATGCAGTTCCCTGACCGCCTCCTCGTTTATGAGGACATCCTCTATGGCCACTATTTTCCTGAATTTTTCCATTGTATCGTGTTTTTTCAAAAATAATGATTATCCCCTACTGACCTCCCGTCCGGCAGGAGCTGCATTTGTCGAGCAGAAGCTCGTATATGTCGACAGCCTCCTGCTCCCGGAGACTCCGCACAGTAAATGTTGACCCGTTGGTAGAGAGGATGAGCTTGACACGGCGGAAGTACGGAGTGAAAGGTGTGGATACCAGACGGACTACTTCTACATTGCTGTACTTGATGTAGTTGCAGTTATCCGCGAACTTGCCGTCACTTACCGCCACGTAATCCTCTTTCAACGTCACCCGGCTGCGGCGGACGGCCAGGAAGCCCCTGGACAGCGGTATCAGCATATAAACTGCCGGCAGCGCGATCCATGCGTACAGACTGCACCAGGCCAGTGCAGCCGAAGCCGCAAGAGCTAGCAGCAGTCCCGGCCATGCGACATGGACCATCAGGCCATACCCGGACCGCGCGGAGGCAATCTCGGGAGAAGCCCCGTAATCCTTTCCAAGCCACCATCCCAGGAAATCCGATGCGGAATCAGAGCCGTAAATCTTCACGTCCGTGCCGTTTTTCTCGTCGCTGGCGTTCAGTGCCTGCCTCAGCATTACCGTACTTCCGTTCATCCTTTTTTCCAGGAAATTCCGCTTCACACAGACCGTACAGACCTTGTCATGCCTGAAACGGTTGCTTGTGCGGGCAAGAAGTCCGCTCTCGAAGACCAGCAGCCCGCGCCCCATCCTCACTTCCATGTCGTAATATCTCAGGAAGACCTTGCCTATCCACATCAGCATTATGACGAGATAAAGGACGACTGCGACCGCTATCCAGAAGGAAGGGCTGGATGACATAGAGCCTGCATGAGTGCCCACATAGCCTATGACATGCTCCACGGCATAGTCCCCCATTGTCGAGACGGCGTTGAAGACAGCCGCCAGGGCCGCGAAGAGCACGGCAGCGCCCTGAAGGTGGTTCTGGCACAGGGCCCCCTTGACCAGATTCAGATTGCTGAAACTTATCCTTGCGGAAATTCCGCCGGCCTCCTCACCGTCATCCGTCTCTTCCGCCTCCGTCCCTTCGTCCCCGTGCGGCCGCTCCTGAGTCTCGACCCTGCACAGAAGAGCGTTCCAGTCCCTCTCATCCAGGATCAGCTCGATTTCCGAAGATTCGGACGCGAGCGTATCGAACAGGACACCGCGCATTTCCAGAAGACGGTAGACCAGCCCCTGCCTGGTACGCAGAGACTGCACCCTGTCCAGAGGTATGCTTGTCGTCTCTTTGCTGAACAGCCCGTGGATGAACACCAGCCTGCCGTCCTCTATGTAATATTTCTTGAAATAATAACTGAAAAAGGCCGAGACAGCCGCCAGGGCAATGAAGCCGGCAGCAATGACGGCCATTATCCCGACCGCCTCCATGAGCGGATGCTGCCTGTCAGAGTCGAAAACCTTGATAATGACGAATATGATGAACACGCCCGCATACTGTCGCAGAGCCTTGGCCAGGAGCACCACATAGGCACTCCCGCTCATCCGCCGGGGCACGGAGAAGTCACCTGCTTTCATACTTCGCCCTTTCTATCAGAAGTTCCTTCACCTCGTCCGCCTTCTCCCGGGCCAGTCCGGGGATGACAGTATCCGCCATCATCTGCGCACCGTTCACGATATGTACAGAATATAGTCCGAAAAGGCGTGAAACAGGATTCTGCCTTATACTTACCTGCTGTATCTTGCAGAAAGGAATCGTCGTGACTGACGGGAAAATTATCCCGGAGCGCCAGGTGATGTCATGCTCTCGGAGGGCGAATCCCATGAAAGCGCAGGCCTTGGGTATAAGCATCAGGTTGATGAGGGCTGCGAGCGCCAGCAGAGATTCGGCGCAGGCAATGATTGTCCCCCGACCTTTGAGATCATCCGCCAGCAGGATAAAAAGCGGCAGGACCATAAGTCCGGCATAGGCCAGTACTGTCCCGGCGATCCGGGCCTGGAGATACCGCTTCTCCAGGGGAGTGTAAACCAGATTGTCCACCCTGTCGATATTTTCCATGTCCAACTGTCTGTTCGTCATATCAAATTTGGCTTTTGACGCTGTAAATATAGCAATAACAGCTCAATCCGGAGTTACCACAAAGAATTTTTCAGCATATATCCTATACTGGATTTTTCTTAATTTTGTTAATTCATGCTAAACTGATGATTATGAAACGGTATTTTATTCTGGCAGCTGCCGTCCTGCTTGTTTTGCCGGGCTGTTCAGGAGACAGGACCCACATTGTCCGCACAGACGATCTGGCAGATACTTTAAAACTTCAGGAATTGCATCTGCCCTATGAGTTCCTCATGCCTGCCAGAATGATAGCTTCATGCGGGGATGTGGTAATATACCAGCGGAAGGTAGATGACACATTTGTCCTTGTGGATATGTCTGACGGGGGAAACTGCACTGTCATAGGCAGAAAAGGGCGCGGACCCGGCGAGTTTACAGGAGTCGATGTCCAGAGTCTGAAACCTGCAGACGACGGATTCATCTGTATGGATGCAGGTGGGAAAGTCAAGAAAGTCCGCCTTAAAGGAGGGATTGATGTACAGACGACATCCTCCACTACTTTCGGTCACCCTCAGAACGGGATCTTAGTGGGGGACAAGTTCATCTCGGCCAATGTCGTGAATACCGAGTCGGAGTATATCGTCTATTCTCCGGATTCTGAAAAGCCACTGTTTGTCTCGGAGTATCCGGACTGGACCGGGGATACAGAGCAGCCCCTTCCTTTTACATACATGAAAAACATGACAGCACATCCGGATGGAGAACTGTTCGCGTCTTTCTATGTATATTTCAGGAAATTCAGAATCTATGACGCAGACGGGAACCTTCTGCATGATGTGGATGTCCGCTTTCCCGAGGAATTCCCGGCTTATTCGTCTGACCCGGAGAAGCAGCATTTTGCTTACGCATCTTATCCATGCGCCACAGAAAAACACATATATGCTTTATGCCGCAACTCCGGCAGGCAGTCGCTTAATACATGCCTGCCTGAAATCCAGGTCTGGGACTGGTCGGGGAAGCTGAAAAAACGTTATGTGCCAGACCGTCACATCGACCTGTTCGCAGTTGACGAGGAGCGCGGCATCCTTTTCGGGATGGATACCGGAAAGGCCAATGTACTGTATTACCAGCATATTGAATAATAGTTGATTCCTGACAGCAGCCATGGAAGCGGTGCATTTGTAACACTTCCATGACTTTTGAGAATTTTTCGGCGGAGATTTGAGAATTTCGATGACACAAATTGAGAATTTCGTGGCGAAGATTTGAGAATTTATGTATTTTAGCTTAAAATTTCAGCCATAATGTATAAAAGACATCAGTTCAGAATTCTTAATTCCAGGATATCGGAGCCACGCCGTTTCATACAGGTCATATCCGGACCGCGTCAGACAGGAAAATCGACACTGGTAAGACAGGCCCTGAAAGAAACGGATATTCCTTTTGCATTCGAGACAGCGGACGATGTGCCGGATAACAATCCGGCATGGATCAGCCAGGTATGGGAATCTGCCCGGCTCACAATGGAATTCAACGGACACAAAGAGTTCCTTCTCGTGATAGACGAAATACAGAAACTCGGAAACTGGAGCGAAACCGTGAAGAAAGAATGGGACAGGGATACCTTCAATGAACTGAACCTTAAAGTAATACTGCTCGGATCATCCAGGCTGCTCCTGAAAAAAGGATTGACAGAATCTCTGGCAGGACGTTTTGAACTGATCAGGATGGGACACTGGTCATACAGGGAAATGAAAGAAGCCTTCGGATGGGACCTGAAACAATACGTATATTTCGGAGGATATCCCGGTTCGGCAGGCCTTATCAGCGATGAATCCAGATGGAGGTCGTATATAAAAGACTCGATTATCGAACCCTCGATCAGCAAAGATGTGCTGATGACTACCGTCATCTACAAACCGGCACTGCTGCGACAACTGTTCGAGCTCGGGTGCAGTTATTCCGGAGAACTGCTGTCGCTCAATAAGATGCTCGGACAGCTCCAGGATGCCGGCAATGTGACGACGCTCGCCTCATACCTGAATGTACTCGATGAATGCGGACTGCTCACCACACTGCACAAATACGCAAAGGACCAGGCAAGGAAATACAGTTCGATACCAAAATACCAGGTCTACAATTCCGCTCTTTCAAGTATCTATTCCGGAAAGGGCTTCAAGGAGTCATTCACAGACTCCAGACACTGGGGACACTGTATCGAATCCGCGACCGGAGCATGGCTCGCGGGTAATGCAGATGAAATCGGATACAGACTCTATTACTGGAGAGACAAGGCAGATGAAGTGGACTTCGTCCTGGAAAAAGACAGCAATACCATCGCCATTGAAGTGAAAAGCGGACACCGCACCATGAATGCAGGGCTGCCTGCATTCCAGAAACTGTTCCATCCTCGGCGAGCCTTTGTCGTAGGCTCCGGAGGAGTGAGCATCGAGGATTTCCTCCAGGCAGACCTGTCAAAGCTTTTCTGAACCGTTTTATAAAAAGGAACGGCGCCTATGCCTATATAACGAACCGGCCCGGGAACAATCCCGGACCGGTCCAAATATATAATTAGGGTTAGAGTGATCAGAACAGTTTCACGAACACCTCGATCGCCTGGTACTCGGCCATGCCAAGCTCGTTGTAAAGACGTGCGGTGTTCTGTGTGCGGTCCTCGGCCCTCTGCCAGAACTCCCTCGGGTCATCCCCCGGGAACGGGACAATATCCTTCTGGGAGACATGGCGGTAGATGGCGTGGCGCTTCTTGATAAGCTCGTCCGGACTGAGCGGAACGGCCATGTCGACCTTGCCCAGCTCCCACTCCATCCATGCGCCCCTGTAGAGCCATACATGGCACTCCTTCATCCAGGCCTCACCCTTCAGCTGGTCAAGGGCCTCAAGGACAGCCTCCGTACATACCCTGTGGGTGCCGTGCGGGTCGGCAAGGTCCCCGGCAAGGTAGATCTGGTGCGGCTTTACCCTCTGGAGAAGGTCTATGATGATATCTATGTCCTTCTGTGTGCGCTGGCCTTTCTTTATCCCGCCGGTCTCGTAGAACGGGAGGTTGAGGAAATGGGCGTTGGTGTTCTCGTTAAGGCCGAACGAACGGACTGCGGCCCTGGCCTCGGCGCGGCGGATGGCCGCCTTGATGTCAAGAAGCGGTCTCGGCTCAGGCTCTCCCGGCTTCTTGGAAGCGACTATGGCCTTCACTTCATCGAACTTGTCCGCGAACCCCAGCTCATGTGCTGTATCCATGTGCTGCAGGACCACGTCATCATGCACAGCAACGTTACCCGAGGTCTCGTATGCCACATGAACGTCATGGCCGTTCTCCACCAGACGGATGAATGTACCGCCCATCGAGATCACGTCATCATCCGGATGCGGGGAGAAAATCACCACCCTCTTCGGGAACGGCTTCGAGGAAACAGGCCTTGTACTGTCATCGGCATTCGGCTTTCCGCCAGGCCACCCTGTGATAGTATGCTGCAGGTCGTTGAACACATCGATATTGATCTTGTCATACGGACCTTTCTGCTCGAGCAGCTCCCCGAGGGAATTCTCGATATAGTCCTGATGAGTAAGCTTAAGAATAGGCTTATGGACAGTCTCGCAGAGCCAGACGACAGCCTTGCGGACAAACTTCGGCGTCCATTCGCACGGGCCTACAAGCCACGGGGCCACCACCCTGGACAGGAGGCTCGCGGAGTTGTTCTCAACGTACATGCTGATATTGTCATGCTTCTGGAGCCATGACGCCGGGCAGGCGATATTTATCGGACCCTCGACGATGTCATGGACAGCGCCGGCCTTGTCCTCTCCCCATGCCATGAGGATTATGCGTTTGGCACTGAGCATCGTGGAGATACCCATGGTGATTGCCGCTTTCGGAGTGGAGCTGATATCGCCGTTGAAATTCTTTGCCTGCGCTTTCCGGGACTTGTAGGAAAGCTGTACCACACGGGTGCGGCTCTTGTCCAGAGAGCCAGCCTCGTTGAATCCCACCTGGCCCTGCTCGCCCACACCCATGACCAGCAGGTCAAGCCCTGTGGCGGCCTTGTCGAAATCGGAGCAGTATTCCGTAATATTGTCTTCTTTGCCCTTCCCGTCAGGAATATGCACATTCTCCTTCTTCACATCCACCAGACTCAGGAACTCGTCATGGAGCCTGTGGTTGCGGGACTGGCATCCGGCGGAGACAGCTGGATAATATTCATCTATGCTGAACACCTCTACATCCGCGAAAGAGACCTTCCCTTCCTTGTAAAGTCTCACAAGCTCCTTGTACAATGTCACAGGAGTCGTCCCTGTAGTGAGGCCCAGACGGAAAACATCGCCGGAATGCTCCCTGATTGCGGAAACTATTATGCCGGCGATCACGGCACTCGCCTCATCGGCCTCTTCAAAGATTTCGGCAGGTATCTTCTCGTAACTGTGGAGGATATCTTTCGGGATGCCGGACTCGATCAGTCCACCGTCTTTAGGCAAAGAAAAATGCTTCATGTCTTTATAATTTTAGTATAACCTACAAATTTAACAATAATCTGTTTCTTTATATCACATTCTGGATAAAAATCAGACAGTTATCTGCAATTTCACACTAACCGGCCGTAAAAAACTTACAAATCGGCATATCCCCAGTCACCAGCGGACGCAATGACAACCCGGATTACCTCATTGTCATCCCGAGCGCGGCCGCATGCCCCGCCGGGGCTGTCGCCGCAGGTGACCGGGGCAGACACCCTGGTTCAATGATTATAGGAATCAGTGAATCCAGACGGTAAGACCCGCCATCACGATAGACACCATGCTCATGAGCTTGATAAGGATATTAAGGGACGGGCCGGAAGTATCCTTGAACGGGTCCCCGACAGTGTCGCCCACGACAGTGGCCTTGTGGCACTCGGAGTTCTTGCCTCCGAGGTTGCCCTCCTCGACGTACTTCTTCGCATTGTCCCATGCCCCGCCGGAATTGGCCATGAAAATGGCAAGGACAAAACCGGAGCCGAGCCCGCCGATCAGAAGCCCCATCACACCTGCGACACCGAGGACAAGGCCCACTACCACAGGGACGATAATGGCTATAAGCGACGGCAGGAGCATCTCATGCTGCGCACCCTTGGTGGAAATCTCCACACATCGCGCATAGTCAGGGACAGCCTCGCGTGTGAGGATGCCCTTGATCTCGCGGAACTGGCGGCGTACTTCAGCCACCATCTTCTGCGCGGCACGCCCGACGGCGTTCATGGTCAGGCCGCAGAACAGGAAGGACATCATAGCACCGATGAACACACCCACAAGCACCGTAGGATTCATCAGGTCCACATGGTAATACGCCATGAGGTCAGGAATAGTGGCCTCGGCGACATTGACTGCCTCCCCGGCGACCTCGATCACGGTCTGCCCGATGTGCTCAAGGCCGATCTTTATCTCCTCTATATAGGAAGCCAGCAGCGCAAGTCCCGTCAGTGCTGCAGAGCCGATGGCAAACCCTTTCCCCGTAGCCGCGGTAGTGTTACCGAGGGCGTCCAGGATATCGGTGCGGCGGCGCACCTCAGGGTCCAGCTCGCTCATCTGGGCGTTCCCGCCCGCATTGTCGGCGATAGGGCCGTAGGCGTCAGTGGCCAGGGTGATGCCGAGGGTGGAAAGCATGCCCACGGCAGCGATGCCGATACCGTACAGGCCCATGCTGAGGTTCTCTGCGGAAAGCATGCCCGCAATATCGAAATTGATGGCGGAAAGATATGAAAGCAGGATAGCCACAGCAATGGTAATCACCGGTATGGCCGTAGACATCATGCCCAGCCCGATACCGGAGATAATCACCGTGGCAGGTCCGGTCTTGGAACTCTCCGCAAGCTTCTGGGTAGGCTTGTATGAATGTGATGTATAATATTCAGTGGACTGCCCTATGATGACACCGGCCAGGAGCCCGACAATCACAGAGAACGAAACCCCGAGCCAGTTAGGGATGTCGAGGAGGTACAGGACCCCGAAGGTAGCCACGGCGATAAGGGCGGCGCTCAGGTTGGTCCCGAAACCGAGGGACTTCAGCAGCTGGCTCATCCCGGCCCCCTCCTTTGTCCGTACGGTGTATATACCTATTATCGAAAGGACGACACCCACGGCGGCGATGACCATCGGGGCGAACACAGCCCTGAGCTGCATATACTCCCCGAGCCCGTAGAACGCGGAGGCGCCGAGGGCCGTCGTCGCGAGAATGGAGCCGCAGTATGACTCGTACAGGTCAGCGCCCATACCGGCGACATCACCTACATTGTCCCCGACATTGTCCGCAATGGTGGCGGGGTTGCGCGGGTCGTCCTCCGGGATCCCGGCCTCCACCTTGCCCACCAGGTCGGCCCCTACGTCAGCGGCCTTCGTATAGATTCCGCCTCCCACGCGGGCGAAAAGGGCCTGCGTGGAAGCACCCATGCCGAAAGTCAGCATTGTGGTGGTGATCACCACCAGTTTCTGGGGCCCCTCAACACCTATGAAATGGTCGAGGATGATGTACCACACTGAAATGTCGAGCAGCCCGAGCCCCACCACCGTAAGGCCCATTACCGCACCGGAGCGGAACGCCAGCTTCAGTCCGGAATTCAGAGACCTCATGGCCGCATTGGCAGTCCTTGCCGAAGCATAGGTGGCAGTCTTCATGCCGATGAAGCCGGCAAGTCCGGAGAAGAATCCTCCGGTGAGGAATGCGAACGGCACCCACGGGTTCTGCACTCCGAACCCGTAAGCAAGGACGGCAAAGAACAGGGCCAGGATGACGAAGACGATCGTCACGACCTTGTACTGCTGCTTCAGGTAGGCCATCGCCCCCTTCCTCACATACAACGCGATTTCCTTCATGGTCACAGTGCCCTCGCTCTCTTTCATCATCTGACGGAAAAAGAGCCAGGCGAATGCCAGCGCAATCACCGCTGCCGCCGGCACCAGATAGAACAGGTTTGTCATAAGACTGTGGTTATTAGTTATTTACAATAATGCCCAAGCCAAAAACATTTAAAGATACAAAATCAAATCGTCATAAACAACACCGGAGCGGACAATCCCGGGAAAGTCATCGAATTCCAAATAAAATCAGTTTCTTTGTATGTTGATATAAGTTCTAATTTGCCAGATTATGGGGGAAAAATTGGTTATTTCCAATGTGGGAACCGCAGAAATCCACATAAAGAACATGGTCTGCGACCGCTGCATAATGGCGGTGAGGCAGATTTTCCGGAAGGCCGGCATAGAGCCGCTGAAAGTCGAGCTGGGCACCGTGCTCCTGGAAAGGGAACCGGATCCAGGGCGCAAGGAAGACCTGAGGAACGCCCTTGCGGATTACGGGTTCGAAATGATCGATGACCGCCGGTCAAGGATGCTGGAAAGGATAATGACAGCTGTGATCGAGCTGGTCCACTACAGCCAGGACGCCCCGGGGAAAGTCAGCCTGTCGGAGTATCTCAGCGGGAAATGCCATTCGGACTACAGCGCCCTGAGCAAGCTCTTCTCCGAAATGAAAGGCATGAGCATCGAGAAATACTATATCGCGCAAAGAATCGAGCGCGTGAAAGAGCTGCTTGTCTATGACGAGATGACAATCAGCGAGATAGCTGACATGATGGGCTATTCGAGCCCGGCACATCTGAGCGCCCAGTTCAAAAGCGTGACAGGGCTCTCCCCGCGGGAGTTCAGGGCACTGAAGCACAAGCCCATGATTCCTCTGGACAAGGTGTAGGGCAGGCCTCCCGCCTCCAGAACAGGTAAGAAAACGGCCAGGCTGCAAATGGTTTAATGCGGACAGCCATATAAGAAATTTCCATAATTGTGTAAAAAGACGGCAGGGAGAAATCATATCTTTGCCTGCATGGAAAAGAATATCAAGATGTCATTCCCCGTGGTGGGGATGAGCTGCGCCTCATGCGCGGCACGGGTAGACAAGACACTGAACAGAGTGGAAGGTGTAATACAGGCGGATGTGAACTATGCTTCGGCTGTGGCCCATGTGGTGTTCGACCCGCAGAAATGCTCCCCGGAAGATCTCCGGAAGGCGGTCCGGGATGCAGGATACGACCTTCTGGTCATGCCCGGCAAAGGAATCGGGCCGGCGGAAGGAGATGCCGCCGCCGGTGCAGAGGAGGCCGGCTGCACGGAAGCAGACGGAGAGGAGAGGCTTTACGAAGAAGCAGAACGCATACATGAAAAGCATTACCGGGAACTGAAACGGAAAACTGTCGCGGCAATCGTCCTTGCCGTCCCGCTCATGGTGCTGGGGATGCTGTTCATGGACGTGCCGTGGATGAAATACATCCTTTTCGCCCTCTCGACACCGGTGGTGTTCTGGCTCGGGCGCGGGTTCTTCACAAGCGCATGGAAACAGCTGCGGCACGGGAGCGCCAACATGGATACCCTCGTGGCATGCAGCACAGGGATTGCATGGCTTTTCAGCGTGTTCAACATGCTTTTCCCGCAGTTCTGGCTCTCCCGTGGAATCACCCCGCATGTCTATTTCGAGTCCTCCGCCATGATCATCACGTTCATACTCATAGGCAGGCTGCTCGAAGACAGGGCTAAACGCGACACTTCAAGCGCAATACGCCGCCTGGCCGGACTCCGCCCGAAGACAGTATCCGTCATCACTCCGGACGGTGAAAAGACCGTAAGGATATCGCAGATCCGGCCCGGGGACATCCTGTCGGTGAAGCCCGGAGAGAAAATCGCCGCAGACGGGACAGTCTTCTCCGGGGATTCGTTCATCGACGAAAGCATGCTCAGCGGCGAGCCTGTCCCGGTAGCGAAGAAGCCCGGAGACAGGGTCTATGCCGGGACAGTGAACCAGAAGGGGGCTTTCCGCATGGCCGCGGAAAAGGTCGGGACAGACACCGTGCTCTCACGGATCATACACATGGTACAGGATGCGCAGGGCACAAAGGCCCCGGTACAGAAGACGGTCGACAAGATAGCCTCGGTTTTCGTGCCGGTCATCATGGCCATTTCCGTGATAACGTTCATCGGCTGGGCGGTATTCGCCCCGCAGGACGGACTCACACACGGGCTTCTGGCCATGGTGACAGTGCTGATAATCGCCTGCCCGTGCGCCCTCGGACTGGCCACACCGACTGCAATCATGGTCGGGACCGGCAAAGGGGCGGAAAACGGCATCCTGATTAAAGACGCTGAAAGCCTGGAGGTTGCAAAGAAGATTGACGTCGTAGTCCTTGACAAGACCGGGACCCTCACCGAAGGGAAACCGCGTGTGACCGGATGCATGTGGGCCGCACCCGGGAAACAGGAGGAATACCGGCGTATCCTCCTTGCCCTTGAGAAAAAGTCCGAGCATCCGCTTGCCGGGGCCGTGGTGGAATACCTTGAAAAAGACCGCCCGGAATGCCCTGTCCCGGCAGAGGACGCGGAGCCTGCCGGGAGGCCCGCCTCATTCGAAGCCGTACCGGGACGCGGAATCCGGGGTACTGCAGACGGGCGGACATTCATGGCAGGAAACCGTGAGATGCTCCGCGATGCCCGGGTCAGGATCTCCCCGGAAATGGAACGGCAGGCCGGGGAATGGGAATCCGGAGCCAGGACCGTAGTATGGTTCGCGGACACATCCGAGGCCATCGCGGTGCTCGCAATAGAGGACGCCATCAAGCCGACCTCACCGGAAGCGGTAGCCGAACTCCGTAAAATGGGCATCCGAGTATATATGCTCACAGGGGACAATGAGGCTTCCGCCAAGGCCGTGGCAACGGCCTGCGGCATAGAGCATTACCGCTCCGGCGTCCTCCCGGAGGACAAAATCGGGTTCATCCGCTCTCTCCAGGGCGGGGGCCACAAAGTCGCGATGGCAGGTGACGGGATCAACGACAGCGCGGCCCTCGCCCAGGCCGACCTGAGCATAGCCATGGGACAGGGGAGCGACATCGCCATGGACGCGGCCATGGTCACCGTCCTCTCCTCCGACCTTAAGAAAATCCCGCAGACCATAAGGCTTTCTGCCATGACGGTAAGGACCATCCGCGAGAACCTCTTCTGGGCGTTCATCTACAACCTCATCGCCGTCCCGGTCGCCGCCGGGGTCCTGTATCCTCTGAACGGCTTCCTGCTCGACCCGATGATCGGAGGGGCGGCAATGGCCCTGAGCAGCGTCAGTGTCGTGAGCAACAGCCTGAGGCTCCGCTACCGGAGAATCCGCAGTGAAGAGGCGGGAAATGCCGCACCTCGTCACGGAAACAATAATGTTACAGCCATCGTCGGTGGCGAAAAGACAGATAACATCACAGTTAAACCAGATATAAATACAACAGTTATGAAAAAGTACAAAGTAGAAGGCATGATGTGCGGACACTGCCGCATGCATGTGGAAAAAGCCCTCAACGGCATCGACGGAGTCAGAGCGAGCGTGACACTCGACCCTCCTGTAGCGGAAGTGGAATTCACCGGCGGGCATGAAATCCCTCTGGAAGACCTCCAGAAGACAGTCTCAGACCAGGCCGGAGAATACACCCTGTCCGAAATGTAACCTCAAGTCAGGGCCTCCGGGCTTGCGAGAGGCATTATTTCATGAAGGCCTTCACCACCATGATTTCACGGCCGGAGGTGTTCACTATGCGGTACGAGCCGGCTGCCGCAGATATGACAAGTGTCTCGGCATAACTCAAGTGGAATGTCTTGCCCCCGGCTGTGACCACATCCGCGGTCTCGCCCTCGACGAGATTGAGGACATGGCACTTGCCTTCCGTATTGACCAGAACTTCAGAGCCTATCCTGTACCTGTGCACGTCGTACGAATGTTTCGGGTGGGTAGGCATGTGCCACAGCTCCCAGTCCGGCCCTTTCTCCATAAGGTACGGATGGCAGACATGCTCTTTCTTTATCTTCTCACCTTTGCGGTCGAAGCACAGGTTCTCCATCGCGCGGCGTATGTTCAGAGGCCTAGGCTTGCCGTCCAGGTCCATGTTCAGCCAGTCGTACATCTTGAAAGTGAAGATGTACGGAGTGGTGCTTATCTCAAGCACGAGATTGTTCATTCCTGAGCTGTGCAGCGTCCCCGGGGGGATAAGGAACAGGTCGTGCTTATGTGCCGGCTCGGCATTGATATATCTGGGTACATCAAGCGGTTCCGCATTTTTAAAACTGTCGGTCAGAGCCTTCTCGAACTCCTCGGGCACTATGTCGTCCTGGAATCCGAGATATACCACTGCATCCTTGCATGTGTCCAGGATATAGTATGTCTCCTCCTGGGTAAGCACCTCACCGAAGTTCTTCTGTATATAATCCTTATGAGGATGGCACTGGATGGAGAGGTTGTGCCCGTCGAAATTGTCCAGATAGTCCATCCTTATCGGGAACTCGTCACCGTACATGCCGTAACATTCCTTCCCGACGACCTTCTCCCCGGCCTCGTACATCACCGTATCGAAAGACACCTCCAGCATCTTCCCGCCGCTGCCGAAGATAAGCCCGTTCTCAGGGACAATGAGCTCGAAGGACCATGCGTAGTTGGGGACGTCCTGGGCCAGGGACGGGATATGCTTCTTGATCCACTGTCCGCCCCAAGCTCCGGGCTCGAACCACGGGCGCACACGGAAACCGTTCACGGACATCTCGTCCAGGCCCCGGCGGATATCGGCGCCTGAAGCCCATGTGATCGCGCTTTCACGCTGCGCGTCAACAAACACATCTATCCTCGGGAGCAGGGACTTCTTGTATCTGTTGAGAACCACCCAGTCCACGAAATAGAAACGCTTGTACATCTTCTTGGGAGCATCAGGCGCAGAGGCGCCGAGATTGGTCACGCTGCCCGCACGGGAGCGGAACTGTATCTCGTTCTTCGGGATGTCCGCATACACCAGCATCCCGTCCCATCCGGCAAGCGCCGCACCGGTACCGTATATTATATTCAGCCGTGCGTCAGGATCCGGCTCCATGCCGGCCACCCTGCCCATGTCGAAATAGTCCTCTATGTGCAAAGGAGCGCGGAAACCGAAAATCGGGTCGTCACCCCCGAGATAAGGGCTGACCATCCTGTCAATCTCGCTCTCAGGCTTCATCGCAGCCGAAATATTCCACCATACAGGCTTCACGCCGATGGAAGCGAAGGCCTCTGCAAGTCCCTTCACCAGGATATCGAACCTGACACCTGCATATCCGTCAATGGTCACATTCCCGTGCCGGAGCATTTCCCTTGCAAGGGAGACATAGTCTGAAAAAATACGTCCGTCACCGAGGTCAAAGACCGGATAGATGTCATATCCTTTTACGGGCTCCTTTTCCAGAGGAAGAAGATACTGTGTAGTTTTTCTCAAATCAGACATATACTGTTTTCTTTATGATCCATAATGATTCACGCAACGGGGCAGCCTCCAGTCAATCCCCTTCCCTGAACAGCGAAGCCGCACCTGTCATCGCAGCCCTGTCCAGAAGCGCCGAAGTCCTTACGCGGACACTGCAGCCGTTCCTGGCCATGCCGTTTTCAAGAGCAGGGCCGAAGAGCGCGTATGCCCGGGAAATGTTGCCACCGAGCACCAGCATATCAGCACCGAACCTCTTGAGTACCGGGGAAATGAAATCCGCGAGCCTGCTGCCGTACTCCTCGAAAAGCATCCTTGCCTGGAGGCTTCCCGCAGCGCATTCGTCGGCGACATCCTTCGCTCCGGCCACCTTTCTTCCTGTCAGCTCGAAGAACCGGCGGCATATCCACCTTGTGGAGAACTCCCCGTCCGCTATGCCGTCCCCGAAAGGCAGATGGTACACCCATCCGCAGGCCGGCACCCTGTCGCCGGACTCCACAAGGGCGCCGTCCTCCACAAATCCCGAGCCCACACCGGTGCCCAGTGTGACCGCAACTACCCGCGATACGCCGGCACCGGCACCGGCGGCACATTCCCCGAGGGCGAATGCGGCCGCGTCATTCACGAAACGGAATGAGCATATGCCATGGCCGCATAAAAGAGAATACAGAGACGACGACAAGTCCAGCCCGTATATCCTGTCGTACTTCCCCACCCCATGTACGGTGGAGACACCGTGGACATAGTCGAAGGGCCCGGGGAATGCAAGCCCCGCCCCGGCTACCATGCCGGAGGCACCGGCAGCCTCCACGGCACCGGCTATACTGCGGGACAGGACATCGAGGATTACAGACGCCCCGGCCTTGCTGTCCAGAGGCATTTCGCACACAGGGCCAGCCATCTCACCTGTACGCAGGTCAATCACCGCAGAGCAGACATGGCTTCCCCCCACATCAGTACCGACTGCATAATGTTTGTTCCCGTGAGGTTCCATTAAAGACTTATATTAACGTCAGTTCGACGAATTTATGTTTAACAATATTATCCTAAAACGTCACACTGACGTTAAGGGCGGAAATCCTGTCTGTCTACCCCCAGTCACCTTGCGGTGACAGCCCCGCTGGGGCATGCGGCTCCGCTTCGCTCCGGTGCGGCCCTGAAGGGCCGTCCCATCTTATATTATACCAATGATTACTACATACTGTAGTATGTTCATACATTAATTGCAATACAAATGTAAAAAAGTTTCTGGCAAATACCAAATTCTTTTGATGGACAGGCCGGATTTACAGAGCGATACGGCTTTTCTTCCTCACCTTGAAGCAGAAGACCGGAAGGTAGAACAGCAGGGCAAGGATGGAGAAAGCCATGCCTCCGATGGTGCCGATGGCGAAGGCAAACCAGAACACCTCTTCGGGGCCGTCGAAAAGGAACGGTATGAGGCCGAGAATGGTGGAGATGATGGTGAGCATGGTAGGGTTTATCTTGTGGTTGTACGCCTTGACCCACTGGCGTATGGCAGTCCGGGAGCGGCTGCGCCTGCCTCTGCGCTCTGCCACAGAGCGTATGTCCTGGAACTGGTTTATGAGGTAGATGCCCGCATTCACCACTATGCCGCTGAGCATCACGAAAGCGGCGAACCCGCCCTGGTCAAACGGGAAATCAAACGCCCCGAAGACCAGGAACACACCTATGAACGACACTGGTATCATCAGTATCACGGCAAACGGCAGGCGGACGGACTCGAATGTCATCGCGCACATGACGTATATGATAGCGATGATGAGCAAGAGCAGCCATGCGTACTGGATCTGCTTGCCGGCCCCCCACCAGTAATCCGGCACGTCAGCCTTGTAGCCGACAGGGAGGACCTCTTCGTTCATATACTTGACAGTCTTTTCCGTAAGGGACTTCGAGAGCTCGTAGGAACCGATGAAGTCATATCCGACCGTCACTTCATAGGACTGGTTGTGCCTGTATATGGAAAGGCCCGTGCGCTTCTTCTCTATGGAGCCTATTTCCGAGAGTTTCACCTTGAGGCTGTCCACACTCACCTGGGAATTGCGCACATTCCACAGGTCGAAACTGTCCGCCTGGGATGAACGCAGCACCGTGGAGGTCATCTCCCCGTCTATCATTATGTCCCTCATCCTCTGGTCGTACAACATGGAGTACAGCACCGAATAATACTTGTACGGGCTCACCCCCAAGGCGGCCATCTTCCCGAAATCATAGTCTATGTTGAACTCGTTCCCGGCGAAGCCGTTCCACCCCCTGCTCATTATCTCGGGCCCGGACACCCTCCTGTTCTCAGACAGGCGGTCCACAAGCATCCCGGCATAGGTGATGAGCTCGTCATAATTGTAGCCTGTGAGAATGATGCGGTTGCTCTTGTAGCTGGTGGTGACATTGTTGTTGAAATAGCTGTCATTTATACCCCACACACGCCATGTCGCGCCGCCGTAGTTGCTGGCCATAGACATCACCTGGGCCTTCAGCTCGGCAGGGAAAGAAGTCTTCTCGTACTCCGGCTTGAACTGTACCTGGATCATCGCGTTGTCGTAAGACCAGATATTGGTGGTGAATGACTCTATCTGGTCAAACTGGCTGAGGTAGTTCTCCATATAGCCCACCACCTCGTTGAGCTGTGCCACCGTGCAGCCCTCCGGCATCCCCGCACTGACATACAGCATGTCACGGCCAGGCTCGCGGTAGAAGTTCCCCTTGTTTATGGCCTTGTGGAACAAGGCGAAAGATGTCCCGGCCACATTGTCGACCGTATTCTTGTTGTCCGCATACGGCCGCCAGGACATGACGGAATTGTATGTGCGCTCCCAGAAAGTCCACTGCTCCCGAGGCTTGTCCTCCGCCACTTTAGCAGGAAGGACGCACAGCGGTATACCGAACCCCGCTACCAGGGCCGTCATGAAGACCCACCTGTGCCTCTGCCCCCAGTCTATATATCTGACATAGAATCTGTTCCACTTTATCACCCGCCTGCGTCTGCGTACAGAGAGGCTGTATGCGCTCCTTTTTATCGGGAAGCGGTCCAGCAGAGACGGGATGAACAGCCAGGCGGTCACCAGGGCGACAGAAAGATTGATGATTATCACCAGGGAGAAGTCCGCCAGGTTCTTCTTGTCCTCCTCCGGGAGCAGCATCACCACGCACAGGGCGCCCACAGTAGTGGCAGTGGCCCCCAGCAGAGCCGGGAACACCGACCGGTCGCGGTAATATGAATAATGGTCCACCATCACAATGGAAGTATCGATGATGATACCCAGCGAGACCGTGATGCCGGCAAGGGTATAGATGTGGATGGAGAGCCCCGAAAGATTGTAGATGACCACAGCCACAAGGATATTCACCGCCAAAGTGGTGGAGATGATCATCAGGTACCGCCACGACCTGTTCACCAGATACACAAACACGAGCAATATCAGGATACACAGCAATGTCCTGAAATACAGCTTGTCCAGTTCGCCGGAAATATACTCCGACGAGTCCTGGCTTATGGAAGCGGTTATCTCCTGAGGGAAATTCTCCTGGAGAGCGGCCATCTTCTCCTTGACATCCCCGACCACTGTCAGAAGATTTGTACCGGGGGCCGTGGAGACGGCCAGTGTGAGGGTGTTCAGCCCGTTCAGCCTGAAATACGAGGTAGGTACGGACTCCTTGTACCTCCATGTGGCCAGGTCCCTCAGAAAGATTACATGCCCGTGAGCGGACTTCACCGGGATGCTTCCCAGGTCCGATGACGTCCTGTTGCGGAGCTTCAGGTTTATAAGGCCTTCTCCGGAGCGGACAAGGCCAAGCATCTCCGTGTTGAAGTAACTGTTGAACGCATCGGCGATCTCGGTGGCGGTGACACCTGCCGCAGACGCCAGGCGGGAATCGAACTCCACCTCCAGCTCAAACGGTGTGGCACCCCAGAAAGAGACCTTGTCCACACCGTCGACCGATGAAAGGGGTGTCAGGAGACGCTCCGACACGAACTTCTCGATCTCCATGGACGGAAGCGGGCTTTTCAGCACATACGAAATGGCCGTGGTGCTTCCTGTCCCCCTGGTGTCAAGCGAAATGTCCGGATAGCTGACCTCCTCGGGGAGAGAATGGAATATGTTCCTGATGCGCGAAGCCACCTCGAAACGCGCCGCAGCCATATCCGTCCCCTTGCGGAAGTCCAGGGTCACGCTGCCGGAGCCCTTGTCCGAGACAGACGAGATGGATGTGCAGTTCTTCATTCCGGAGAGGACACCCTCGATCCTGGATGTGACCTCGGCCTCCATGATACGCTCGGAAGCCCCGTTCCACGTGAAGGAGACGCTTATCGAGCGCCCGGTGACGGAAGGGGCATACTGGACATTCAGCATAGGTATTGAAGCTATGCCGATGACAGCAGCGACAGCCATTATAAGCAGCACGGAGAAGGCAGGGATGCCCCGCCTGCGCCCTGGCATTGCTCCCGGGGCAGTCCCTCCTCCGAGGGCCGATGTGTCTGTCCTTCTGATGTCCATTGCCTTTTATTTCTCCGTATTCTCCTGCTTTTTGTATATCTCGTAATAGACTATAGGCACGAAGAACAGGCTTATGGTCGTGCCGACCACCATCCCGGCGATAATCACCAGCGACATCGGGTACTGCAGGTCATCCCCCATATTCCCCCTGCCCAGGAAAGGGCACACCGAAAGGATAGTGGTAAGGGAGGTCATGACAATGGCCTTGAGCCTCCGCTGCCCGGCCTCCATGATGGCATGCTTCAGACGGAACCCGTCCTTCCGCAGCCTGTTTATGGTGTCGATCTTGAGGATAGAGTCGTTGATTACAATCCCGCAGACCACCACCAGCCCGATCATCGACATAAGGTTTATAGTCGCGCCGCACACCCAGAGCAGCAGCAGCGCCCCGAATATGTCTATGACAATCTCCGACATGATGATAAGGGGCTGCACCAGGGACTCGAACTGCGACGCGAGGATGAGATACAGCAGTATGAGGGCTATGGCAAGCACTACTGCCAGCTCCCCGATCATCTTCCTGTTGGAGAAATAAGAGCCGCTGAAGCTCACCTCGAAATTCCCGTCCCGCTGAACCGTTTCACGCACGAGGGCCATGACCTCGGAGGCGCTGTATCCGGAAAGGTCCATGCAGAGAGGGTAGAAACTCCCCTCGGCACCGGCAGTCATGGTCTTGAGGTCCTCGTCGTATGTCTGCTTCATCAGCACATTCACAGGTATGTCGTGCCCGTCCTTCCATATTGACGTGCCGTCTATGATGGAATGTATATCCCTGGTATCCACACCCATGACCACAGGAAGTGTCTCATCTCCCTGGACTATGTTGAACAGGCTGTTACTGTTCAGGGCATTCTCCAGCACGTCCACCAGGTCGGAATACGTCACTCCGTAAAGGGCCATCATCTGAGGGTCCGCCACATACAGCATATCCTTCTTCAGGGCCACCTCCGGTATATACATCCCCGGGAAACGCCCGGCCACCTTCGCCCTCACGGACTCCAGGAGCCCGGCATCCAGCTCAGGCACAGAGACAGGACGCAGCCTTGCCACCAGGTCCGGCTCCTTTTCGGCAAAGACCATGTCGAAGATGTTCCCAGAGGCCTCGAAACTGTACACAGCCTCCGGATAGCCACGCGCCAGAAAAGCGTCTATGGCCCTGCGCAGCTCCTCAAGGGAGGACGCGTCAGGACACTTGAAATAAAGCACAGCCTCCGACACGGACGGGTCCCCGCTGTGGCTCAGCACGAACTGCTGCATCCCGACCATCGAAGTGAACTGGGTCACATGGCCTTGCGCCAGAGATTCTATGTCCTTGACACGCTCCGTGTTCTGCTCCAGGGACAGATGGTCGTTCCAGTCCACCTTCATTATCATGTCGGTATATGTAATCTCAGGGAGCTTTTCCTTCGGGATACAGATGAAGCACACGGCGATGCCGGCAATGGACGCGGCAAACAGGCCCCACCCCGCCCATCTGTGGCGGAATACCCACATCAGGCCAGACTCGTACTTGCCTATGACCCTGCTGAAAGAGAATTTCTCCAGGAAAGGGTTGGGCCTGAACGAGGAGAACCCCCTGTACCACCACCAGTAATATACCGGGACCACTGTGACAGTCACCACATACGCCGTCAGGAGGACGACAGTGACGGCCATCGCCTGGTCATAGAACATGGCCCCTGCAATCCCGCTCACGAATATCAGCGGGATGAAAACGGCACAAGTCGTAAGCACTGAACTGAGCATAGGTGCCACCACCTCGGAGGTGCCCTTCAGCACGGCCCTGCGGAGAGGGTCACCGCGCTGCCACCGGGCCGTGATATTGTCAATGAGCACGATGGTATTGTCCACCATCATCCCCACTCCGAGCACAAGTCCTGAAAGGGATATGATGTTCACAGTCAAGCCAATGGCGTAGAACACCAGCATGGAGAACACCAGGGCCGCCGGGATAGTGAACGCGACCAGCGTAGGAGAGCGGAAGTCCTGCATGAACAGGAAAATCACGATGCAGGCCAGGACCACACCGGCTATGATATTGCTGACCAGGTTGTTGATGGAATATTCAAGAAGCTCCGTCTGGTCTCGCGTGATTTCGAACTCCACGTCAGGATAATCCTTCTCGAACTGGTCCATCAGTCCGGTTATACTCCTCTTCAGGTCCGCCATCTTGGCGTCGCTCTGCTTGATCACGGCCATGGTGACGGCATCCCTTCCCTCAGAGCGCACAAGCCCCGAGCGCTTGGCCGGATGCTCGATCACCCTGGCGATGTCCTTGACCTGGTAAAGCTTGCCCTCACGGTTTATATAAATGTCCCCGATATCCTCCTTGTCAGAGGCGAATGACTGGAACTTCACGCTGTACCTGTACTCCCCGTCCCTTATGGTCAGACTCCCGAGACGGATGTCCGCGGAGGTTATGCAGCTCTCGAACTCGCTCTCAGACATGCCCATCCGGCGCAGGGCCTCCTGGTCCGGGATGACAAGTATCTCCGGGGTCACGCATCCGCTGATGTCCACCATCGCCACCTCGTCCAGTTGCTCTATCCTCTTGACCGCCACTTCCGAAGCGAAACGGCTCATCCTGGTGAACTGCTCCGTGACAGGGAAAAGGGAAGTATCCGTGCCCTCCGGCAGGGCGGACTCATTCCTGAGAGTCATGTTGATATAGAACGCAGGGATATCCGTCGCACTGGATTTCAGCACCTTAGGACGCTCTATCTCCCGCAGGGCCCCCATCGAACGGTCAATCTTCTCGTTGACCTCGATGAACAGGTAGTCTATATCCGCCCCCTGACGGAATGTGAGCCGTATGTTCCCGCTCCCGTCCCTGGACTCGCTCTGTATGTCCTCGAGGGAATGTATCTGGATGAGCTGCTGCCTCAGAGGCTTGACCACCGTCTCGTCAATCTCCCTCGCCGAAAGATCCGGGGCAGAGACCTGCACCGTGATATACGGTATGTCCACCTCCGGAATAAGGGAGATGGGGAGGAGCCTCATGCTCACGATTCCCAGAACTATGACCACCAGAAGGGCCATAGTGACCGTTATGGGCCTGTCCAATATCCTTCTGAGCATGGCGGGATTCTATCTTGAGGATTTCTTGACTTCCACCGACGAGCCGTCCGCAAGGTTGAGGTTGCCCGAGATGATCACCTGGTCACCTTCACTGAGCTCTGCCCCCCTGTCGGTATTCGGCACCACGACATAGCTGTCACCGCTGGACATGAGAGTATGGACGTATGTCCAGAGAGCCTTGCCGTCCTTGTGGCGGAAGAGGACCTCGAGATTGTCCCTTATCACCACAGCACTCTTGGGCACCACGAGCTGGCCCGGGACATCCTTCTCGACCGTAACCTTCACATTCATCCCGTCTATGAGCGTGCCGTCATTCTCCACGGTAGCCGTCACAGCCACCTGCCCGTTCTTGTCCACAGTAGGGTTTATGCAAGTGAGCGTGCCGTAAAGATGCCCTGAGCCCCCCGAGAAAGGAGTCACTTTGACCTTCAGCCCCTCCTCCAGGAACCCGTACTCGGACTCCAGGACAGTGAAGTCCACATCGAAACTGCTGTCATCTATAAGAGTACAGAACGGCTCTGAGGAGGCCTGCTCGAAACTCCCGAGCTTGATGTCAGCCACCTTCCCGGTGAAAGGCGCCGTGAGCACAGTCCCTGAGTAATCATACTCCGCCTGGTGCAGACTGTTAAGGGCCGCATCGTACCCGGAGCGCATCCGGGCCATCTTCATCACTGACGCCGGCACCGACGAGGTATCCCGAGTCATGTATCCCTGTCCGGCAAGCACATCGTACAGGTCCAGGCCGGCCTTGTCCATCGCTATACGGGCGGATTTGAGGGCAATGGCCTTGTCCGTGCGGTCCAAAGCCGCGATTACTGTCCCGGCCCGGACAGTCTCACCGTTGCGCGCGTTCACCTGCTCTATCATCCCTGTCCCTCTGAAAGCAAGGGAGCTGCGGGCCCTGGCCGAGAGCCTGCCGTTGGAAATGAGCTGCCGTGTGAACACCGTACGCTCCAGGGTCATCACCTCCACTTCATTCCTTTCGGCCTCATACTGGAGCCTGCCGTCACGGACATCACCGGTATTTTCCTCTCCGCTCCGGCATCCGCACGCCATGACAAGGAGAAGCGCCGCAGCCGGAATCATGGTCATCAAAGTCTTTTTCATCATCATTCGGTCAGTTTATATCGTGCCGCTGGGGCAGGATCTATTTCAGAAGTTCCTCGAAATCCACCTCGATATCCTTGCCCTCCATGAAATCATAGAGGGTAAGCTGGCGGAGAGTATAATAATAGTTCCAGAAATTGCTCAAGTCGTTCACATACTTGTCCGCGGCCTCGTCGTTCTCGCTCTGGGCCGTGTTAAGGTCGGTCACGGTAGCCGTCCCGTTGCGGAACTTCTCCATCATCAGGTCATAGCGTTCCTGTGCTATACGGCTCGCCCTCCCGGAGACTATGCACTGCTGCCTCTGACTGTTGAACTGGCCCACAGCGGTGTAAATCTGCCGGCGGTAGTCGTTCTCCGCCTGCTCCACCTGGGCCCGGACCACAGCGGCCCTCGCCTCTGCTTCCTTGACCCGGCCCTTGCCCATCCCCCAGTCGAAAATAGGGATACTGAACGTAAGCCCCACCACCTCCTGGTCCAGGAGGTTCTTGTATGTCTCGCGGAAAGCCGAATTTGTATTTGAAAGCCCGAACTTGGCACTCAGGGACACTGTCGCCCCGCGGTTGGCCTTGGCCTGGGCTATGTCGGACTCGGCCGTGATAGTCTTGATTTCATTTTCAAGCCTGAAGGAGGAATTCTCCAGAGCCTTGGCCATCACGATGTCATAGTCCATCCATATATCGGGAAGCTCGTCCTCCATCACAGGCTCTATCTCGAAGGACTCACCGTACCCCAGCAGGGAATTCAGCAGCATCTGCGCCTCCTTCACCTTTATCGAAGACTCGTTTATGGATATACTGTCATTGAGCATACGCAGCTCCAGCTGCAGGTACTCGTCCCTGGTCACTGTACCGTATTCCATCCTCTGCGCGGCGATGGCGTGCATCTGGCTGGTATTCTCGTAATTCGTGCAGGCCTTGTCGTAATTCCTCTTGGCCAGCATCAGCTGGAAGTAGTACTGCACAGCATTGATGGTGACATTCTCCATCGATTCTATATAAGTGCGCCTGGCCACTTCGTACTCCCTCGGGGAGAGCTTCTTCTCCCATTTGAAGCGGTTGTAGGCAAGAAGCGGCTGCTCGTAATAGAGAGTCACCGGCTGCGCATAATATGTCTTCCCGGCATCCACCCCGAACTGGTCTATGCGCGAAAGGTCAGAGTAGAGGGAAAGGGTACCGCCTGTGAATGTGATATTCTGGGAGATGGACAGGCCGATGCTGTTCTGCATGTTGTAGTTGCTTGTGTAGACCAGTTCCCCGGTCTCGTAGTTCTGCAGCTGGCGCAGCGACCGGTCGAACGAGGCGAGGTTTCCATAGAGGTTGAGCGAAGGGAGACGGCTGGCCTTGTATGACCGCCACGCCCAGTAGCTCGACACGAACGACGCCTTGGCCTCCAGGGCAGACACGGAACTCGTCCTGGCCTGCTCTATCACCTGTCCGAGGGTCATGGACGCAGTCTGGGCCGCAGCCAGTCCCTCCCCGGCCACCGGAAACGGCACAGCCAGCGACAGGCACAACACTGTTTTACAAATAGATACGGTCAGCTTCATAGGGTCATATCTGTAGTTCGTTCTTATAACTTCAAAATATCCTTTAAAGGTACTAATAAAATCAATACGCACAATGACACCAGTCCGGATATGTCTGGGAATCATTGAAAGAGTCTTCTTTATATCAAAATTATTCTAACGTGAATTCGATGAATTTAAATCATTAAATTACATCGAATTACCTATTAAGGAGCAGGCCTGTGGCCTGCGACAGGTCCCCCGGCGAGGGGGAAGGAAGGGGGTGGCGCCCCTTAACAAGGGGCTGTC
>JADIMB010000121.1 GCA_017694995.1 Candidatus Cryptobacteroides faecavium | reverse complement strand
ATACGGCCGGGTCCTCTTTGAGAAATGGCTGGCCCTGACGGGCCGGACCAGCGGCAATGCGATCGAGTCACTTTGCTTTTTGGGCAAACGCTGCATGGGCGCCCTTGAGTTTGAACCGGCCATCGACGCTGTTAATACGGATATCCGGATAGAGGTTGATTCTTTGGTGGATGTAGCCAGAGAAGCCCTTGCCGACAAATCAAGTTTCAACGTGAACATCAGCTCCGACAAAAAGGCGGCCATTGCAGAGATTCTGCGCCTCGGCACCTCAGCCGGCGGACAACGCGCCAAGGCAATCATAGCCTACAACAAAGCCACCGGAGAGATCCGGTCGGGGCAGGTCGAGGCTCCAGACGGGTTCGACTACTATATCATCAAACTGGACGGCGTATCCGCCATGGCCGGATTCAGGGAGACTGAAAACTTCGGCAGACTGGAGTACTCCTTCTCACGTCTTGTGAAGGAATGTGGCATCGAAATGACAGAATGCTCGCTGATTGAAGAGAACGGGAGGGCCCATTTCCTGACAAAGAGGTTTGACCGGATAAACGGTGCAAAGGTGCACATGCAAACACTATGCGCCATTGCACACTTCGACTACAGGCTGCTTAGAGCCTACTCTTATGAACAAGCGTTCACTGTGATGCGCGGACTGCGGCTCACCTACAAGGAGGCACAGGAGATGTTCCGCAGAATGGTTTTCAATGTCGTGGTGCGCAACCAGGACGATCATACGAAGAATATCTCTTTCCTGATGGACAGAGGCGGGGAATGGCGCCTTTCTCCGGCCTACGACATGTGCTACGCCTACAATCCCGACGGCCAGTGGACCTCGGCTCACCAGATGTCGATAAACGGCAAATTCAGCGGCATCACCAAAGATGACCTGCTCGAATGCGGCGCCAAGAACAACATCAAGAATGCCGCACGGATTATCGACGAGGTCTGCCAGGCGGCATCAATGTGGCCGGAGATTGCCCGGGAGTGTGAGGTTCCGCAAAAAATGATTGAAGAGATCCGGCCAAATATGGTTTTCTTCTAATCAATACAAGAAAGTTACTAATTAACGTCAGTTCGACGAATTTATGTTTGGAATCCGTCACACTGACGTTAATGATTTCCTCCGGAAATCCTGTCTGTCCACCCCAGTCACCTGCGGTGACAGCTCTGTCATGTCCGGAGATATGGTCAGCTGCTGTCGCCCTCACTTCGATGTCCGGCTCTATCCCCTCGTTGACTCTGCCACATAGCAAAAAATGCATCAGGGCTGTGGTTATTCCGCCGATTATTTGTATTTTTGCACGATTGCCCTGATGTAAGGGTGCATTGGCAGAAAAACCGAATTAATTTTTACAATATGAGAAAGAAAATCGTTGCCGGAAACTGGAAGATGAACACTACAGTTCCAGAAGGCGTTGAACTTGCAAAAGAAGTGGTGGCAAAGGCTTCAGAAGTGCCTGCTGATGTGAAACTTGTCATTGCGCCTCCTTTCACACATCTTTATCCTGTGGCAGAGGTGGTGAAGGGTTCCGTTGTGGGACTTTCAGCACAGAACTGCGCAGACAAGGAGAAAGGCGCATACACCGGAGAGGTGTCTGTGAAGATGCTCTCGTCAGTAGGATGCGGGTACACTATCCTCGGGCATTCCGAGAGAAGGCAGTACTATGGCGAGACTGATGCCAAGCTCGTAGAGAAAGTGAAACTCGCTATCGCTGAAGGGCTTTCGCCTATCTTCTGCGTGGGGGAGAACCTCGAGGAGCGTGAGGCAGGACGTCATTTCGACGTGGTTTCAGAGCAGGTGAAGAATGTGCTCTACACACTTTCAGCCGAGGAGATGGCCAAGGTGGTCGTAGCTTATGAGCCTGTATGGGCCATCGGTACCGGCAAGACCGCCACTGCAGAGCAGGCGCAGGAGATTCATGCTTGCATCCGCAAGGTGCTTGCCGAGAAGTTCGGGGCCCTCGCCGAGGAGATCACCATCCTCTACGGCGGAAGCTGCAAGCCTTCCAACGCAAAGGAGCTGTTCGCATGTCCTGACATCGACGGCGGCCTTATCGGAGGCGCTGCCCTGAAGGCTGATGACTTCATCGCCATCGCGCAGTCATACTAGAAAACTGTCTTACATTTGCAGATAAGGGGCTATGCCGCCAGAAAATCCGGCATGGCTCCTTTATTGTTGGCAAGTGCTTGCTTTAGCGGGATTTTTTGTTTAAGTTCGCTTGATATTAGGAAGCCGGCCGTCCTTATCTGGACCCGGCGGGGAGATTCCCGGGAATTCCATGCCGGCGGGACTCCGTGCGGTTTCCGGCAGGTGTGATATGACGTACTGAGATTTTGAATAAACCATAATCCTATACAATGAACATACGGAACTTAGTTTTATTATCGTGCCCGGCCCTGGCGTTTGCCTCCATGGCCGCGTCGTGTTCTGGTCCTGGCGAAAACGGCCGGGATCTGCAGCGTAAAGTTGACGAATATGCAGTCGTGGAGCTCACTTCACCTATGCTTGACACTCTGTCTGACAAGAACAAGCAGGTGCTGAACCTGTTCAGGGCGGCTGCCGTGGTCACAGACAGGCTTTTCTGGCAGCAGACTTTCGGGGACAAGGCCCTGATGGAGAATCTCGGCGACCAGGCTGCCGCGGACTATGCCATGATCAATTACGGCCCGTGGGACAGGCTGGATGACAACTCTCCTTTTGTCAAAGGATACGGAGAGAAGCCTGCCGGGGCGAATTACTATCCGCAGGATATCACCAAGGCCGAGTTCGACTCTTTTGACGACCCTGCCAAGAACAGCCCTTATACTGTCCTCAGGCGTGACGGGGACGGGAATCTGAAATGCGTGTGGTACCATGACGAGTACAGGGAGCCGCTTGAGAGGATATGCAGGTATCTTGAAGAGGCGGCGATGATCACGGAGAACGAGGGCCTCAGGAATTATCTCCAGAAGCGCGTCCAGGCTTTCCGCACCGACGAGTACTATGAGAGTGACCTTGCATGGATGGACATGAAGGACAGCAACATAGATATCGTCATCGGGCCTATCGAGAACTATGATGACAAGCTCAATGAGATAAAGACTTCATACGAGTGCTTTATCCTGCTGAAGGACATCGAACGCAGTGCGGAGCTCGCAAAGTATGTTTCCATGCTGCCGGACCTGCAGAAAATGCTGCCTTGCCCGGATGAATACAAGACTTTTGTCCCTGGAACATCATCGGACCTGAACGTCTATGATGCGATATACTATGCCGGTGACTGCAACGCCGGGAGCAAGACCATTGCCATAAATCTGCCGAACGATGACAGGGTCCAGGCAGTGAAGGGGACCCGCCGTCTGCAGCTGCACAACAGCATAACAGCCAAGTTCAGCAAGATACTCCTTCCTATCGGACGCGTCCTTGTGGAGCCGGAGCAGAGGAAGCACCTGCGTTCCGAGGCATTCTTCTGGAACGTGACATTCCACGAGGTGGCCCACGGGCTGGGAGTGAAGGAGACAGTCAACGGCAGGGGGTCGGTCGACGAGGCCATGAAGGACATGAAGACCACATGGGAGGAGGCCAAGGCCGATATCCTGGGCCTTTTCATGGTATGCCGTCTCATAGACATGCAGGAAATACCGCTTATCTCCAAGGAGGACGCCATTACTACGTTCATCGCGGGCCTTGTACGCTCGGTACGTTTCGGTGCCGCTTCTTCACACGGGAAAGCGAATATGATGTGCTACAACTATTTGAAGGACAACGGCGCTTTCAGCAGGAACTCCGAAGGTCTTTATCATATAGACTATGCGAAAGCCCTTGAGGCAATAGACGGATGGGCCGGCCTCATCCTCAAGACCCAGGCTACAGGCGATTATGAGTTCGCGAAGTCATACACTGAAAAGAATGCGGTGATACATGAACCGCTTGCGGCTGATATCGCCAATGTGAACGGGCATGACATACCGCGTGACATCCGTTTTGACTTCGTCTGGTAAGGGCAGAGAAGGGCTACATTTCTATCGAGATGTTGTCTATCCACAGGACATTGCCTACTCCACCGTAGAATGCCTGTCCGCAGCTGGATATAAATTTGATTATCATGAAGTTGGGCTGCTCCTCCGGGGCGGCCCAACCGTCTTCTGACACGGTCACGTTCTTCCCTTTGGAGTTGATGGTATGGAAGGCGCGCTCAGGGTCATTGTTCAGCCCCATATAATCCTGGAAGAACGGTCTGCCGGAGATGTCTCCGTAGTGCACTTCAATGCGGTGCCCGTTTTCCCATTCCGGGATGTTCTCCATTATGCGCTCAATGCCGGTGCCGACTCTCAGGGCATGCACATTCCCGTCCTCGTCCTCCCATCTTTTCTGGAGGATTATGGCTATTTCCGGATAGTCCGGATAACCCAGGTTCTTGAGTTTCGAGAATCCGGTCCCCCTAATGGCCTCATGTCCTACGTCGGCCTTGTAGTCGAAGACAAGGGCTTTTGGCCTCCCGCTGAACGGTATGCCGTACAGCACTTTGGCCATAGGGTCTTTGGTGTCTTTTATCGGCTCGGTGATCTTCCCCAGGATGAATGCCCCCTGGCAGGTGACATCCATATTGATTATGCCCAGGGCCTTCACTGTCTCGATGTGCGTCTCTATCCGGGCGCAGTATCCGTCACCGCGCTTCTCAGGGAAGACGGTGTTGTTGGTCTTGGTCACTCCGGCTACCACGGCCATTACGTTGTTTGTCCTCCAGAGGTAGCCTTCCGGGGCTTCGAAAGGCTCTTTTGTGGCGGTGGTGTCCCTGTCTCCGAAGAATTCGAAAAGATACTTGGTGTTGCCGCCGATGATCCCCGATTCCTTGATCTCCCTGACTGACCAGCTGTCAAGGGTCCCGTAGCTGTTAAGAAGTCCGACTGTCTGTTCCTGGGCATACATGTGTCCCCCGAGGCATAACGCGGCAATGGTGGTTAATGAATCAATAATTGTCCGTCTCATAAAAAATAGCTAACTATGCAGAATATTTTTCGGATACAAATATAGCATTTGTTGCTTTTGTTTGGTCCCGTATCCGGTGAATTTGTCGGAGATGCCTCACTGAAGTATACTGTCGTAAATATAATTCGCCGGATTGACAATAAAAACAGTATTGAGATGTTCACACAGCTTCGGAAATTCCTCTCAGCCAGAAGGTATGCCGCCGCTCTTGCCGCGGCTTTGCTGCTTCCTGCGGCACTGTTCGCTTCGCCTCCGGGATCTGTCAGCCCTATGAAAAAGGGGAAGCCGTCTGCGGACGGGGACGGGGTAGTCCGTGTCCCGGTGCTTCTGGTCGCGTTCAGGGATCTGGGCTTCACATACACCAGGGATGAGATCAGCGATGTCCTCAACCTCGAGGGCTACAGCAGGGACGGGGCTACAGGGTGCGCCGCCGACTATTTCCGGGACCAGTTCGGCGGGGAATATGAGTTCAGGTTCGAGGTGAGTGACATTGTCACATTGAGCTACAGCTACAGCTTCTATGGCAGGAACGAGAATCTGGACGCCCCCGGTACCGACCTGCGCATGGGGCGGATGGTGTATGAGGCCTGCATGCTGGCGGACAGCAAGGTGGATTTCTCTTCTTTTGACAGTAACGGAGACGGGGTCCTTGACCAGGTCATGGTCATATTTGCCGGGGAGGACGAGGCTGCAGGGGCTGATGCGGACCATCTGTGGTCCAAGTCCGGGTTCCTTGATACGGAGAAGAACCTGGACCTTGAGTGTGACGGAATCAGGATCAACTGCTACGCCTGTACCTCCGAGATAAAGTCCGACAGGGAGAACGGCAACGGTATCATGACGATAGGCACATTCTGCCATGAGTACTGCCATACTCTCGGCCTGCCTGACTTCTATGACATTAACGGCCTTTCTGCGGCGTTGTGGGGCAGTACGTCCATCATGGACAGGGGAAATCTCAATAACGGCGGCAGGACCCCGCCGAATTTCAATGCCATAGAAAGGCGCATCCTCGGCATATCCTCCATGGACACGCTGAAAGCCGGGGACTACAGGCTGGAGCCGGTCGACAAGTCAGGGGTCTACCTGTATGCAGGGACGGAGACGGAAGGCGAGTTCTACCTGTTCGAGTGCAGAGAGGCCTCCGGGTGGGACAAGTATATAGGAGGGTCCGGCATGCTGATATATCATGTGGACAGCTCGTACAATTCCGTGTCGGGGGCAAAGGCATGCGACAGGTGGCTTATGAAGGGCCCGTATGCCAACACTGTCAACTCCCACAGTGACCACCAGTGCGCTGATCTTGTAGAGGCCGACCCGTCCGCGGTTTTCCCCAGGGTGTCCTCTTCCGGAGGTGATTTCCAGCGTATCTTCTATCCTTCCGGAGAAAACGATTCGTTCACCCCGGCTTCCGACCCGGCGTTCTCCTCATGGTCGGGAGAGGCCTCCGGGATATCGGTGACAGACATAGGGTACGAGTCCGGAGCGGTGTGTTTCTCGGTCTATGACAACGAGTATTCATTGCTGCCGGTTGTCAGTGATGTGTCCATACGGGCATTCCAGGATGCGGCTATCGTTACGTGGAGCGCGGATACATGGTCCTCCGCATATGTCATACTGTCCGACGGGAGCTCGACGATAGAGGAGCTGGATGCAGAGCCTTATGAGGAGGGCAGATTCTCTGTCACATTCGAGGGGCTTTCCCCCTCGTCGACTTATACGGTCAGTATAGGGTATTCGGTGGGAGGGATCACCGGACCTGTCACTATACGCCAGATAAGCACTCACCCGTCCACGGATTATCCTCCGTATATCTATCTGCACGACATGGCAAGGAACGCGGACGGAAGTTTCCCTTCCGGTACCGGATTCCCTCTCAGGCTTTACAATGCGGCGGATGCCGAGTCTGTCGAATGGACTATGGACGGTACTCCGGTGGAAACCGACGGGAGCGGATATTATGTGCCGCAGCAGTCCGGAGTGCTCGAGGCTGTTGCCCGGTTCCCTGACGGGCGTGAGTTCAGGGTGTCGAAATATATAGGAATCAAATGAATATGCGGATTGTGCGGAAACCGGAGGCCGTCCTGACTATGTTGGTGGCCCTTGCCTTGTGCGGGTGTTCTCCTGACGGCCCTGCCCTCAGGCAGAGTTTCGAGGAGAGCGACCTGGTGACATTCACTGTCAAGGGAGCGCAGCAGCACAGGTTCAACATGCTCACCTGGCAGTCTGTGTACAGTCCTGACCCGTGTGTGTTCGTCGTGTGCGACGACGACATGTCGGATTACTATATCCTCAGATGCAGCAGGACTCCGAGGGAAGTGGGGGAGAGTGTCAAGTGCGACGTGGAATGGACCACTTACTCCAACCTCAGGAAAAAGAAGGATGTGGAGTTTTCACTTGTGAAGGCCGACTGGTCTTCCGGGACCTTGTGGCTGTGGTCTTCGTCAGAGCTGATCGGTGCGGCTGTCGTGGCTGTGGAATGAACTGTACTATATAAAAAGAAGAGACTGGCTTGGTCCAGTCTCTTGTCTTTCTGTGATTTCCCCTGCAGCGCGAAGGAACATCCTTCCAGGGCTGCACTGCTAGAATCTGTCCTCTGATGATACAGTCAGTTTCTTGCGTCCGTGACGACGGCGGGCAGCGAGAACACGGCGCCCGTTCGGTGTAGACATGCGCTCGCGGAAGCCATGTTTGTTACGGCGCTTGCGCTGTGATGGTTGGAATGTTCTTTTCATTATTTTATGCTTTTTATATTTTCAGTAACTTTTGGGAGTGCAAAGGTAGTGTTTTTCATTTTATTTGCAAATTATTTTCAGCAAAATCACCACCCCTGCCTTCATGCCCCGATGAAAATGACAAGTTTGCCCTCGAAATACGGGTCACCCAGCCAGCTGCTGACAGGCCAGGTGTGCACGGAGCCCGGCTTCAGGTGGAATTTTCCCATGGCGGCTGCAATCTCTTCCGCCACATCCCCGCCTTTCAGGCAGATTATCCCTTTCCTGTATTTGCCTTTCACCCACGGCATGAATCTGTCCAGTGACGCGACGGCCCTGGATACTATATAGTCGAACTGTCCCGGAAGTGATTCCGCCCTGGAGTTCACTGCCACGACATTGTCAAGCCCCAGTGCTGATGCCACTCCTGAAGCCACGGTTATCTTCTTGCCTATAGAGTCGCACAGGGTGAAACTGGCAGAAGGGAACATTATCGCCAGCGGGATGCCCGGGAACCCTCCTCCTGTGCCCAGGTCGAGTATGCTGCATACGGCATTCCCGCTGCCGGGCTCTTCAGACATCGCCTTGAAGACTTCCGGGGAATTGGCCCTTATATACTCTGCCGCCGCAAGCGAATGCAGCACATGATGCAGGTACAGACTGTCGATGTCTTTCCTTGATATGACGTTTATCTTGGCGTTCCATTCCCGGTAGAGGCTGTCCAGGGCCCTGAATCTTTCCGTTTTCGCGCCGGATATGTCCGGGAATTTTTCTTTTATGATTTTCTCGAATCCGTTGAAATCCATATTGTCTGCTGTTTTATGCGTCGCTCCTCATTCCGCAGGGGGCTCAGCGCAGTTCGTCCGATATGTCCATCATCTTGAGCAGCTGGGCCTTTGCCCTGCGTATCTTTGTCTTCACGGTGTTTATCGGGATGTCCATGGCTTCGGCTATCTCCTTGTACCCGAAGTTGTCTATCAGGTTCATCCTGGCCACTGTCCTGTAGTCGTCCTTCAGCTGCTCGATGTTCTCGAGCCATTTGTCATACTCCTGCTGCTTGATGATGTCTTCTTCGGGATTGTGGAATGCGGCAGGTATGTCATTGACTTCCGAGAGCTGCTCGCTGATGGATGTGGTCGGAAGGTTGTTCTTTTCCCTGTCTTTGCGGCTGATGTGGTCGAAGGCGGTATTGCGCGCAATCCTGTACAGCCAGGTGGAGAACTTGTATTCCGGGTTGTAGCTTGCTATCTGGCTGAACGCTTTCTGGAAGCTTTCAAGTGTGATGTCCTCGATATCCTCTTTCTGCGCTATGTATTTGGCTATGTGGTTCCTTACACCTGTGTGGTACCTGGTGTAAAGGACGATGAACGCGCCCTGGTCCTGCTCCAAGGCCATTTTGACCAGTTCGGTATCGGGCAGGTTAATGAGCTTCGAGCCAGTTTTTTCCATAATTGCATTCTACAGTTAAGGGAACTGAGAGTTCCACTACGTTTTCCATTTCTTCAGTCACTATCCCCTTCAGTGTCTCCGCCTCTTCGGCTACAGCGTCGAACACGAGTTCATCGTGTATCTGCAGTACCATCCTGCTTCTGAGGCCGGCCTCGCTTATGCGGCGGTCCACTTCTATCATGGCTTTCTTGATGATGTCTGCGGATGTGCCCTGTATCGGGGCGTTGACCGCATTGCGCTCAGCCAGGGAGCGGACTGTGGCGTTCCTGGAGTTTATGTCCGGCAGATACCGCCTCCTTCCGAATATCGTCTTTACATAGCCTATTTCCTTCGCAGACTCTACCGTCTTGCTTATGTACGAGGAGATGGAAGGGAAATTGGCGAAATAGTCGTCTATGATTTTCTTTGCCTGTGCCCTCGGGATTCTGAGCCTCTGTGCCAGGCCGAATGACGATATGCCGTACATGATTCCGAAATTGGCTGTCTTGGCTATGCGCCTCTGCTCTGGCGTCACATCCTGTATGTCTGTCCCGAAGATTTTTGCCGCTGTCATGGCGTGCACGTCGAGACCGTGGCGGAACGCTTCCAGAAGGTGCTTGTCCTGGCTCAGATGCGCCATAATCCTCAGCTCGATCTGCGAATAGTCGGCAGAGAGGATTATCCCGTTTTCCATGCTCGGCACGAATGCTTTCCTGATTTCCTTCCCGCGCTCGGTCCTCACCGGTATGTTCTGGAGGTTGGGCTTTGAGGAACTCAGCCTTCCTGTGGCCGTAAGCGCCTGGTTGAATGTGGTATGTATCTTCCCTGTCTTCTGTGACACGAAATTGTGGAAAGGTTCTATATAGGTGGAAAGGAGTTTCTTCACCGCCCTGTATTCCAGTATCTCGTTTATTATCGGATGCTTGTCTGCCAGGGACGTGAGTGTCTCTTCGTCCGTGGAGTAGCTGTATCTGACCCCGCTTTTGGCCTTAACTTTGGGGTCCAGCACCAGCTTTTCGAAAAGGACGTAACCTATCTGCTTGGGAGACAGGATGTTGAGGTCGGGCTCTCCGGCCATCTCCCTTATTTTCTGCTGCAGTTCCTCCAGTTCCTTGTTGAGCTGGGCCGCATACTCCCTCAGCTGTCCAAGGTCCACTTTCACACCGGCCCTTTCCATCTTCGAGAGGACATGGACCAGCGGCTCCTCTATCGTGTCGTAAAGGGACGACATGCCGGATTTGGCAAGGTCGTTCCTGACCTTCTCCCCGAGAAGGATCATGGCTGCGGCCTCTTTCTCGTGCCTCCTGCTGCTGTCCGCAGGCACCTCGTCATCGAAAAGGCTCTGCTGCATCTCCCTGTGCTTCTCCTCTACATCAAGCTCCATGTCAAGATACCCTTTGAGGAGCACATCCGGCTTGTGGCTCTTTTCCGGGTTGATCACATAGTGCATGAGCTCGATGTCCAGAAGCTTGCCCTGAACCTCTATTCCGGCTTCCGCCAGGAGATTGCACTGGCGTTTAAGGTCATATCCGTATTTTTCTGTCGACGGGTCGCACATTGTCTCCCTGAAATCCTCCGGCGCACCTGCGGCCACGTATACCGAATCTCCGTCACGTACAGCCATCTTTATTTCCTTTATGCCTGAGAAGATGCTCTCGCCGAAACTTTCCGTGATTATCGCGCAGCTTTTCCCGGCCCGGGCTTTCGCACATGCTTTCTCTGCCGGTATGACGCTGTATTCCAGTTCTTTACGGCCCGTCGTGCTTTCAGGCAGCCCCAGGTGGCTGATGTATTTGCGCAGCGAGGTGAATTCATATTTTTCGAAAAGCCCTGCTATTTCAGGGTCGTAGGCGGTATCTGTCTCGAGGTCTTTGTCGGATACCTCTATAGGCACGTCTGTACGGATTGTGACCAGCTCGTGGCTCAGCCTTATGTGTCCCTCCGCCTGCCGGAAGGCCTCTTTCTGCCTCGGGGTGAGCTCGTCCAGATGGCTGTAGATGTTCTCCACGCTCCCGTAAAGGGATACCAGCTTGCCGGCCCCTTTCTCACCGACGCCTTTTACCCCGGGCACATTGTCCGAAGTGTCGCCGCAAATGGTAAGCAACTCCACTACCTGTCCAGGTGTGTCTATGCCGTATTTGCTGCAGACTGCGGCCTTGTCCAGGATTTCGTCCTCGCCGCCGGACTTGCCGGGCTTGAACTGGAAGATATTGTCTGACACCAGCTGCCCGTAGTCCTTGTCCGGGGTCACCATATAGACTTTGAAGCCTTCCTTCTCCTTTTCCTTGGCCACTGTGCCTATCACATCGTCGGCTTCATATCCCGGCACCATCAGCACCGGGATGCGCATGGCCCTGCACAGTTCTGTGAGAGGCCCCAGCGCGTCTATGACCAGCTGGGGAGTCTCTTCCCTTGTACCTTTATATGCGGGATAGAGCTTATGCCTGAAAGTGCCGCCCGGAGGATCGAAAGCCACGGCGAAATGGGACGGCTTCTCTTTCTCCAGCAGCTCCAGTACATATTTCGTGAATCCGAACAGGATGGACATGTCCGCCCCCTTGGAGTTTATCATCGGGCGTTTCAGAAATGCGTAGTACATTTTGAAGATCAGGGCATGCCCGTCTAGCAGGAAGAGTCTTTTATCCATTCTTTCAGCTGAATTTCAAATTTTCAAAGGTATAAATTTTAACTTTAAAAGAAAAAAGAATTTCGTATCTTTGGAATATTCATTTCCATTTCAGAAATGGGGTATAATTTTGCAGGGAAATTGTTTTGACTGACTTACTGACATGAAGATTCTTATAGTTGAAGACGAGGCCTCTCTGCAGGACATGATGTCCAGGACCCTTAAGAAAGAGGGGTTCATAGTGGAGAATGCGGAGGATTTCGGCTCCGCGGTAGAGAAACTTGACATTTATACATACGACTGTGTCCTGCTGGACATCATGCTGCCCGGAGGGAGCGGACTGGACATCCTTTCCCACATCAAGAAGATGAACAGGAAGGTGAATGTCATCATCATTTCGGCCAAGGATTCCATCGACGACAAGGTGCGCGGACTCGAGCTGGGGGCGGACGACTATCTCGCGAAGCCTTTCCATCTGGCGGAGCTTGTGGCCAGGATACGCAGTGTGGCAAGGCGCAGCCAGGCCGACGGGGACTTCGCCTTCAGGGCAGGCAACGCAGTCCTTGAGCCGGAGACCAACCGCCTGACAGTGGACGGGAAGCCGGTTCCGCTGCTCAAGAAAGAGTTCGACATCCTCAAGTACTTCATGCAGAGGCCCGGGCATCTGGTGGACAAGACAGTGCTTGCGGAGGCTGTATGGGGGGACCATATAGACCAGGCTGACAATTTCCAGTTTGTCTATGCGCAGATGAAGAACCTCCGCAGAAAACTTTCCGAGGCCGGTGCCGACATCGAGATCAAGGCGGTCTACGGTTTCGGGTACAAGCTAGTCGAGAAATCCTGAACCCTGTCTTTCCCATGAAATTCATATATAAGATAATACTATGGCTCTCAGGCCTTATGCTTGTGTTCCTCACAGCCTGGGGGATTTTTTTCTTCAGAGCCATGGAAGCCGAGATCAATGACGAGACAGACGACATGCTCGAGAACTATTCCGCAGACATTATCATGAAATGGCTCTCGGGTGTGGAGATCCCTTCCATAGACAACGGTTCCAACAACACTTACTACATCCGGAAGGTGTCGCCGGAGTATGCCGCCTCGGTGCCGAGCATATCCTATGAGAACGCCATGATTTTCATAGCCAGCAAGGACGAGGACGAGGCTGCCAGGATCCGTCACCATATATTCATGGACGAGGATGACTCATATTACGAGCTGACCGTGGCTGTGCCTACATTCGAGCGCAGGGACCTGATCACCGCGATACTCCGCTGGATGGTCTTCCTCTATTTCATACTTCTGGTGGCATGCATCGGGATTACAGTGGCCGTGGTCAACTACAATTTCAGGCCGCTGAAAAGCCTCCTGAAATGGGTGCAGGGTTATGTCCCGGGGAAGGACAATCCTCCTGTGCCTTGCAATACGGATATCGAGGAGTTCCGTATACTCGCCCAGGCCACCCAGCGCACAGCCGACCGTATCGAGAAACAGTACGAACTCCAGAACCAGTTCATCGGCAACGCGTCGCATGAGCTCCAGACTCCGCTTGCGGTCTGTTCAGGCAAGATAGAGATGATGCTTGATTCCGAATCCCTGAGCGACCGGCAGGCAGAGGAGCTTATGAGCATCGGCAGGACACTGAACCGGATGATCCGGCTGAACAAGACGCTTCTCCTTATGACCAAGATAGACAACGGGCAGTTCATCGACACGTCAGAGATCGACATTGTCCGTCTGGCGGGCGACTCTTTGGACATGCTTGGAGATATATACGGATATAAGGACATCCGCTCCGTGATGAATGCCCCGGATCATGTGCTCCTGGAAATGAACGAGCAGCTTGCGTCCATCATGGTGTCGAACCTGCTCAAGAACGCGTTTGTCTACGCCCCGTCCGGCTCCGTGGTCACGGTGACGCTCTCGGACAAGTGCCTTGAGGTGTCGAACGACGGAGACACACCGCTGGACAAGGACCGTATCTTCGACCGTTTCTATCAGGGCCCGGCCAAGAAGGAAGGCTCCTCGGGACTCGGACTGGCTCTTGTAAAGGCCATCTGTGAAAGGTATTCCTTCAGTCTTGACTACAGGTATGACGGGAAGCACAGTTTCACGGTCACTTTCTGAGTCCGGCGCCCATTTCATTTGCACTGCAGAATCATGTCCTATCTTTGCTGTGCCAAAGGTTGAAAACAGACAATATGAACAACATTACAATGAAAAAGTTTATTACACTACTGGTGGCGTTGCTTGCGGCTGCAGCAGCCGTTTACGCCGACAATGACAGGGCTGTCTCATTCGACCGCCTTCCCGACAGGGCGCAGGCTTTCCTTTCTGAGAATTTCCCTTCATCCAAACTTGCCTACGCCAAGCAGGAGCGCGATTTCCTTGAGGTGCACTATGAGGTGGTGATGGTCTCCGGAGAGAAGATAGAATTCGACCGCAGGGGGGAATGGACCAGCATAGAATGCAGGTATGCAAGGCTTGACAGGAATCTTGTCCCGGAGCCTATAAGGGCCAAGGTCGAGGAAATGTACCAGGGGGCCGAATACAGGGAGATATCCAGGGACAGGAGGGAGTATGAGGTAAAGATCTCATACGGTGTCGAGCTGACTTTCGACAGGCATTTCAACCTCATGGGGATAGACGACTGACCCCTGTGGGGGCCGGTCTCAGCCCTGCTTCCGGGAGATCAGGAGGAAGATACCTGCCGACAGGACTATGCCGGTCAGGATGTATGCCCAGATGTTGGCTTCCCTGGAGACGGCCGTCACTGTGATGTCGTCATACAGGAGCCGGTAGCAGTCTATCTTCCATTGCGGGTTGCCGCCGTTGAATGCCGTGGCATTGCTTCTGCAGAGCTTGCCCGGCATTTCTATTTCCGAAATCAGCGAGCAGGCGAAATATTCCGTGACTCTTGACTGTTCTCTGTAGAGGGAGTCGGCTGCAGCCTTGTTCCCCGAGTAGACATCCATGAATGTACTGGTCCCGGAGGCGATGTCAAGTTTTCTGCACAGGGATTCCACGGTGACATCTTCCTCCTCCTTTATGTATTCTTCAAGTATTTTCCCGGAGAGCTCTTCAAGAAGTCCCCGCTGCCTGACACCGCACATCTCCTGTATGATGTCATGGCTCACTTTGAAGGTTGACGTGACATACCATTCCATGAAATCAGAGTTCATTTCTTCCAGCGCTGAGTAAAGCTCCAGGCCGTTCCAGTCCCCGGGCATTGTCCCGCCCCGGAGGAAGAACTCCTGTGTCTCCCTGTCCATGAATTCCCCCAGATCTACAGGCAGCCCTCCGATTCTCCGGTATACGGCCTTGTATTCATATACTGTACTGAACCACCGGAAATGCTTCTTCGCTGTCTCTTCCGGAGCGAGGACCGGGCAGCCCTCGAATTCCGGCTCGGCGGGGGTGAGCTTCCCTTCAGCCAGACTGCCGAGACGCCTTGATGCATATATGTTCATGATGCATATTTCTTCGTGGAAGTCTTTGCGGAACGGCTCCGCAAGGAGTCCTGTCTCCCATGTCGAGTCCGGCTTGAAAAAGAACTGGTTCGCATCTGTTTCTCCGGTAAGGTATGACGAATCCGCCTGAGTGTAGACTGTCCTGTCTGCCGAGAGGTCCGGGTGTATGCTGGTGGTCATGTAGGTGTATGACATGCATGATGCCGCTGAAACGGCTGCCGCAAGTGCGGCCGGTATTGCGTATATGTGTTTCATGGCTCCTCTGTTTGTTATGGATTTGGTTCTCAATTGTTCTGTGTCTCTTCGCAGCCCGGGCCGGCATCCGCTGTGCTTCCGGCCATGATTCTCCGGATTATCTTTTCCCTGAGCCTGCGGGAGTCCCTGTATGCGGCGTAAGGCCTGAATTCATTGCCGTCTCCTGTCTCCTGTGCCGATATTGTCCAGGTGCAGTCCGTGCAGAGTTCATCTGCATCATGGGAGGAGAGGGACTGACCTGTGCCCGTGACAAGGGCTGCTGCCAGCACCGCTGCGGCAGAACCTGCCAGTGAAAAGGCCAGCCTCGCTGCGACGCCTGCGCGCATATGCGCTCCCGGCTGCTTTCCCGCCGAGGCCTTTCCGAGCACCCTTTCAACTGTGAGCCCTGACCCCGCGGGGTCTTCTGCCATGCCGCGGCTTTTTTCGCGTATGCTCCGGATGAACTGCGTGTACCTCTGGTCTGTGTCTTCTTTCATTGTCGTTTCGGATTCAAGCTGTTTATTTTCTTGTCGGGATATGCCGCTTTCTGCCAAGCATGTCCTTTACTTTCCTGCGCGCCTGGAAGAGATTGCTTTTTATCTGGTCCGCGCTCATTCCGGTTATTTCAGCCACCTGCTCTGTGTCAAGTCCTTCTATGTCTCTGAGTGTGAGCACAAGACGCTGCTTTGGACTGAGTTTTTCCGAGATGCGGATAAAAGCCTTCCAATCTTCGTCCATGATGAGCTTTTCCTCTGCCGATTTCTCTTCCGGGATGCCGGCGTTTCCCGCACGGCCGGTGATGACGTCAGGAAGCCTTATACGGAAGAGACGCCTTCTGCGGAGATGGTCCAGGGCGAGGTTGCTGGCTATCCTGTACAGCCATGTCCGGATACTGTATCTGCTGTCATATCTGCCGGCATGCCTCCATACCCTTATGAAGGTCTCCTGAGTGATGTCCTCGGCCTCGTCTGTACTGCACACTATCCTCAGTGCTGTCCTGAACACAAGCGGACGGAATCTCCGTATGACAAACTCCAGGGACTTCATGTCCTGTCGGGCCACTCCTTCCATGAGCAGGGCTTCCGGTGTGCGGACACTGTCATGTATGCCTGTCTTCAAGTTTCCCATTTCCTCCGTTCTTTGACTGTATATACGCAGAAGATGGCCGTAAGTAAAATTATTTTTTGGAGATTATCCGCGCGTGAGTCCGGCCCGCGGCCTGGTGTGTCAGCCCAGTTTCCTGCCGAGTTCCGCCATGTCCGCTCCGGAAGGCTTCTGGTACACCTTGAGCCCGAACTGGTACATCCTGGCTATCACTTGCTCCATCACATCGGCTGCGATATGCTCATGCGGAACCCAGTCCTTTGCAGTGGTGAAGAAATACAGCTGCAGCGGGAGTCCTTCGGGTGTCGGCTCCAGCTGCCTGACCATGAGCATCATGTCGCTGTTGACCTCGGACCTGCTCCTGAGGTAGTGCTCTGTGGCAGCCCTGAAGAGTTTCAGGTTGACTGTGTCTTTCCCCATCTCCAGGCCTTGCGCCCATTCTTCCCCGGCAAACCGCTCCAGTTCCTCCTCCGTGCAGAACCTTACCGAGTTCATGTCGATGCGGACCGACCTTGCCACCCTCCGTCCGTCGCTTTCCCGCATACCCCTCCAGTTCTTGAAAGACTCGCTCACGAGCGCGTAGGGCGGTATGGTCATTATGGTCTTGTCCCAGTTACGTATCTTCACGGTATTGAGAGACACTTCCTCGACTGTACCGTTGATGCCGTACTTGTCGATCATGATCCAGTCTCCGGGGCGGAGCATGTCATGCGCAGACAGCTGCACTCCGGCCACCAGGCCCAGGATAGTGTCCTTGAAGATGAGCATCAGCACTGCCGCGGAGGCTCCAAGGCCTGCAAGCAGGGTAGTGAAGTCCTTGTCCAGCAGCACCCCTATCACCAGGATGACCCCTATGCACACCACTATGACCTTGACCATCTGGTAGACTCCTTTCATAGGCTTGTCCCTGAGGATGTCGGAGTCATTGGATATGGCGTACATCGAGGAGACGAACTCGCATACCAGCCTGCATGAAATGAATATTATGTATATGTTGAAAAGCTTTGAAAGCAGTCCTGTCCACTGTGCGGGCCCGGGGAAGAGCATGGGAAGCGCCACCTGGAAGGTGATGGGCGGGATCAGATGGAAGACATTGTGGACGACATTGCTGTCCGTTATGTAGTTGTCCCATTTGAATGAAGTCCTTACTGCCACCTTGCGGGCCAGCGGCACGAAAAGCCTGCACCCCAGGAAGTCGACCAGATAGGCTGTCACGATGATTATGCAGGATATTATTATCTTCATCTGAAGGCTCATCCCGAGAATGTCTGCTGTCTCCTGTTCTATCATAATGCCGGTAAGACGTTTTCTTGTTTCGGTTTATATTGTTCCGGTCTGCAATTGTCCTGTACGGATATCCGGCCGTCTCCCGGAAAAAGGAACGTCCGGCATGGCAAAGATAAGAAGCTGTTTAAATTTTTCACAAAAATTCTTATGAGATAACGTGAATTGCCCGTACCGGGCACAGTATGGTTGCGGGCCAGGCCCGCACGGAAAATAAAGGAAAGAGCCTAAGCTGACATTTCAACTTAGGCTCTTTCTTTGTGACCCCTACAGGATTCAAACCTGTAACCTTTTGATCCGTAGTCAAATGCTCTATTCAGTTGAGCTAAGGGGCCGTAATTCAGACCGCTGCAGGTCTGATATTATTTATGCATTCTCTTCTTTTACGAGATTCATCTTTTTCTCTTTGATCCTGGCTTTCTTACCTGAAAGCTGTCTCAGATAGAAGATACGTGCCCTACGAACTTTACCTACTTTGTTCATTTCGATCGAGTCGATGAATGGGGAAGAGAACGGGAAAATCCTTTCCACTCCGACACCGTTTGAAATCTTGCGGATTGTGAAGGTCTTTGTGGCAGGAGATGCTCCCCTGAGCTGTATGACCACTCCTCTGAATTTCTGGAGTCTCTCTTTATCACCCTCCTTGATCCTGTAAGTCACGGTAATTGTGTCACCGGCTTTGAACTTAGGATAATTTGCAACGTTTTCGTTTGCGAAAGCGTCATTGACAACTTTAATCAAATCCATGTCTAAAACAGTTTTAATGGCAACGTTGCGCATTTCCCTAAGCCCGACGCAAGAGGTTGCTTTGATTTTGGGACTGCAAAGGTACTAATAAAAATTATATCTCCAAATAATTTTTTATAAAATTAAAACATATCCCTCAGCCTGTCGAAAAAGCTCTTGTCTTCTCTGCTCGGAGAAGCCGAGAATGAGGGGTTGTTCCTGATACTCTCGAACAGGTCCTTTTCATTCTTTGTGAGCTTTTTAGGGATGAGCACGATAAATTTCACATAAAGATCGCCTGTCCCGTAGCTGTTGACGGACGGGAGCCCTTTCCCGCGCAGCCGCACTACTGTCCCGGACTGTGTGCCCGGCTCTATCTTGATCCTGTACGGCCCGTCAAGGCATGGGATTTCTGTCTCGGAGCCCAGCATGGCGTCCATCACGGAAATCACCTTGGTGTAGTGGAGGTTGTTCCCGTCGCGCTTGAGGTCAGGATGCCCTGTCTCTTCGATAAGGACCAGGAGGTCTCCGTTTACCCCGTTGTTTTTTGCGCAGTGCCCTTCGCCTCTGATAGTGAGCTGCATGCCATTCTCCACTCCTGCCGGGATCTTGACTTTTACAGTACATTTTTTCCTGACAAGGCCGGTACCGCTGCAGGTGTGGCACGGGTTGGAGATTATTTTCCCTTCACCTCCGCACTGCTGGCAGGTGGAGTAGCTGATTGTCTGTCCGAAGATGCTGTTTGCCACTCTCTTTATCTGCCCTGTCCCTCCGCATGCCGGGCATGTCTTTATGTCGGAACTGTTCCTGGCCCCTTTCCCGTTGCAGTCAGGACATGGCATATTCCGCTCCAGGGATATTTCCTTCTCGACACCTTTCGCTATTTCCTCCAGGGTGAGCCGCACTCTTACGCGTATGTCCCTTCCTCTGTATACTTTCTGCTGCGGGCCTTGTGACCGGCCGCCCCCGAAGCCCCCGAATCCTCCGAAGCCGCCGCTGAATCCTCCGAAGCCGCCTCCGAAAAGGTTGTTCAGGATGTCGTTCAGGTCGCCGAACCCTCCGCTGAAGTCAGGTCCCGGCTGTCCTCCGAGCCCGGCATGCCCGAACTGGTCGTATTTCGCCCTCTTGTCCTTGTCGCTGAGTACGGAATATGCTTCCGCGGCTTCCTTGAATTTTTCCTCGGCTTCTTTGTCTCCCGGGTTCTTGTCCGGATGGTATTTGATGGCAAGCTGCCTGTATGCTTTCTTTATTTCGTCCAGCGTGGCGTTCTTGCTCACGCCGAGCACTTCATAATAGTCTCTTTTCTCTGCCATTTCAAAACTCCTTTTCTGTTCAGATTCCTACGACTACCTTTGCGAATCTGATCACTTTGCCGTTCAGAGTATATCCGCTCTGCACTACAT
>JADIMB010000120.1 GCA_017694995.1 Candidatus Cryptobacteroides faecavium | reverse complement strand
AGACAGCCTTCGGACTTTCATGATTTTGTCGGTCACCGACCTTCAGACATGAAAGCCGTCCCCCTCAGAATAACCGGACCAAATTATAGTATTAACATAAAGAAGACAAAATCATGAAAGTCGCTGTTGTCGGTGCCACCGGCCTGGTAGGCACCAGGATGCTGGAAGTCCTCGCGGAGAGGAACTTCCCCGTAACAGAACTCTATCCTGTAGCCTCCGAGAAATCCGTAGGCCGCAAAATCACATTCAAAGGAAAGGAATGGACAGTGGTCAGCGCGGACGACGCCATCGCCGCACGTCCTGACGTGGCGCTGTTCTCCGCCGGTGCCGGCGCGTCAAGGGAACTCGCCCCGAAATTCGCCGAAGCAGGATGCCGGGTAGTGGACAACTCCTCCTGCTGGAGGATGGATCCCTCAAAGAAACTCGTCGTCCCTGAAATCAACGGGGATGTGCTCGGGGAAGACGACTACATCATCGCCAACCCCAACTGCTCCACCATCCAGATGCTCATGCCTCTTGCCCCGCTTCATAAGGCGTACACCATCAAGAGGATAGTCGTATCCACCTACCAGTCCGTGACAGGTACCGGGTACAAGGCCCTGAACCAGATGGAGGCCGAGCGCTCCGGAAAGAAATGGGGGGAATATCCTGCCGTCTATCCTTACCCGATCGACGAGAACATACTTCCGCACATAGACAGCTTCCTGGAGAACGGATATACCAAGGAGGAGATGAAGATGGTCAACGAGACCCACAAGATTCTCGACGAGAACATCCTGGTGTCTCCGACCACGGTGCGCGTCCCTGTGAAAGGAGGACATTCGGAGTCGGTGAACCTAGAGTTCGAGAAAGATTTCGACCTTGCCGACGTACGCCGCATCATTGCTGAGACCCCGGGCTGCATCCTTCAGGACGACCCTGAAAACAATGTATATCCGATGCCTCTGTACGCGTGGGGCAAGGACGAGGTCTTCGTAGGGCGTATCCGCCGCGACCCTTCAGTCAAGTATGGCCTCAACCTCTGGTGCGTTGCCGACAACCTCCGCAAAGGTGCCGCCACCAACGCTGTCCAGATCGCCGAGCTGCTCATCCGCAAGGGCTTCCTTCCGGCAGAGTAGGGCATATATCACGGCTACGGGATGCTTCCGGCAAGCCGCAGATACAGTCAGTCCGGCCCGCCTCCAGAAGGCAGACCGGACTGACTTGTATATTGTATTAATCTATTGTCCTCTAGATAAAGGTCTCGAACTCCTTGAGGAACCTCAAATCGTTCTCGAAATAGTTGCGCAGGTCCTTGACCTGCCATTTCAGCATTGCGATGCGCTCTACACCCATCCCGAATGCGAAGCCGCTGTACTTCTTGCTGTCGATTCCCGATGCCTCCAGGACATTCGGGTCCACCATGCCGCATCCGAGGATCTCGAGCCAGCCGGTGCCCTTGCAGATGTTGCACCCCTTGCCGTGGCAGATGTTGCAGCTCACATCCACTTCTGCTGACGGCTCCGTGAACGGGAAATATGAAGGCCGCATCCTTATCTGTGCCTCAGAGCCGAACATCTCCCTGGCGAAAAGCAGGATGGCCTGCTTCAGGTCCGCGAATGTCACGTGCTCGTCTATGTACAGTCCCTCCACCTGGTGGAAGATGCAGTGTGCGCGCGCGGATATGGCCTCGTTCCTGAATACGCGGCCCGGACAGATGATCCTTATCGGGAGCGGCATGGTCTCCATGGCCCTCACCTGGACGCTTGATGTATGGGTGCGCAGGAGGATAGGGTCCTTGTGCCCAGTGGATATGAAGAATGTGTCCTGCATGTCCCTTGCCGGGTGCTCCGGCGGGAAGTTCAGGGCCTCGAATACGTGCCAGTCATCCTCGATTTCCGGTCCCTCGGCCACATCGTAGCCGAATTTGCGGAAAATCTCTATGATCTCCTCCCTGACGATGGACACAGGGTGGCGGGAGCCCAGCTGGAAAGGCTCGCCCGGCATCGTGACATCATATGACGGGCCTGCGGACGCGCTGCTGCTCTCGAGAGCCTCTTTCAGCGACGCGATCTTCTCTGCCGCAGCGTTCTTGAGCTGGTTGAGCTTCTGTCCCACCTCACGTTTCATCTCAGGCGGGACTGACCTGAATTCGTCAAACAGAGCTGTTATCTCTCCTTTCTTGCCGAGGAAATGCACCCTGGCATTCTCGATATCCTGCTGTGTCTTGCATGAAAGCGACTGTATCTCGGCCAGCAGGGCCTCTATCTTTTCTTTCATAATATCGTTTTTGTTCCGGCCCGGGACGGGGCCGTGTATGGTTACGCAATCTAAAGTCCCAGCTTTTCCCTGAGTTTCTGTTCCGCCTTGACAGCTTTCATCTTGCGTTTCTCGCGGGCTTTCTGCTGCTTGGCTGCTCCGTTCTTCAGGTATGTGGCCCACTGCTCGTCTGTGAATATCTGCCTGTATGACTTGTCAATCTGCTCCATCCACTTGTCCTGTACCCGGATGTAGATATCCGCGTTTGAAACCTTCGAGGTCTGGAGAGCCATAAGTTCCTCCTGCATGGCGGGGAAGTCGTGCTTGAGAGTGGAGTCCACATAGAAAGTCTGGCTGTCGTCCAGGCCGAGCGTCCTCTGGAGCCGGGCGGATTCGTTCTCGGCTATCTCAGTCATGTCGGGAAGTTCATTCTGTTCCTGGGCCATGGCAGGGGCGCATACTCCCGTGGCTGCGGCCAGCAGGACGGCAAAAAGCATATTCCTTGAGTTACGCATTGTCATCTCGGATCATTAAGTTTGGTGTCCGTCTTACGGATAAACACGCAAATTTAGGAATAAAATGCCATATAAAAAACAATGCGGACAATCAGTTGGTGATTATCAACGATTATCCGCAAAAATACTTCTGGATACAGCCGGCCGTTTATTCGGCGTCTTTCACGCAGCGGACCTGCTGTCCGGCCACCGAGCTTGCGTAGGCCAGGGTGACACGTCCTTCCGTATAGGATTTTGTGAAGGTGGTCATGAGGCTGAAGAACTGGATGTTGGAGAGTTCCCCTTCGCTGTCGGTGACAGGTTTGTAAAGTGTGGATGTCATGTAGTATGTGAGGGCAGGCTTCCCGTAGAATGTCTCTACGGAGCAGTTGCTTTCGGAGAGGACTGGCGTGTTTGCATACTTGCCTTCCGCCCCGAAATTGGCCCTCTGCATCCAGCCGGAAAGCACGAAGTTCCATCCCGCGTCGTTGAAGGAGGACACTTTGCCTCCGTTGTATCCGGCGTCATAGAACTGTGCTGTCTCGTCTGTCTCTGGAGCCGCGCCGGTCTCGTCTGTCTTGTTGGAATATCCGCACAGTGCGAGATAGTCTGCCCTTGTCGGTATGTGCCAACCTTTCGGGCAGATGCCCTGGACTCCCTCGAATGATCCGCAGTTGTCCACAGTGATTTCCGAGCCGAAGACAGCCTGCAGGTCATAAAGGTATCCGTTTGCCTGGATTGTCTCCTCGTCCGTGGCTGCAACGGCGGTACCGTCCTCGCTGATACTGTACGGATACCATATATGTGCAGATGCGTCTGCAGGATTTTCTGAAGGTGTAAGCCCTTCAGGGACATAGCGCAGAGGCTCTGCCATCCATACTGAACCGTTCTCGAGTGTCACTGTCTTGTAGGTCTCCCCGTAATAGGTGAACGAGCCTTCGTTCTCCGTGAAGTTCGGGTCGGTCTCTTCTTGGTTCCCGTTCCCTGTCTTCTCGCATGCTGTGAAGGCGAATGTGGCCGCAACGGCCATTGAAAAATAGAAAATCTTTTTCATAATGCTGATATTTGATTGTTTGTGTGTCCGTCAGAATGTGTAGCCTATCCCCAGACTTCCTTCCCAGCGGTCCGGCCCGTCCAGGTGCCTGAGACTGAACCCATGCGCATAGTGCCCTGCCGCCTCCGCGTAAAGTCCTTTCCAGAAGTTGAACCGCAGGGACATCCCTGCAGAAAGCCGTGGGGCTGTGATGTATTCCATATGCATGCTGTCATATTCTTCCATGTAGTAAGGCTCCTGCGGCGCTGACATGCCGCTGTCGGCCAGGCTTTCCGTGTCCGAGAAGGTCCCCTGCCTGAAGGCGATGCTCCCTCCCAGGTCGAATTTCCATATCTTCACCAGTGCTTCGGCGTATCCTTCCCCGGTGAAAATACGGCGGAAGTACAGGTACGGATATACAGGGGAGGCCTGTTCTCCGGATGACTCCAGCCTTGCGCCGGCGCGGAACTCCCATCCCGGGGCTGTGACCTCGTATTCCGGTGCGGCCGAGAACCGCCGGCTGTGCATGATTCTGTTCTTGCCGTAGACGGTAGTGACTGTCACTCCGTCCTGTGTGTCGCTCTCCATCACACTCTCGTAGTTACGCCTGTCTTCCATGCCGGCTTCAGCACGGATGAAGTGCCGGATGGGGCCTTTCCCGGAACTCCATCCTGCCCGTACTGCAAACCTGTCGGCAGGGAAGCGGAACCAGATGTTCTGCTTTTCCCCCATAGACCCTTCCGAGCGGAGGTATTCCAGTTCGGCGTACAGACTGCGCCACTGGAGCTGCAGTGCGGCCCCGTGGGAGAGCTCTTTCGCGGGGAATCCGCTCACTCCTGTCTCGCTGAGATGTGTCCCCTGGCTGTCCCATATGTCATATACTCCGCGCATCAGGCCTTTGTCGAGGAATGCGTAGTATGAGCCCGAAGAAATGCCCAGGACCTCGGCGGTGACAGTCTCGGAGCTCTTGCGGAATATGTAGCTGAGACCTGCCGCGAAATCCCCATTGTGGTACATTACGGACGGGGCCACAGTCATGTCAAGGAGGTAGTTTGTGTGCCTGAGGTCCTTGCGCTTGGTGTAGTTCTCCGATGTGAACATTATCTCCCCGCCCAGCCTCCATCTTCCGGAAAGGTCTGCGGTGATGCCTCCCTCGAACGAGTAGGTCTGCCTTGTCTTGCCGCCAGGCGTGAACTCCAGTATGTCCACAGGGTAGTATCCGGGTCTTCCGGACATCGAGCCGCACATGTCCTTGCCAGAGAAATTCACGAACGAGAATGCACCTTTCATGGATAACTTCTGCAGATGCATGATGGTCCTGGCCTCAGCCCCTGCGCTCCATCCTTCAGGTGCCATGTATGAATCGCGCAGACCTCCGCTCTCATAGCCGCCCTGGAGCTGCGCGAAGGAAATGCTTACGGAATCGGTCCTGAGCCCGTTGATGTTCCTTCCGGCATTCCAGAAATTCCTCCTTTCTATGCGGTCATACGGCTGGGCCGCGACGCCCCGGCCCAGACATGCGGCCAGGGCAAGCACCAGCAATATGCGGCATGCCTTATTCATGCAGAGACTGTATTTCTCTCTCATAAAAGTCATTCATTGAGTTGTTTGTGTCCTGGAGCACTTCGTATCCTTTGTTTTCCGTGGCATCTGTGTCAATATTCCTGAACAGCGTATGCCCCTGGTACGGCGCGGAGAAGTTCACATATCCGGCATCGATTTCAGGGCATAGCCTCTTGGTGTTGCCGGCAGAGCTTCCTGTGAAGACTTCCACTCCGTCCATCACCCAGTCCACAGGCAGTTTGACTATCCTGTCGGAGCTGCTGCCCGGTTTCTGGACTATGGAGTCCTCCAGTCCTGTATACTCCTCGATGCTCATGCCTTTCGCCTTGAAAATCACCACTGCGGGGGAATTCAGCGAGAAGGTGTAGGCGTTCGCCTGTCCGGTCTTTATCACTACATCGAGATAACGGTCAGGGGTTATGTTGTCCCCCGGTGCGGGATGGTACAGAGTGTTAGGGAAATATTCGATATTGTAGCATACGAAGTACCCGGGTTTGTTGAGGTCCACGGAAAGCGGGTACTGCCGAGTGTGGTCTATCGCCCCGAATATGCATATCACCGCGTCTTCTCCCGGCTGCAGGGGGAATGTTGACCCGTCGCCCTTTATCTTCCAGACTGCCTGGATTACAGGAACGAAGTCCCGGTATACTGTGGAGCCGTCCTCGTCTCTGGATATCCATACATTGGACCCCGTCGCGTTGTAAGGGTCCGCCACTCCCAGGCAGAGGCTGTCCAGGTACTGGACCTCCCCGGAGTTGTTGTGCAGTATCACATAGCTGTCGGACATATATGTGCCTTCAAGAGGGTAGCACAGGCACCCTCCGCAGTATATTTCCTTTATGACGATGTCCCCGGGCTCTGTCATGTCCAGCTCTACCGGGAGCTCCCTGTCTCCTCCTATGACCCGTACCCTGTCTGCACTTCCGTTGAAGATATACCCGTCCGTCTTGTGGCTTACAGTGACCCTGTATATGCCGTCAAGGACTTTCAGTGACGCCTTGCCGTCAGCCCCTGTGACTGTGCTGTACCCGGTGCCTTTCCCGATGTCCGTAATGCTGACGGTCATCCCTTCCACAGGCCCTCCGTCGTAGTCTTCCGGATATGAGGTGACTACTGTCAGGGTGTTGAGGGTTTCACTGTAGGGATCCTCCCCTGAGATGTCCGTGCAGCCGCACACCAGCGCGGCTGAGGCAAATACTGCAATATATGTGTCGTACCTGTCCATTTCAGAATTTGAGTTTGCATGTGAGCCCGTAGTAGAAAGAAGGTGTGAATATCGCGCTTATGCCTGTGGCTTTGGATACCACGTATTTGCGTGAATTGGTGAAGTTGTTGGCAAAGAACGATATGGATACATGGTCCCCGATTTCTTTTGTCACGCTGATATTGGCCGAGAAGTACGGGCCGTATCCGTCCTGGGCAAAAGTGTATGCGTTCCCTGATTTGATGATCAGATTCGAGAATTCGGGGTTCCTGGCATTGGCGTCGGTGAACTCGTGGATGTCGCCGTCGAGGTCCATGTATGCGACCGGCCTGACCGCCGTGTAGCTGTCACCCTCGTAGATGCTTCCTCCGGTGGGGTCAGTGTTGTCTTCGGAGACATTGTAGGCGTATTCCTCCCCGTTGTACATTGAAAGGTTCCTGGACATTTTCAGCAGGGACATCTCCAGCCTGCATGTGATTATTATCCTTGCCTGCGGGATGTGGGTGATGGCTGTTATGTTGGCGTCCAGCGAATGGGTCTCTTTCCCGTTCGATGTGGAGGAGGTGTTGCCGCCGTTTGCATACAGGCCCACGTACTGGTATGACCTGTCCTGGAGGGAAGTGTGCGACCAGCCTGTACGGTAGAACCATGAGAGCGAGTTGTCCACGTAATATGTCCAGGCGTAGCTGGCGTCTATCCGGAACTGTGTCCTCACCGGCCTTATCTCCGGGAAGTCTATTATGAGCTCTGCCCCGGCCCTCCGGACGTCCTTCCCGTTGTCTGCCATCTTTGACTCGAAGAAACTCCGGTCAGTCACGGACTTTTCCATCTGCACCGGATTCCCTTCCCCGTCCGTGATGCTGACCTGCCCGCTCTGGCTGTCCACATGTATCTCAGGGTCTGAAGGCATGGTGAACCCTTCAGGAAGCTCATATGTGCTGTACGAGAAAGGTGTGTATGTGTTGGAGAATTTATATGGGTCCGATGTCTTCCCGTAGTAGCCGACAAGGGATACGGAAGTCCCGAGGAAGGATGTCTCGATGCCCAGTTCCGCGTTGCTGTTCCTCTGCCATCTCAGCTCCGGGTTGTAAAGCAGGCTGTATGGCTGGGTGTAGTAGACGTAGGCAGTGTTGTCTCCGTACGAGGCGCTGAAGCTGAGTATGTCCCTGTATTCCTGATCGGGGTACAGGATGTAGAACGACGGAAGCTTTTCGCTGATGCCCCAGCCGCCCCGGACGGCGAAGGCCTTGCTTATGTCCCATCTCGCGTTGAACCGGGGGGAGAAACTGTTCACGCTCCTGTACTGCGTCCCTTTCACGAAAAGGTTCTCCATCCTCACTCCGGCTGAAATCTGCAGTTCGGTCTCTCCGGCAGGGAGAGTGAAGTTTTCCTCGACATATGCAGCCACATTGTGCATGTACGGATATTCATTGTACGGCCTCGGCCTGTAGCCTGTGGCTGCCAGGTCCTGGTCGAGATAGTATTCCCCTTTACCGGCATTCCCGTTTGCCTTCCACTGCACTCCGGCTTTCAGCGAACTTTTCATATTCCCGATCTTCCTGATCCATCCGTATTTCAGGGAGGCGGCAAAGTCCAGCTCCTTTGAGTCCACTATCCTGTCCGAGAAATAAGAAAGGGGAAGGCTTTCCGCCAGATAATACCCCTGCTGCGTCGAGTGCACGGACGGCTGGGCGGAAGCGGATGAGTTGAAGGAGTGCTCGCGGGAGAGATTGTCGTTGAGGTTTACTGATGCATCGAATTTCAGGCTGGTGATCCATCTTCTGTCCAGCTGCCATGTCAGAGAGGTGTTTGCCCTGAATACATTGTCCCTGACTTTCTCGTATGCTCCGGTGTAGGCATCCGGGTCGTTCTCGGAGTTCATCCCTCCTATGTTCCCGGTGAAACCGGCTTCGAACCGGAGGACATTCGTGAAAGTGTTGCTGTACGACAGTGAAAAGCCTCTCCTGGTGTATGAGGTATATGGTGATGACAGTTTCTGTGTGGCCCTCACCCATTCCCCGCTTATGTTCAGGAAGCCGCGCTCTTTCTCAAGCCCTATGCCTTTTGATGCCGACACCTGCCATGTCCTTGGGTTGACAGCCATTGTTATGCTCAGCGGTGTACGTCCTTTCTTGGTGTGTATGCGGACCAGGCCGCTGTTCATGTCCCCGTATTCGGCCGAGGGGACTCCGGTTATCACTTCTATCGATTCGATATTCTCTGTGGAAATGCTCCTGGTGTCTGTCCCGCCGGGTTCCCCGAAAGAGGCGTTGTTGCCTATCCTGACCCCGTCCACTTCGAGTGCCGTCCCGAATGCTGCATTCCCCTGGGACGAGCCTCCGTCCCTGAGAGAAAGGACATTGTTGACAGTAAGGTCCGGATTGACTGTCTTCCCTCCCGGCAGCAGGGCACTCACATCGGTGATGCTGGATATCTGGAGGTGCTCCAGGGCTGTGCTGCCGAAGGAAAGGTTCGTGTTCAGCCCGTCCTTTTTGCGCTGCGCGGTCACTGTCACTTCGTCCAGGGCGAGAGTGTTGAGGTCCATCCTGATGTCCAGGTACACATCCTTGCCGCCGACCTCCACGCTGATGCTCTTGTCGGCATATCCCAGGCAGGAGAATACGATGGTGTAATTCCCCGGCTGCAGATCTGTGAACACGAATTTCCCGTCCGCGTCTGTCATGGCCCATATGCCGGAGTCCAGGATGTTGACTGCGGCGCCGTAGATTTTCTCTTTTGTGTTGGAATCTGTAACCTGCCCTGAGACCGAGGTGCCTCCGGAATCGGCATTTGCGATGTATGTGCTTGACAATAAGATCAATGTCAATATTAAATATTTTATCGTAAAGTCCATCTCTTGACCTGATCAAAGTGCTCCAGGTTGCTGGTGCGGGATTCTTTTAATTGCTGCCGGTTGCAAATCTAAACAAAAAACATAAAAATTGCCTTCTTTCTAGTCATTAATAATGATACCTGTGCGGGATAATACCAATAAATGATGATTACGGGATTGTAAGTGTGCCTTAGCCCGAACGGGTTCGTCCTCTGCTCTCGGCTTGCAGTTTATTTTAAACTTCGTTTACAATCACGCTGCGCCTCGGCATAGTCCGAACAAGT
>JADIMB010000119.1 GCA_017694995.1 Candidatus Cryptobacteroides faecavium | reverse complement strand
GCCTTGTTCAGGCCTATGTCCGAAGGGCTGAAGAGCTGGCGTCCGATGTTGGCTTCCGTCACGGTATCAGGGTCATAGACGGTAACGAAAAGTCCGGGATGCCCGAGCCCCCTGAGTGCGGTGTCGAACCGTGCCAGGCAGGTCAGCACTTGCGAGCCTGTCCCGCCCGCGCCGATGACATTCACCGTCACCGGATGTTGCGGGTTTATCAGGTAATTGTCGATATAGTGTACTCTTTTCATTCCAGTATGTCTTTAAGTTTCAGATTCTTCAACGGCTTCAATTCTTTCAGGTCGAAAGGCTTGTCCCTTGCCGCCTTTGTCACCAGCACGAGGTTTGACTTCGTCGGATTTCCGTGTCCTCCCAGATGGGAAAACTCCGTCAGCCAGAATTTCCTCTCCCAGTATTCGAGCAGGTTCGCATAGGTCAGTTCCCTTGGCTTTTCTATCCTTGCCGAGCCGAGGCAGACGCTTGACCCTGTCACGTTGAAAAGCGGTGCCGCATAGAGCGCAGTTTCCATGCATGGTTGGTCTTCCTTGTAGGCGTAGACGTTCAGCCGTGTGCCACGGGCTTCATAGATGATTCCCGGCAGGTGGTATTCTGCGTTCTCTATCCCGAGGCCGCCGACAAAGTACATCATCCGTTTTCCGGGAGGATTGTACCAGACATATCTCTCGCTTCCCTTGCGGGTATCCGCATACAGCAGGTTGGACGGCAGCCTGCCGTGGGGCGTACTGCTGTGCGTCTCCGAATAGTTCCGCACCAGTTCGTTCATGAATTCCACCGTTACGGGCTTGCCCTCGGTCATGTTTCCCTGGCTGTCAATTTCCCTCAATTCGAGGAAATATCTCCGGTCGCCGGCATGGGTTTTCTCTTCTGTCGAATATGCTATCAGTGCCGCACGCGGCACCAGCATATCGGTAATCTCTTTTGTAAGTTGGTTTGTCTCGAACATAACAATACTCAGGTTATATGGTAAATAAAGCGGTCCGCCCATTTGAAGAACCTTTCCGGATAGTCGTCGTTCATTGAGAATGTCCGTTCCATGTCCGGCGAGAGGTCAAGAGTTTCCATCGGGACAATTTCGTATGTTTCCCCGTAATATGAGTTGAAATAGTTCTCAAGGAATTCCGATACCGGATCCCGTTCATCATAGACAATCATGACCTGTGATTCAAGGCTTATGGGATAGAAATCCGGATCCTCCCTGTAATAGGGGTCATACGCATAACTCATGAGCGGTTTCTCCGGATGCAGGAACTGCAGTCCCTCCTTCATCAGGCCGGTCAGTTCCTCCTCGTAGCCGTTCCGGGGTTCGTACCTGTCAAGTGTACAGTCCAGATGCTTGTAGTATCTTTTGCAGCAGACCTGCCTCAGAAGCCTGTGGATTTTGCCTTCTTCGTAGGAACGGCGCAGTCTGTCCCATGTCTCCACTTCTGCGGGGGATGATTCACACGGCTCAGAAAGGCAGTCTATCGCAAAATCAAATTCGTTGCAGTCCAAGATCGTGTCCATACCGTTCCCCCGCATCAGGTCGTGCATGAAGGAGACCACAATGCGCTTCAATCTCGGATTCAGTTCTTCGATAAACTTGACCGGGAAATAGTACAGGGTACATTGCCCCCATTTATGCCATTTCCAGAGCCTGAAGCGGAGCCTCCCGGCATCCTGTTCGATATTCACTCCTGTCTCATCTCCGATGAGCCTGTTCACTGCATGATACAGGGCGGCAATGCGTTCTCCAACGGATTTGCCGGAAATGGATTCCGGTTCCCCGCCGAGAAGTTTCACATAGCGGATATAAGAATCACGCAGGAATTCGTAGTTCTCCTGCGTGATAAGCTCGTATTGTTCTTCCGCGCCCCATTCCTTGACCAGTGACTGGATCGCCTTCACCGGGACGGGCGTGGTCAGAAAAGGATTACGGCCCCGCTTGGAGCCGCAATCCTTTCTTTTCTGTCCGTCCCGTAGCGGAAATTCTGCTCTGTCTGCCCTATGATAAGCCTTGAAAGCTGTTCCGACTGTTGTTCGTCCAATGGTACACATTTTTTCTTCTTTTTAGGGTTGTCCTTTCCCATATCCTTTACCCTTTCGTCCCGATGGTGGTCTTGAACTCGTATTCCGCCATGTCTTCCCTGATGACCGGTCCGTGGACGGTTGCCGTCGTCAGTTCCGGGTACATGTTCGAATAATAACTCATGACCATGTCCGGCGTGAAATCCGTACCCGGATCAGCCAGGGTCACATACTCCGTTCCTTTCTTGAACTTGAATGAACGTGTCATTCCTTTTACTTCGAGTGGCATAATCTTACATTTGTTGGTTAGTTGTCTGGTATCTGTTTCCGCCTTTCAGCATTTCCATCGGGAAATCCGGGTAGTTCGCATACTCTTCCGGGTTGTAGTCCGGTTCGTCCTGCCCGTAGGAGGCCGGTCCGTCTTCCATCATCGAATACCCGTCATACTGCGGCATGTCCCCGTCAAAGCCTGCTGCCGGCTGTAGCGGCTGTGGGGCCGGCTGCTGTCCGTATGCGTTCGGCTGCGGGTATTGTCCTCCCTGACCGGGATACGGCTGCGCATGGTATGGCTGTTGTCCTCCGGGATAAGGAGCCGGTTGCTGCACAGGCTGTCGCGGCGGTATCGGCTGTCTGGCAGGCTGCTGCCCCCGGCTTGCCGGATGCGGCTGCGGCGGAATGTTCCCCGGAGCCTGTCCTTGTAGCGGACGGGGGTGTGGCGCAGGTTGCGGCTGTGGCTGCGGTGCGGGTTGTGGAGCCGGCTGTTGGTCAAAGGCTTCCATGCCGAACAGGCTGCCCTTGTCGAGTTCGGCGGTCTGTGCCTTGATTTTTTCCTCGATTTCCTTCGTCTGCTGGGGGTTGGCATACGCCTTGGCCTGTCCGAGCACGGTCACGGCCTCCTTGTGGTTTTTCGCCGTTGCCAGCTCGTCCGCCTTCTTCATCAGTTTCTCATACTTCTCCCGCTTTTCCTTTTCCTCCTTGGTCTCTTTCGCCTTCGCTTCCTTGGCCGCCTTGCTGTCTTTCGCGGTCTTGTCCGCCTGTTTCTCGAACTCCGCCATGTTGGTCAGCAGCCCCGATACCTTCTGCACCGGCCTTGCGATGGTCTGGAAGAAACCGCCGTCAAGCTCTTCCGGTGTCCCGGACAGGGTCAGCGGCACGATGTGGTTCTGGGCCTCGTCCTTGAGCCCGTTTGACTTGGGCAGTACGGATACCGTCATGCCCGTGGCTGATTTGCGGATGACCAGCGTGATGTCCACGCTTCCGGCCATCAGTTGGTTGAACTGTGTAAAAAACATAACTTCAGTATTAAATGGTTTGACAATATTTTCAATCTTCCTTGAAGAACTCCGCCAGCAGCCTGTCCCTGTCGGGATGACTGCATATTTCCAGTATCGGATTCAACAGTCTGGAGATATGTACCGGACCGCTTCCTCTTGGCGGCAGCTTGATTGCCGGCTGCGGGATGTGCACTTTCGGTCTTCTTGCCACGGGCATCCCTATCGGGGCCGGTGACGGTTGTCTTGTGATGATTGCTTGTCGCATAATTCTTTATTGTTTAATGTGAATACTCGGGCTTTGGCAGCCCGTTGAACTACGGGGGCCGGGCGGCGAATGCTTCCGGAAAGGCAAGGTTTTCGGAAAAAATACCGGAGCCTCCGGCGAGGATGATTTTTTCCGAAACCGCAAGGCCAGACCTTGCCGTCCGACAAGAAGCATTTGCCAACTTTGCCCTGTAGTTCATCGGGTCGCCAATGTCTGTGTCTTCCATTCCTGTCTTTCCACTTTTCCCATGCAATGGATGTGGAGACCAAGGGCACATGGGGACAATGGATGCAGGGGAATCCGGGCATAACGGGTTTGAAAAGAGCCCCATATTGCATGAGGCTCATGGAAAAAGAAAAAACTGATTTCATAAAAATCCAGGTATGTATGCTGCAATTCCGGCTGTTTGCTCAGTCAATCCAGAAAGTTCCGCAATGGGGACACCTGCATCCGGCAGGATACCCGTTGGAATAACGCACGTCACGGTGGCGTTTGTAGTTCATGTCCCCGAAGGTGCATTTCCCGCTTCGGAATGCCTTCTCGTAAGCGGCCTCCTGTTCCTGGTGTTCAGCCATCCGGCTTTTACGGACTGAACCGGCAAAAGGCACCATGCCTGTTTCCCATTTTGTGGAGTCGCACCAGTCATTGGCCATGCCGCATACTTCATCCGCGTAGGAATAGTGTACCTGCGAATCGACAAACAGGTTGTCCCTCCGGAAAGGCAGCGTGAGGTCCAATGGAATCCGCACATGGTATCCGGAACCGTTCAGGCTGTCGGCAATGGCCACCACTACGTTCCCATAAAAACGGATGCTCCTGAAATCGTTTCCAGCGTCTTCACTGACAAGCCTGTCAAACATGGCATTGAAATAGACGCGCAGTTCCCCGCCGTATGCGGCATT
>JADIMB010000118.1 GCA_017694995.1 Candidatus Cryptobacteroides faecavium | reverse complement strand
CTCCTAGATTCGGACTAAAGACCTGCGTCGTCGGGTCTCCGAAACTGCGGAACTGAAAGAAAATATGTTACCTGTTTTGAGCATATCGGGCGCAAAGGTAATACAAATCCTGAATAATTTGCTATTTTTGTGAGGAAATTTTTATTAACCTGTTCCGGACGGTATCCGCTATCACCGGAAAACAAATGTAAATATTTATCAGTCAGATGAAAAAGAGACCTGCCGTTTCTGTCGACCCTGAATATCTGAAAAAGCAGAAAGCCTCCCTGATGAGGACACACCGTCAGGTCATATATCTGAATGACAGTGAAATGGCAGCTGTCTGCAAATACTGCGAACTTTTCAAGGTCCAGACAAAGGCGGCTTTTTTCCGTGAAGCCATCATGGAGAAGATTCTCAAGGAATTAGAAGATAACCACCCAACACTTTTTTAAAAACAGTTTCCAATAATGCTTAACAGATTTTCAAGACTGGCAGCCCTGTCTGCCTGCATTCTGCCCATGTTTTTTTCCTGCTCGGACAGGACTCCGGCAATATCCAATCCCCTCGATATCGATTTCGGCGACCCTTACGTGCTCCTTGCCAGTGACGGGAGCTATTACATGTACGGAACCGGTATTGTCCAGGACGGCTTCTGCTGTTATAAGTCGGACAATCTTTCCGAATGGGAATTTGCAGGCCAGGTATACAAGGCGGACAGGGATACGTCATGGGGTACTTCGTGTTTCTGGGCTCCGGAGGTCTATGAGAAAGACGGAAGATACTATATGTTCTACAGTGCCGACTGGAGGGACAATCCTGCCGGTGAGCTTGAGAACTTCAGGATAGGCGTGGCGGTGTCGGATTCTCCGGAAGGACCTTTCAGGGATATCTCGGACAGACCTTTGTTCGACCCGGGGTATCCTGTGATTGACGCCAATGTGCTCGCCGATGATGACGGCAGGTATTACCTTTATTATTCAAGATGCTGCTACAAGCATCCTGTGGAGAGCGAGATATCCGAGTGGGCCAGGGGACAGGGCCTCTTTGATGAAATAGAGGAAAGCTGGATTTACGGAGTGGAGCTCAGTCCGGACTTCAGCTCCGTGACAGGGGAGCCTGTACTGCTGCTCAGGCCGCCTGTGACGATGGATGATGTGCAGGCCGAGTGGGAAAGCCGGTCTGTCACCCGGAATGAAGCCAACCGCCGCTGGACCGAGGGCTCATTCCTTATAAAGGAGGATGGCAGATATTATATGATGTATTCGGCCAATTTCTTCGGCGGGGCGAACTACGCCGTCGGCTATGCCGTTTCAGACAGCCCTCTGGGTCCATATGTCAAGTCCGGGTCGAACCCCGTACTCAGCAGGAAGGGCCTTGTCACAGGGACTGGGCACAACAGCGTCACATGGTCCAGGGACGGGAAGGAGATGTTCTGTGTTTATCACGGGCGGACCGAAGCCACCGGGAACGACAGGGTCGTGTTCATAGACAGGATGCATATCAGGGACGGGAGACTTTCCGTGGACGGTCCGACATATGGTGGGAAAATGCCGTCGGATTCCGCATCAGAGAAGGAGTGACATGATTTCCTGAACCCTTATTCTTGATTATTGCCGGCCATGCCGATTGGAAGGGCGTGTTAATCAGATATTTTTCAATAAAACTATATGACATAGTTTGCTGAACTAAAAAATATAATTATATTTGTGCCATAACAATGATTTTCATTATTATGGCTGCAGAAATCAGGAAAAACGCAAAACCGTCGGAAAAGGAGGAGCAGATCCTCAATATATTCTGGGCCCACGGCCCGCTTTTCGTAAAGGAAGTCCAGGGCCTTCTGCCTGAGCCCAGACCTCATGTCAATACTGTGGCGACAATGGTGCGCTCCCTTGAGTCGAAGGGGTATCTGAAACACGAGTCCTTCGGAGGAGCCTTCAGGTACAGCGCCGCATTCAGCAAGGATGAATACAAGAGCGAATCTTTCGGTGAGCTTGTGAGGAAATACTTCAAGGATTCCTGGCGTCTTGCCGTATCGAGTTTCGTGAAAGAGGAAAAGCTCTCTGCGGACGACCTCAGGGAGATACTTGCAGACCTGGAGAACATGAAGAAAACCGGCCATGAGTGAATATGCCTTATACCTGGTCCGCTCGTCTGTCTGCCTGGGACTCCTGTATGTCATATATATGGCAGTGCTCGGCAGGGTCAACCGCCCGGCACTCCGCAGGTGGGTCCTGATGATTTCGGCTTCGCTTTCGCTGGTGGTGCCGCTTGTGCAGGTGGAGATTCCGAGGAAGGTCTTCATCAGTTCGGAACACCCCTCCGGACTGATACTGTCCGGAAGCCAGGTTTCAGGAGATGATGCCACCCTTCCTGCGCCTGCCGCTTTCCCTGATGCCGGACTGCAATGGGCAGGGTCTGGTGCGGCCATTGACGATGATGCAGGTGCCTCTCATACTGCCGGAAAGGTCGCTGGTGCCGTGTATTTCTCAGGCGTTGCCGCAGTACTTGCCTCGGTAGCCATGTCCATAGCGGGACTGTACTCTATAAAAGGACGCCGGTTCCGCCTCGGACGGAAAAGGAGGGCTGTGCTTGTCATTGCAGGAGACAATGTCGCTCCAATGAGCTGGTTCGGAAGAATGTGTATCGGCAGGAATGATTTCTCAGAGGCGGGAAGGCAGATCGTGATGCATGAACTGGAGCATGCCGGACGGCTGCATTCCTTGGATATGCTCTTTGCCGGTGTTATCGCTGCAATGCAGTGGTTCAACCCTTTGGCATGGCTGTTCCGCCGTGAACTCTCCGCAGTCCACGAGTACGAGGTGGACCGTTCCATGATAGAAAAGAACATCGATGTTATCCGATACGTGCAACTGCTTCTGACGAAAGCCACCGGGGCTGTCCCCGGACTGGCCAATGGCTTCCGTCACAGCATCATCAAAAACAGAATCGCCATGATAACAAGAAAAAAATCCCCGGGAAGGACAGTGCTCCTGGCGCTGTATCTTGTCCCGTTCACATGCTTGGGGACAGTGGCTTTCGCGCAGTGGAAGACTGTTCCGGTATTCACGGAAAGCGGCATGGTAAATAACGTGAGTTCGATGAATATATATTAACGTCAGTTCGACGAATCTTGCCTGTCCAACCCCAGCCACCCCAGTCGCCTGGCGGCGACAGCCCCTTGTTGTCGGACAGATCGGGGACGCTTGTCTTTCACTTAGGTGATCTTATGCGGTTAATCATATAAAAAAAAGACGGAACCCGTATGCCGGATTCCGTCTTTTTTTATGTGCTGTCCCGGGAAATGCCCCGGAAGGGGTGTTACTGCTCGTCAGGTCCCTGGTTGTCCGGGCCGTTGCTGCCGCCCTGAGGACCGCCCTGGTAAGGGTTCTGAGGACCGCCCTGCTGTGCGCCTGCCGCCTTGGCCATATTCTCGGAAGCGGCATGCCATGCATTGTTGAGGGCTTCGGTGTATCTATCGATATCGCTGATGTTCTGTGACTTGACAGCTTCTTTCAGGCTGCCGAGCGCAGTCTCGATAGCGCCTTTCTTGTCGGCAGGTATCTTGTCACCGTACTCTTTGAGGTTCTTGTCGCTCTGGAAGCAGAGGGCATCCGCGTTGTTGATCTTGTCGACACGCTCTTTCTCTGCCTTGTCGGCTGCCTCGTTGGCCTTGGCCTCGTCACGCATCCTCTTGATCTCGTCCTCGCTGAGCCCTGATGAAGCCTCGATACGGATCTTCTGCTCCTTGCCGGTGGCCTTGTCCTTTGCTGAAACGTTCAGGATACCGTTGGCGTCGATGTCGAATGTAACCTCAATCTGAGGGATTCCCCTTGGTGCCGGTGCGATGCCGTCGAGGTGGAAACGTCCGATCTCCTTGTTGTCCTTTGCCATAGGTCGCTCGCCCTGAAGGACATGGATCTCGACTGAAGGCTGGTTGTCAGCCGCAGTGGAGAACACCTCCGACTTGCGGGTAGGGATGGTGGTGTTGGATTCGATGAGCTTTGTCATCACGCCTCCCAGTGTCTCGATACCGAGTGAAAGCGGGGTCACATCCAGAAGGAGGACATCTTTCACGTCACCTGCGAGAACACCGCCCTGGATAGCCGCTCCGATGGCCACTACCTCGTCCGGGTTCACACTCCTGTTAGGCTCCTTGCCGAAGAACTTCTTGACAATCTCCTGGATAGCCGGGATACGTGTCGATCCGCCGACCAGAAGCACTTCGTCTATGTCTGAAGCTGAAAGGTTTGCATCTGCAAGGGCTTTGCGGCAAGGCTCGATGGTCCTCTGGATGAGGCTGTCTGCCAGCTGTTCGAATTTTGCCCTTGTGAGCGTCTTTACCAGATGTTTAGGAATACCGTCCACCGGCATTATGTAAGGCAGGTTGATCTCTGTGGAGGTCTGGCTTGAAAGCTCGATTTTCGCTTTCTCGGCGGCCTCTTTCAGCCTCTGCAGAGCCATAGGGTCTTTCTTCAGGTCTATCCCGCCGTTCTCGGCTGCGAACTCTGAAGCGAGCCAGTCTATAATCACCTGGTCGAAATCATCACCTCCAAGGTGTGTATCACCGTTGGTGGATTTCACCTCGAACACTCCGTCGCCCAGCTCGAGGATGGATATATCGAATGTACCGCCACCGAGGTCGTACACAGCGATTTTCATGTCCTTGTTCTTCTTGTCAAGACCGTATGCAAGGGCCGCTGCGGTAGGCTCGTTGATGATACGTTTCACATCAAGCCCGGCGATCTTTCCGGCCTCTTTCGTGGCCTGCCTCTGTGAGTCGGAGAAGTATGCAGGCACTGTGATGACAGCCTCTGTAACCTCCTGTCTCAGATAGTCTTCTGCAGTCTTCTTCATCTTCTGGAGAATCATCGCTGAAATCTCCTGCGGGGTGTACAGACGTCCGTCGATGTCCACACGCGGAGTGTTGTTGTCACCCCTGACGACCTTGTAAGGCATCCTTTCGATCTCTTTCCCTACCTGGTCGTAGGTCTCGCCCATGAACCTCTTGATGGAGAACACGGTCTTGTGAGGATTGGTCATGGCCTGCCTTTTGGCCGGATTACCTATCTTTCTTTCGCCGCCGTCGGTGAATGCCACTACTGAAGGAGTGGTCCTCTGGCCCTCATTGTTGATGATGACGGTAGGCTCGTTGCCTTCCATCACTGCCACGCATGAGTTCGTGGTTCCCAAGTCAATACCAATAATCTTTCCCATAATATCTTTTCCTTTTTATTATTCTGTTGAAACTCTGTTCCTGCGGCCTCATGCCTTCTTCCGAAGTGCCTTGCGGCCGACGCCGGAACTAATAACGAATGTTGTGCCAATGGATGAAAGCGTCTCCGGTGTGCCAAAATGGCAGAAATTTTAATGTCATGTCAGTGACATCATTTGCCGGAATCCCAAAAATATGTTTATATTTGCCACATGATATACAGAGAACTGTCAGACCGGGAATACAGTGATGCCGAAAGCCGCATCCTTTATGAGGACAACCATCTCCTGATCGTGAACAAGAAGGCAGGCGAGATTGTCCAGGCGGACATAACGCAGGACGAGACGCTGTCCGATCTGTACAAGTCGTTCATAGCCATGCGTGACGGCAAGCCCGGAAGTGTATTTATAGGTATACCGCACAGGCTTGACAGGCCGGTGAGCGGGATTGTGATTCTTGCCAAGACGTCGAAGGCCCTTGAACGGCTGAACGCCATGTTCCGTGAGGGCCGGATACACAAGTACTACTGGGCCCTGGTATGCGGCAGGCCTCCTGAGGATGAGGCGGAGCTGTCATGCTACCTGGTGCGCAACGAGAAACAGAACAAGTCGTATGTCTACAGGGGGGACCCTTCATTGCGCAGGGATGCCAGGCTCGCCAGGCTCCAGTACAGGCTGATTGACACCACTGACAGGTACTGGCTCCTTGAAGTCAGGCTGATGACAGGGCGGCATCACCAGATACGCTGCCAGCTAGCGGACATGGGCTGCTGTATCAAAGGGGACTTGAAGTACGGTGCGCCGCGTTCCAATCCCGACGGAGGCATATGCCTGCACTCCAGGCGTGTTACATTCATCCATCCCGTAAAGAAGGAGGAGATCACGCTCGAGGCCCCGGTGCCGGATAGCTGGAGAGGGCTGCATCTTTAATCAGACACAACTAACACTTATTATCAATATGAAAAAAATCACTAGAATTTTGATGGGTCTCGCCATGAGTGCAGCCATCCTGTCGGCTTGCCAGAGCCAGGGTACAGACAGCCGTATTATCAGGACTGATGTGCCTGAAAGACCTGCAGGCCAGGAAGATATGCTTGGTTTTGCCGCTCCTGCCATGGAGACTGTCCGTATCGGTTTCATCGGGCTCGGGATGCGCGGCCCGGGAGCCGTAGACCGTATGAGCCAGATAGAAGGCACCGATATCGTCGCCCTGTGCGACGCAGAGACGGAAAATGTGCAGAAATGCCAGGAAATCCTCAAGAAGAACGGCCGTCACGAGGCTGCAGCCTACAGCGGAGACGAGCAGGTGTGGAAGCAGCTCTGCGAGAGGGATGACATAGACCTTGTGTATATCGCCACCAACTGGCAGACACATGTCATGATGGCCACGTATGCCATGGAACACGGCAAGCATGTGGCCATAGAGGTGCCTGCAGCTATGAACATGGAGGAGATCTGGAATCTGATAAACACTTCAGAGCGCACCCGCAAGCACTGCATGCAGCTTGAGAACTGCGTATATGATTTCTTCGAGCTCACTACTCTCAATATGGCCCAGCAGGGGCTTTTCGGGGAGGTCCTTCATGGAGAGGGCGCCTATATCCACAACCTTGAAGAGTTCTGGGACGAATACTGGCACGACTGGCGTCTGCTCTACAACCGTGACCACCGCGGGGATGTATATCCTACACACGGTCTCGGCCCTGTATGCCAGGCTATGGACATCCACAGAGGAGATAAGATGAATGTGCTTGTGTCCATGGACACAAAGGCGGTGAACGGCAAGGAGTACTATGAGACCCACAGGGGAGAGGCCGCTCCGGATTTCCAGAACGGCGACCATACCATGACCATGATCCGCACCGAGAAAGGGAAGACCATTATGATACAGCATGATGTGGTGAACCCCCGTCCTTACAACAGGCTTTACCAGCTTACTGGCACAAAGGGATTTGCAAACAAGTATCCTATAGAGGGCTATATGGTTGACAAGACCAAGGTGGGAGACCTTTATACAGGTGAAGAGGGCCGTAAGTCAGGCAAGGTGGACATCGAGAACCTTTCAGCCCACAGCTTCGTCCCTGAGGATGTGAAGGCTGCCCTGATGGAGAAATACAAGCATCCTATCCAGAAGGAACTCGAGAATACAGCCAAGAAAGTCGGAGGACACGGAGGAATGGACTACATCATGGACTACAGGCTCATCTACTGCCTGCGCAACGGTCTTCCTCTCGATATGGATGTGTATGACCTTGCCGAGTGGTGCTGCCTGACTGAGCTCACAGCCATTTCCATAGAGAACGGCAGCGCTCCGGTTGAAATCCCTGATTTTACGCGCGGTGGCTGGAACAAGATCCAGGGATACCGCCATGCATTTGCGGAATGATGCTGTCACTCAGCCTGTTCCCGGGCGGTGCAGCCCCATTCTGAGAAAGGATGCAGGGTAAGCATTGAATTGTAATACCGGCGGTCGCCGGTGACTTCTTTTCCGAGCCATGCGGGTTTCCCGAATGGCTCGGTCTCATTTTCCAGCTCGACTTCCGCTATCACGAGACCTCTGTTTTCCCCGTGGAACTCGTCCACTTCGAACCTGTGCCCCTCATAAGGCACTATATGCCTTGTCTTGTCTACGATGCCTTCCTGGCACAGCTTCATCAGCTCCTCCGCTTCCTCTGCCGGGATTTCGCGCTCCCATTCATAGCGGCTCATCCCGCTGCCTGAGCTGGCCCCTTTTATTGTGAGCCATGCCCTGCCGCCGGAAATTCGGACTCTCACAGTCCGTCCGCTTTCCCTGCAGATGTACCCTTGTGTCATCCTGTGGCTTTCAGTGGCCGTTTCCTTGTATGAATTGTCCTTCACCAGGAATTTCCTTTCGGTTTCGATATGGCTCTCTTTCATTTTCCTGCAAAATTGTCCCGATGCAAAAATAAAGACAATAACGATTGGTTTTTCACAAGTATCCATTAACTTTAGAAAATATTTTGATGTGTCCTGAGGGATGTCCCCAGGGACAAGTTAATTTATAGGGATTCAGAAAGGAATGATAAAGACAGCTTTGAGTATCGCCGGCTCTGACTGCAGCGGGGGAGCCGGTATCCAGGCGGATATCAAGACAATGTCCGCCCTGGGTGTTTTCGGGATGAGTGTGATTGTGTCGGTGGTGGCGGAGAATACCAGCAGGGTGGTATCCATCAGTGATGTGCCTCCGCAGATTATTGCGGACCAGATAGATGCGGTATTTGAGGATATCCGTGTGGACGCGGTGAAAGTGGGGATGCTTTCCACTCCGGAATGTATGGAGACTGTCGCCTCCAAGATAAGGCAGTATGCCCCCCGTCATGTGGTCATAGATCCTGTCATGTATGCAAAGAACGGCTGCCCTCTTATGAGAGAGGAATCCATAGGCACCCTGATAAGCACTGTGATACCGCAGGCGACACTTCTCACTCCCAACATCCCTGAAGCGGAGAAGATAGCCGGCATGAAGATAGAGACCGAGCAGGATATGCGGGATGCCGCTGTAAGGATAGCCGGAATCGGGGCGGACGCAGTCCTTGTCAAGGGCGGGCACTATATGGGAGACGCCAGGGATGTGCTTTTCGACGGGAAGGATTTCCATGTATATGTGACACAGCGGATAAATACCCGCAACACTCACGGTACAGGATGTACTCTTTCAAGCGCCATAGCCTCGTATCTTGCTCTCGGCGAGAGCGTCCCGGATGCAGTGGCCAAGGCCAAGGACTATGTGACAGGGGCCATAGAGCATGCTCTTGATCTGGGCAAGGGGTGCGGCCCTACAAACCATTTCTTCAGATTTTTCAAATAACAGACAATTCCGATATGACTTTCATGGACAGGATTATCGCGGATTCCCTCAAGCTGTGGGAGGACGCGGCAAACGAGGATTTCCTTGAGAAGATGGGTACAGGGACACTTGAAAAGGAGCGGTTCTATGACTATATAGTCCAGGACAGCATCTATCTGAGGGATTATCTCAAGGCTTTTGCCATGGCCATATTCAAAAGCAGGTCACTCAGGGAGATGCAGGTCTTCTACTCTGTCCTGGGATTTGTGAATGACAGCGAAAATGCCACCAGGCTCAGATATCTGGCTGACAACGGTATGACTGACGATGACGTGGAGAAGGCCATCAGGAAGCCGGCTTGTGCCGCGTATACGTCATTCCTGACCGGGACTGCGGAAAAGGAAGATATCCCTGAGATTCTGATGGCGGTGATGCCGTGCATGCTGGGATACCATTTCGTGTTCAGCAGGCTGCTCGAAAGGCATCCAGGTGTGCTTGACACGTACTACGGCCCGCTGGTGGCAGACTACACTTCCTCATATTACAAGGAGTGCTGCGACTACTGGACATCATACTGCAATGAAGTCTGCAGCGGTCTGGACGAAAGCCGTAAAGAACGTCTTGACAGCCTGTTCCAGGAGGCGAGCCGGCATGAGCTCTATTTCTGGCAGATGGCCGGCGGAAAACTGTAGCGCCCCATGTCCGCAGTCTTCATGGACATGGGGGTGCCGTCCATTCCAGGGAATCCGTCCTCACATGTGCGCGGTGCCATATTCGATCTGGACGGCACCCTCCTGGATTCGATGCATGTGTGGGAGGATATAGACAGGCGTTTCCTCGGGAAGCGGGGGATTGCCTGTCCTGATGATTATGCAGAGGCCTTGAAGACTATGGAGTTCAGAGGCGCGGCTATTTATACTGTGCAGCGCTTCTGTCTTGACGAGGACCCTGAGGACATCATGAGGGAATGGTCTGAAATGTCCAGGCGCATCTATGCGGAGGAGATATCCCTTAAGCCAGGGGCGGGGGAGTATCTTGAGGTCCTGTCTTCATACGGTGTCAGGATGGGTGTGGCTACTTCAGCAGTGCCGGAGCTTTTTGTGCCTGCTCTGCGCCGCAACGGGATATACGGCTTTTTTTCAGCTTTCGCAATGACATCTGAAGTGTCCAGAGGGAAGAATTTCCCGGACGTGTATCTTCTTGCTGCTGAAAGGCTTGGCCTGAATCCTGGAGAATGTGCAGTGTACGAGGATACCCTTGCCGGTATAAGCGGGGCGGCTGCAGGCGGATTCGTCACAGTCGGCGTCTATGACCGCTCGTCGTCCGGGGACTGGGCTGAAATTAAGGGGAAGGCGCAATTCTCAATCGAGGGCTTTGACAGTATACGGTGACCGGACACCTGGCATCTACATGAGGTATGCACTCATGTCGCGTCCGGCTGCCATGCCTTCCCTGATCTCCGTAGAAGAGATTTCCACCATGGGTGCGTCTATGGTCCTGATCCTGTAAACGGGATGCCCAGGTTCCGCTGCGGCCTCCTCCAAGAGCCTCCTCCGTATGCTTTCGATGTCGTAGCCTTTTCGCGGATATACTGTCACTCCGTATTCCGTGAGTATTCTGCCTGCGTCCCGCCATCGTCTGATTGACTGGAGGTTGTCTGCGCCGATGACCAGGGAGAAACTCCCTTGCGGCTCGCGTCTTGACAGTGCGTCAAGTGTCCGGATGGTATATTGCGGCGCGGGCATGTGCAGTTCGATGTCGTCGACCCGGACTTTCAGTTCCGGATGACGGGCTACAGCCCGTACTGCAGCTTCAAACCGCTCCTGTCCGCTCAGCAGCATGTCTTTCCCTTTGAAGGGATTCTGCGGTGACACGATAAGGTACACCTGGTCGAAGTCCATTTCACTTGTGAGGTACCTCAGGATGGCCAGGTGCCCTATGTGGAGCGGGTTGAATGAGCCAGGATATACTGCGGTCTTCATTTCGCCAGGAATTTTCCCACTATCTCGTCTGCTTCATCGAGTGCTGTCTGCAGGTCGTCGTTGACAAGGACATAGTCAAACCTGCCTTTTGCGAATTCCATCTCGGAAGAAGCTTTGGCCACTCTCTTCCCGATGGCCTCGGCCGAGTCTGTTCCGCGGCTTATGAGCCTTTCCCGCAGGATTTCCACCGACGGGGCCTGGATGAATATGGAGAATGCCTTGTCCCCGAAAATCCTTTTAATGTTCACGCCGCCTTTCACGTCTATGTCGAATACGATGACATGGCCCTTTGCCCAGATGCGCTCCACCTCAGACTTCAGTGTGCCGTAGAATGAGCCCGGATATACCTCTTCATGTTCGACGAATTTATCCTCTGCTATCATCCTTCTGAACTGGTCCGCAGTGAAGAAATAGTATTCCCTTCCGTCCTGTTCGTCCCCGCGTGGGGCTCTGGAAGTGGCTGATATGGAGAATTCAAGCTCCGGGTATTTCCCCAGAAGATGGTTGACTATTGTGCTTTTGCCAGCCCCTGACGGAGCTGAGAAAATGATTACCTTTCCGCTCATATAAAATATCTGTGGATTTTAAATTTCACGCAAAAATAACTATTTTTGTGCAACTTTTTCAGAAAACGTCCTGCTGGCAGAATTATTGCAGGCAGAAGCGCGGTTTTTCGGCTGACATAATGTCCGGAAACAATGATGAAGAAACTCTAAATCATATTTTTATTATGGTATCTTATAAAACTATCGGCCTTGTGAACACCAAAGAGATGTTCGCCAAGGCTATCAACGGCGGGTATGCTATCCCGGCATTCAACTTCAACAATATGGAGCAGCTCCAGGCCATCATCCAGGCTGCTGCAGAGACCAAGTCTCCGGTGATCCTCCAGGTTTCAAAGGGAGCTCGCCAGTATGCCAACCAGACTCTTCTCCGTTATATGGCTGAAGGCGCTGTAGAGTATGCAAAGGAGCTCGGCTGGGCTAATCCTCAGATTGTTCTCCATCTTGACCACGGCGATTCTTTCGAGCTCTGCAAGAGCTGCGTTGACATGGGCTTCTCTTCAGTGATGATCGACGGTTCTCATCTTCCATATGACGAGAATGTAGCCCTTACGAAGAAGGTCGTAGAGTATGCACACCAGTACGATGTGACTGTAGAGGGCGAACTCGGAGTCCTCGCAGGCGTTGAGGATGAGGTACAGGCTGAGCATCACACATATACAAGGCCTGAGGAGGTCGTTGACTTCACAAGCAAGACAGGATGCGACTCTCTCGCTATCTCCATCGGAACTTCACATGGTGCATACAAGTTCAAACCTGAGCAGTGCACCCTCGATCCTAAGACAGGCCGTCTGGTTCCTCCGCCACTTGCATTCGACGTGCTTGACGGTGTGATGAAAGAGCTTCCTGGCTTCCCTATCGTCCTTCACGGATCATCTTCAGTCCCTCAGGAGTATGTGGACATGATCAACCAGTACGGCGGAAAACTCGATGCGGCTATCGGTATTCCTGAAGAGGAGCTCCGCAAGGCAGCCAAGTCTGCAGTATGCAAGATCAACATTGACTCAGACTCACGTCTTGCCATGACAGCAGCCATCCGCAAGGTGTTCGCTGAGAAACCGGCAGAGTTCGACCCTCGTAAATACCTCGGACCTGCACGTGAGGAGATGAAGAAGCTCTATACCCACAAGATCATCAACGTTCTCGGTTCAGACGGAAAGGCTGAATAAGCTCACTGACCGGAATAATCCTATAAAAGATGTCCCCAGGCCGTTAAGGCGAGGGGACATCTTATTTTTAACGTCAGTTCGACGAATTTATGTTTGGAATCCGTCACACTGACGTTAAGGATTTCTTCCAGAAATCCTGTCTATACACCCCCAGTCACCTGCGGTGACGGCCCCGGTGGGGCATGCGGCTCCGCTTCGCTCCGCCGGCACCTGCACTGCTTCGGTTCCCATGCAGGAAACCTCGCTGACGCTCCGGTGCGGCCCTGTCGGGCCTTCCCATCTATGACGGACAGGCAGGATAAGATCTTGATTATTCCTCTTCTGCCGGCTTGCTGCGGGCGAGCCGGATGCCCAGTTCATACAGCAGGTATAGCGGAATGAAAACGACCATCAGGGTGAACGGGTCTCCGGACGGGGTGATGATGGCCGAGAGCACAAGCAGCACGACCACGGCATGCCTTCTGTACTTTTTCAGGAATTCCCTGTCAACTATGCCCAGACGGGACAGGACCCATGACAGGAGCGGCAGCTCGAACACCACACCCATGACGAAGATCATCATCAGGAAGTTGCCCATGTATGAGTTGAGGTTTATCTGGTTGGTGATGCTTTCGCTGATCTGGTATTCCGTGAGGAACCTGAATGTGAAAGGGAATACAAGGCAGTACCCTACAGCACATCCCAGAAAGAACATGAATGTTCCGAAACCGAAAGCGAAACCTATGCTCTTTTTCTCGTTCTTGAAAAGGGCCGGCCTTATGAATTTCCAGATTTCAAATATCAGATACGGGAAAATAAGTACAAGCGAGAACCAGAATGATGTGGTGATGTGGGTCATGAACTGCGACGCCACGTTGATGTTTATGATGTCCACATGGAATGACTTGTCGGCAAAATTGAAGAACGGCAGCCCGGACAGCCATCTGTAAAGGAAGAAGTTCGATGATGTCGGGCCCAGGACAAAGTCATCAAAGATGTATGGCATTGCCATGAAACATCCGACTACAAATACAAGAAGCACGATGACCACTCTCATCAGTGACCATCTCAGCACTTCGAGATGTTCCCAGAAGGTCATACCTGCATCACCATCATTCTTTTCTTCCGCAGCAGGGACATCTTTTTCTATTTCTTCGTTCGTCTGTGTCATTTCCACTGAAGATTAAGCGCGCAAAGATAACAAAAATCATGGAAAGAAACGCAAAAAACGGCTGTCCGGAATGTGTCCGTGACAGCCGTCGTGTTTCCCTGCTTCTAAGACGTCATTCGGCTGTGCCGTATGATGCAGGTACGAACGGAGCTGCTTCAAGATAGTCGATGCTTTCCTTTATGCTCCGTGCCACATCGTCATAGCTGTATCTTTCGACTTCGACTACGATATTCTCGACCCCGGCGGTCGCAGCATTCCTGAAGATCGCGTCGAATCCTACCATTCCGCTTTGTCCGATCTCCCTTTCATCCTTGATATGCAGGACTTTGAAGCGGCCAGGGTATTTCTTGAAATAGTCTACAGGACTGGCGTCCCCGATGACTGCCCAGTAAACGTCCATCTCGAAGAATACGTATTGAGGGTCGGTGTGCTGAAGCATGTAGTCGTACATCACTTCCTTGCCTTCCACTTTCTGGAATTCATGGGCGTGGTTGTGGTATCCGAACTTTATGCCGTTCTCCGCACATTTCTTTCCTACCTGGTTGAAATAGTCGCAGTATGCCTGGAGTTCTTTGACGGTAGACGGCACTCCCAGATACGGCATTACAAGATATTTCATTCCGGCGGCCTTATGTGCGGCTATGCACTGGTCCCACCATTTGAGAGACTCGGAGAAATCGCCTCTCTTGATTTCATTTTCAGAGAGATATTTGTTGCAGTGCGAAGAAAGCACCTCCAGTCCTGCAGCCTCTACATCTGCCTTGAACTGTGCCGGATCCGCCCCGTAGAGCTTGCCGTCAGCATAGCTTGCAGCCTCCACTGCTGTATATCCCATTTTTGCAAGTGTGTCCAGGAGAGGCTTGTAGTCGCTGGAATTGTTTCCGAAAGCCCCGATGAGACTCCTTACAGAGTAGAGCTGCACGGCGATATCCTTTTTGGCTGTTTTGCCGTCCTGTGGTCCTGTCTGGCATGAGCATAATACTGCAAGTGCTGCCAGCGCTGAAATAAAGATTCCTTTTTTCATTTTACGGTCATGTTAAAAGTAAAGAAGGCCGGAATCGTTATCCGGCCTTCCTGTAGATATGTATGTCTAGTCAAGAACTTTTACACGGATGTTACGGAACCATACATCATCTCCGTGATCCTGGAATCCGATGTATCCTTCATGGTTCTCACCGCCGCAGTTATTGAGGAGCTCGAATGCGAGAGGCCATTTCTCCTGGCTGAATTTACTTGCCTGGAGCATGTCTGTCCACTGCTGTGTCCAGAGATGGTACTCAACTACGTTGGCATCGTTCTGGCCGTGTACTACAGTCCCTTTGTAAACCATGATCTTACCTTTGTTCCATTCGCCGTAAGGCTTTGCGTTCTGAGGATTGGCAGGAATCATGTCATAAAGAGATGCTGATTTCCTGTTCCCGTTCACACCGAGTTTGGCATCAGGATGGTTCTCATTGTCGAGGACCTGGTATTCAGGGCTTGAGATGTAGATAGGCTCGACGATTGTCTGCCCGTCTTTCTCAGTGGTCACTTCCTGTGCAAGATAAAGCACGCCGGAGTTTCCTCCCTTTGATACTTTCCATTCGAATTCAAATTCGAAATTCTTGAATTTGTGTGCGAAGATAAGGTCTCCGCCGTCACCTGCCTGGGCTTCTCCTCCGCCGGAACCGACGAATTTGATGGCGCCGTTATCGACAACCCACCTTGAAGGCACGTTGTCCTTGCCGTAACCTCTCCAGCCTTTCATTGTCTTGCCGTCGAAGATTACATAGTATCCGTCTTTGTCTACCGGGAATTCGGAAAGATCCACCTGCGGTTTGTCCATCAGCTTGTACTCAGGACCGGCCTTTGTCTCTGCCGCCGCAGTGGCATCCTTGGATGCCTTCTTGTTGTTCTGGTTTCCGCAGGCAGCCAGTGAGAAAATCATTGCAAGGCTGGCTGCATATAAAAATACACGTTTCATATTTCTGTTTTCTTTATTTGTTCATTCACTCTATATATTACATAGGCATCTCAGGGAGTGAGTAGCCATTCTGGTATGTATGCTTGATGAGCTCCTGTGCAAACTCGTTTGCGTCAACCGGCTCTGTCCAAGTCTTGTCGAAAGTAGGGTGCCCGTCGTGGATCTGGAACCCGTCCTTGATCACTGTGCGGATAGTGGCGCCCTTAGGAATATTGGTGAACCTCATGTTCGGTCCGTCCCATTCGAGGACCTGGTTGAGGCTCTGGAGCCTTACTGCAAGCACTCCCATCACTACCATTTCGTTGAATGGACCGGCCTCGCTGAAGTCTGATGCGCTAGGTGTCCTGTGCTCAGGGTCTTCCTTGCAGGCACGTACCCAGTCCATCTGGTGTGAAAGCGTGATTTCACGGAGTACATGCGGAACTTCAGGGTTACGTCCTGACACGAGATAAGGGTTCACTCCGTAGCATCCGCAGATCAGGGTGTCTTTTGTGCCGTGGAAAATAACTCCGCCGCCGTCCATGTTGAGGTCTTTCCCGTCAGGAAGTCCTTCCGGCCTGTTCGGCTTGAGGCCTCCGTCGTACCAGGTGACTTCCACTTCCGGCATAGCTACTTTAGGCATGTTGTCTCTTGCAGGGAAGACGAACTTGATCATCTGTGCGTTAGGTGCGGACTCGTTAAGAAGCAGAGTAGAGCTTCCCTGTACTTTGGTAGGATAGCCGAGCTTCAGTCCTTTGAATACAGGATGGAGGATATGGCATGCCATGTCACCGAGGGCGCCGGTACCGAAATCCCACCACCCGCGGAAGTTCCACGGTGTGTAGATTGCGTTGTAAGGTCTCATTGGTGCCGGGCCTATGAATGACTCCCAGTTGAGTGTCTTAGGAACTTTGTCCACTTTCTCAGGACGGGCAAGCCCCTGCGGCCAGATAGGTCTGTCGGTGAAGGCTTCCACTTTTGTCACTTCTCCGATTTCTCCGTTCCATATCCATTCGCAGATTTTCCTTACGCCCTCGCCTGAAGCGCCCTGGTTACCCATCTGTGTGGCTACTTTGTATTTGGCGGCGAGCTTCGTGAGCAGACGTGACTCATATACTGTATGGGTCAGCGGCTTCTCCACATAGACATGCTTGCCGGCTGCGATAGCCTGGGCGGCGATTACTGCATGTGTGTGGTCTGCTGTCGCTACAACCACTGCATCAGCCTCGTCGAGCATGTCGTCGAACATCCTGCGGTAGTCGTTGTATTTCTTGGCATTCGGATAGCGGTTGAACACGTGCTCGGCGTATTTCCAGTCAATATCGCAGAGCCCGATGATGTTCTCGCTTTCAAGACCTCTGAGGACAGATGCGCCGCGGCCTCCGATACCTACACCTAGGATCTTGAGCTTGTCAGTAGATGGAGCTGGGGCAGCCCCAAAACCTTTCCCAAGGATTACATTAGGTGCAACCGACATCCCGATTGCTGCAGCCGCTCCTTTTTTGAGGAACGACCTTCTGGACATTTCATTTGCCATTTCGTTTAATTTTTATTGGTTATTAAAAAAGAGCTTATTTCTCTATTTCCTTGTTTATGTCGTTTTCTATGTTGTTGATGCCTTCTTTGAAGCTCCTGACCCCTTTCCCGAGCCCTTTCATAAGCTCCGGAATCTTTTTGGCCCCGAACAGCAGAATGACAATCAGTGCAATCAGTATGATTTCACCGGCACCGATATTTCCTAAGAAAAGCAGATTGTTCATTTTTATCAGTTTTTATGGTTCTTAATGTAGTTCTTGCATACTTCCCGAAAATCTTTCCGACCTGTCCTTGAGAAGGCCGTATCCGTTTTTCATGTGCCTCCTGCGCTCCCTTATCTGCTCTAGCGTGGCCTCGTCCCCGATTGCGGGCAGGTCATGGGTCCGGGCGTCCTGGAGGAATCTCCATGCGTATTCTGAAGCTATGGCCGCGTCCCTGAAGGACGGCAGCGTGTCCACTGCCTTTCCTGCTTCAACGGACCGGGCGAATTTGCTGCACAGCACATCTATGTTCTTTCCGCCGAAAGGCCTTTCCATGCGCTCTGTCCTGCTTACTCCGCGCAGCTCCACAGTCGCTGTCTTGAAGTCGTGGGTCATCCTGGCTATGCCTTTTGTCCCTATCAGGTCCACGTATGAATTGTGCGTCTGGTCCTTTGACAGCTGTCCGTAGACAAATCCCTGGGTGATGTCGAACACGATCCCGTTCATGAATGTGCCGTGGCACTGCAGCCACCACGGGTCCTTGTAGTCCCACATCCTCAACGCCTGGGCATGCCATGTCTTGTATTCTGAGCCGGCATACCACCTGGCTATGTCCACGTAATGCATACCGCAGTCATGGAACGCTGGGCCTTCATACTCATGCCCTTCACCCGGGGCAAGCCCGGGCGTCATATGGCAGACACGTATGATCGCCAGTTCGCCTATTTCACCGGAGCCGATGAAGTCCTTTATCGCCGTATGGTACCAGGAATTCCTGAGATACAGGTTTACTGCGGTTATCCGGTCTGATGCCTCTGCGAGGGAGACCATCTCCTTTTCATCTTCAGGACAAGCTGCTATGGGCTTTTCTGCAATGATATGCTTGCCGCTGGACAATGCCTTGGTTATAAGTTCTTTACGTGAGTCGGCTAAAGTTGACAGGACCACTACGTCAATGCTTTCATCTGAAAAAACAGTATCGCAGTCGGATGTAATCCTGGCATCAGGACAGACCGATGCGGCGTATGCCCTGGATACAGGAGAGATGTCACAGATATAGACGACTTCCCAATCATCGCTCTTCCTCATCGCATCAAGGTAGAATTCACCCATCCGTCCGAAACCTATGAGTCCTGCTTTTATCCTGCGTTTCATGTCCGTACATTATTATGTGGCACGTTGAGACTTTGTCCTGTTTTAAATCGCACAAATATAGCCAATAAATTTATAATATGTCCAGGTATTACATAAAAATATTTTATATTTTTGCACCGGCATAAATACACTGCAAGCCGGGAGCAGAGGACTGACTTGTCAGGACTATGCCGGGGCACAGTGTGATTATAAACAAAATTTAAAATACATTTATTTATGGACAAGAGCAGTTATGCGCTGGGTATGAGCATAGCCCACAATATGATTTCTTCCGGCATCAGGGAGGTTGAATTTGATGATTTTACAGCCGGGCTGAAGGCCGTCCTCGCCGGGGAGAAGCCAGCTGTCTCATTTGAGGAGGCAGCCAAGTTGCTTGACAAGTATTTCGCCGAACTGGAGCAGAAGCAGAAGTCCGAGGCCGCCGCGATGGGTGCGGCAATGAAGAAGGAAGGGGAGGATTTCCTTGCGGCAAATGCCGGTAAAGAAGGTGTCGTCACCTTGCCGAGCGGTCTGCAGTACAAGGTGGTCACTGCCGGCACAGGACGCAGGCCGGGCCCGAAGGACAGGGTCAGGTGCCATTATTGCGGGACTTTCGTGGACGGGACGAAGTTCGACAGCTCCTACGACAGGCAGGAACCTGCCGTGTTCGGGGTGAACCAGGTGATTGCCGGATGGACAGAGGCTCTCCAGCTTATGCCGGAAGGCTCAAAATGGGAACTCTATATACCGTACAGTCTCGGATACGGCGAACATGGCGCCCCGGGGTCGATCCCTCCGTACAGCGCACTGGTGTTTACGGTGGAGCTCCTCGAGGTGCTCTAGTCCATCCCTTATTCCTGCTGTCTGCCTGCAGCAAAGAATTTCCATAGCGGAGCGGCCATGAGGGCCTGCCTGATCTGGTCGCATTCCAGAAGGTCCCTCACCTGGGCTTCCTCCAGAAGGCATACAGAAAGGTCTTCGGTAGCATCAAGATGCTGGCCGGAGATTTTTTTTACGTTCATGGCCAGATAGCAGTGGGTGATGTTGTTGGTGGTGCTGGGATTGCCGGATATGGTCATCAGCAGGCTCCAGTCGCCTTCTCCGTATCCGGTCTCCTCCAGCAGTTCCCTCTTGGCTGCCTCCAGAGGTGTTTCCCCGCTTTCTATGACACCTGCCGGTATTTCATAGCATGTCTTTCCCAGTCCGTGCCGGTACTGGCGTTCGAATACGAACTTCCCGTCCTGCGTGACAGCTATTACATTTACCCAGTCTGGGTATTCAAGGACATAGAATTCCGGGTTTATCCTTCCGTCAGGCAGCCTTACCTGGTCGTGCCGCACTGTGAGCCATGGCCGGCGGAACAGGTACTCGCTGCTTACTGTCTCCCATTTCCCTTCCTCTGTGATTGCGTTTTCCATGATTGTTGACTGTGTATGAATTCAAGTTTTATTTGCATCCTGCAGTACAAAGATATTCGAATATCAGGAAATATATTCTTGCCGGACATGAAAAAAGCGGTACGGCTGATGTTTCCAGCCGTACCGCAGTATTAATACCGGTGAAATATGCGGACTACGATTCTGTGGCGCTCTCTATCTTTTTCATTATGGAGAAGATAACTATGAACGATATGAGACACAAGGCGATGAGGATAGCCCATACACCCCACAGAGGAAGTTTGTTCCAGAGAAGTCCGGGTATGGATGTCAGGTAGTTTCCTACAGCCGTGGCCGCGAACCAGCATCCCATCATCGCACCTTTATATTTAGGCGGTGCCACTTTGGATACAAACGAGATACCCATCGGCGAAAGGAGCAGCTCGGCGAAAGTCAGCACTAGATATGTGCTCATGAGCCATGTAGGTGACACGAGATCAGGGCTTACAGTACCGCCGAGCTCTTTAGGGGACTGGAGTCCGATGGAGCCCACGGCCAGGATCAGGAAGCCGAGAGCTGCGACAAACATTCCCATCCCGATCTTTCTCGGTGCGGAAGGCTCTTTGCCCTTCTTTGCAAGGGCGCTGAAAATGGCGATGGACACAGGAGTCAGGGCCACCACATAGAACGGGTTGAACTGCTGGAAGTCTGATGGCTGGATGGAGACTGTCTCCGGCATCCCGGAGTATATCCAGTAGGCTGCGCCCCAGAGTACGACTGTAGCTATCGCTGAAGAGAACTTGCCGTTGCGTGTCTCTGACTGGAATGTGCCGAACAGGGTATATATGGAAATCGCTATGAGAGCGAGGCACCCGATGTTGAAACCTATCCTGGTGAAGCCTGTGGCGACATTTTCGGTGTAGTCGCGGGCGAAGATCGTCATCGTACCGCCGTTCTGGTGGAAGGCCATCCAGAAGAAGATCACCACGGCGAACACGAGCATCAGTGCGATGATGCGGCTCCTGGTCTGTGCAGGGGTGAGTTCCGGCTCGTTGATGTTGGCGGCTTTTGCCTGTTTCGCATTGACATCCGCATGCTTGAACCAGCTGCGGCAGCAGAAATAGATAAGTACGGAAATTATCAGAGATATGCAGGCGACTCCGAATCCGTAGCTGTATGACGTAGAGAGCTTTTCAATGTATGTATGGCTGAAGGTCGCAAGGTCCATCCCGGCGGCCCCTGACATGGAGTTCATCAGGCTTGTGAGCTTTTCGGTATTCTCCGGAGTGATGCTCCCGTCCATGAACTGGTGCGCGAGAGCCGGTACGTTGGCGTTGTACACCAGGCCGGATTTCCCGAGGAAGAAGTTGGTTACAGCCTTGGCTGCGGTAGGGGCGAACATCGCGCCTATGTTTATCGCCATGTAGAAAAGGCTGAAAGCCGAATCCCTCTTGGATGCGAATTCAGGACTGTCATAGAGGTTCCCGACCATCACCTGGAGGTTGCCTTTGAAAAGCCCTGTCCCGGCAGCTATCAGGGCCAGGGCCCCGAACATGGCGACCTTGCCCACTGTGTTTGCCTCTGTCGGGATGGCAAGGCACAGGTACCCGATGAACATGACGGCGAAACCGATGGTGACGCATTTGCCGTACCCTATCTTGTCAGCCAGTATACCCCCGATAAGCGGCATGAAATATACTGCCGCAAGAAAGCCTCCGTATATCTGTGTGGACTCCGCGGCGGTAAAACCGAATTTTGCCTGTATGAACAGGACGAAAATCGCCAGCATGGTGTAGTATCCGAACCTTTCACCGGTGTTGGCGAGAGCTAAGGCAAAAAGCCCTTTAGGTTGACCTTTGAACATAAGATTATAGGTTTTTATGATTTTACTGTCATTCAAGGCGGTCTATGAACCGGACAAAGGTAATAAAATATGGATAAAAAAACTGTATAGTAAGGGAAATTTGTTATATTTGCTAAGTTATGCCCTGCGGGCGTATTATTCACCAATTAAATCTGAAAATATGGAAATTAGGAAGATGGTGTTATGCACTTGGCTGATTGTCAGTAGTGTAGCCATGAATGCGCAGAAATCCGGACAGGAGTCTGACCCGAAGGGTGTCCTTTCATACAGTCTTCCTGCCACATCTCTTGTCCTTGAGGTAGAGGCTGTGCAGGAGAATTTCTATGCAGGCCCATATGCCAGATATGCAAGCAAATACCTGGGCATAGATGTCCGTCAGGAGGATTCCAGGACCTGCACTGTCTCAAGCGTCAGTCTCACTCCTTATATAGAGGCTGACAACAGCCGGCGGTTTCTGCTTGACATAGCGGATCCGCACCTGGAGGCCGCGTTCCTGCAGCTGACCTCAATGGGTCTGGTGTCATGTTCTGAAGCAGGGTCTGGCGCAGGGACACTCTGGCGCTTCCCGTCTCCGGCTGCCGGGGATTTCTCAGACAAGGGAGTCACGTCAAACCTGACATCAGAGGCAGCCACTCTGTACAGGAATGTGAAGCATGAGTCCGCATATACGAGAATGGCGGTGAAGCAGGAGATAATAGTCGAGAAATCCGTCGAGAAGAGAGCTGCTGAAGCGGCTGCAATGATTTTCGATATCAGGGCTAAGAGGTATCAGATACTTACAGGGGACACAGACGCCACCTACAGCGGGGCCGCGATGGGGGATGCTGTCAGGGAGCTGGCCAGGCTTGAGAAGGATTACATGACTATGTTTACAGGCTACTCCGAGTACCAGACACAGAAAAAGACCTTTGAAGTGATACCGCAGAAGAACAGGGAGAACCAGCTGTACGTCGCGTTCCGTGTCTCGGACACGTCCGGACTGCTTCCTGCGGACAACCTTTCGGGGAAGCCGGTGATCCTGGAAATCGTGCCGCAGCCTGTGGCACCTGTGCCGGTGGACGAGAAGCAGCTCAAGAAATCAAGGGGCGAGGTCTTTGTGACATACAGGATACCCGCTGTCTGCACAGTAAGGCTTATGGATGGCATGGATGAGATTTTCCAGAGCAGAGTACCTGTATACCAGCTGGGTACGGAAAGTACATTCCCCGCCGGGATAAAGACGAATTAATCATTATATCATAAAGTATGGAAATTAAAGATCTGACACCCCAGCTTGTCTGGAAGAATTTTTATTCGCTTACCAGGATACCGCGGCCTTCAAAGAAAGAAGGCAAAGTGGCGGAGTTCCTGTATGGATTCGGCAAGTCGCTGGGACTTGAGACTATAAGGGATGAAGCAGGGAATATCATCATAAGGAAGCCTGCCACTCCCGGGATGGAGGGACGTAAAGGTGTGATCCTGCAGGGGCATATGGACATGGTCCCTCAGAAGAATGCCGATACGGTACATGATTTCGAGAAAGACCCTATCGAGACATGGGTGGACGGAGAATGGGTGCGGGCAAAAGGCACAACCCTCGGCGCGGACAACGGGCTGGGCGTGGCCGTGGCCATGTCTGTCCTGGAGTCCACGGACCTGAAGCACGGGCCTGTCGAGGTGCTTGTCACTGTCGATGAAGAGACCGGCATGACAGGGGCCCGCGCCCTGAAGCCGGGTATCCTGAAGGGAGACATCCTCATAAACCTGGACTCTGAGACAGAAGGCGAACTGTATGTAGGCTGTGCAGGGGGGCTCGACATTACTGCATCCCTGCCTTACAGTACTGCCGCCATGCCGGCTGGATATAAGCCGTTTCTCCTGACTGTCAAGGGCCTGAAAGGCGGGCACTCGGGGATGGATATAATCCTGTACAGGGCCAATGCCAATAAGGTCATGGCCAGGGCGCTCCTCCCTCTGCTCCGTGATATGGGAGTGAAACTGCTCTCTGTCGACGGCGGCAGCCTGAGGAACGCGATACCGCGAGAGGCGTTTGCCCAGATTGCAGTCCCGGAGGACAGGACAGCGCAGGTGAAGGAGCATGTGGATGCTGTCCTTGCGGCTGTCAGGGCTGAATATGCCGCCACAGACCCGGATGTGTCTGTCTTCGTTGAAGAGCAGGCTGTCTCCCCGTCAGAGTATATAGATGACAATGCCGCCCTTGCTGCACTGCGCGCGGTGTGCGGCTGTCCGGACGGGGTCTGGAGGATGAGCGATGCGGTTCCCGGGCTCGTAGAGACTTCAAACAATACCGCTATCGTCAAGTCCGAGGGCGGGAAGATATTTGTCAAGACCCTGATGAGGAGTTCCGTGGATTCAGCCAAGGATGCCATGGCGGAGCAGGCCAGGGCAGTGTTTGAGCTTGCGGGATTCAGCGTGGAGTTCTCGGGAGGGTATCCCGGATGGGCCCCGGACAGTTCGTCCCCGATCCTCCATACCATGAAGGAGGTCTACAAGGGGCTCTATGGCAAGGAGCCGGCTGTAATGGCGATACACGCGGGCCTGGAATGCGGGATACTCGGAGGCACTTATCCTCACTGGGATATGGTTTCATGCGGGCCTACCATCATGAGCCCCCACTCACCTGACGAGAGGGTGAATATCGCGACTGTAGCCAAATGGTGGGACTTCATAGTTGCCACACTTGAAAATATTCCTGAAAAATAGGTGAAAAGCTTTGACAGTTAAGAATAATGTCTTACCTTTGCGCCCTGAAATTATAGTTAACTAAATTTTAAAGGAAATGAAAAAAGGAATTCATCCCGAAAACTACCGTCTTGTAGCTTTCAAGGATATGTCGAATGACGTGGTGTTCATCACCCGCTCATGCGCGAACACAAAAGAGACCATCGAGGTCGACGGCGTTGAATACCCGGTGGTAAAGGTCGAGATTTCAAACACATCTCATCCGTTCTACACAGGAAAGATGAAACTCGTGGATACCGCAGGTCGCGTGGACAAATTCTACCAGAGATACAAGAAGAAATAGTATTTTCCGTATGGAAAATTATTATAAAGAAAGAGCAGCGCAATGGCGCTGCTCTTTCTTTATGGTTAGTATCCGAAGATTTCTTCAAGTGTGACGGTCTTTACCGGACCGAGGCCTTTCAGATATTTCATGTCGAGATCCTTGATGTCACCGAGGATTCCGTATGTGTAGGTGCGGTCTTTGACCCACTTCTCCTGTACGGCCTTTACATCTTCGAGTGTCATGTTCTGTACGGCTTCGAAAATCTGCCTGTCGAGGGATTCTTCCAGCCCCAGGTCCCGGTCATTCAGATAGCTCTGCAGTACCTGGTCGCGCACCGTGCGCTTGGTCCTGAGCCGGTTGATCATGGCCTCTTTGGCGATGTCGAATGCGGCCTGTGACTGAGGCATGTCGTTGATGATTTCGTCGAATGCATCTATGGCCTGGGCCATCTTGTCATTCTGGGTGGCGATGAAAGCGAGGTAGTAATAGTCCCCCTCAAGGAAATACGGAGATGCAAGGAAGGCCTGTGCCGTATAGGCGAGACCTCTGGCCTCTCTCATTTCCTGGAATACGATTGAGTTCATCCCTCCTCCGAAGTATTCATTGTACAGGGCTATGCCCGGTTCGTCATCCTTTGCGAATTTCTCTCCGCGGTCGGAATACTGCAGGAAGTACAGCTGCTTTGCGTCATACTGTGCGAGGACAACATTGTTTTCCTCCACTTCCAGGGTCTTCGGATATTTCTTTTCCAGAGGCTTGAGCTCGGCTGCAGTCTTGTGGTGGGCACCTAGTGAAGCTGTCAGTTCCTTTCCGGTCTTAGGACCGTAGTAGAGGATTTCATGCCCATACCCCATAAGTCCGCGGATCTTTGCAAGGAGTTCTTCAGAAGTGAGGCCCTCGAGCGCATCGTTTCTGAGAGTAATCTTGCTGATGTACTCCGGTCCGTAGACCATATATCTCTGCAGTGCACCGAAGCAGCTTCCCTGGCTGAGTTTGGCGTTGGCCCTGCTCCTGAGTAGGTCGGCCTTCAGGTTAGCGAGGATGGCTTCGTCAGGTTTTGCCCCTGTGATCAGGCTTTCTACGATATCTATCGCTTCTTCCATGTTTTCACTCAGTCCGCTTATTCTGACTGTCGTCTGTGTGGAGCCTGTGTAAATGCCGAAAGAACATGCCAGTGCATACATCCTGGAGCCGATTTCTTCTGCGCTCATTGACTCTGTTCCCAGGTAGGAGACATAATTGGTTGCAAGACTGAGCGCAGGGTCGTTCTCTGAGCCTGTTTCGAAATTATACACCAGGGTGAACAGGTCGTTCATCTCGTTCTGCTTGTACAGGACTTCCACTCCAGGACGTTCCTCGAA
>JADIMB010000117.1 GCA_017694995.1 Candidatus Cryptobacteroides faecavium | reverse complement strand
GGCAGGATACATATCCTCTTCCCAGACACTTTCCACCAAAACAGGGAAGCCGTACTCCAAGACAGTCATCGAGGACAAGGAAGGAAGCTATGAAATCGCCCTGTTCGGAAAGGACCACGAGAATTTCATGAACTATCTGCAGCCCAACACCGCAGTCTTCATCGACGGGGAGATAGGAGAGAAATATTTCCGCAAGCCGGAAGACCGCAAGACCATGGGAGACCCGCCTTACGGATTCAAAATAAAGAAGATAATGCTGCTGGGGAATGTCACCGAGACATATGTCAAAGGATTCTCCATACGCATCACCACTCCTATGCTCAACAGCGACTTCCGCGAGCGGCTCGGGAAAATCATAAAGAAGAACAAGGGGACAGTCCCTCTTACCATGTACCTTTACGACCCGAAGACCAGGTACAACATAGAGTTCCTCTCCAGGAAATTCCAGATAGCCATCTCAGCCCCGTTCATCAATGACCTGAAGGACATGAATATCGGGTACAATGTGATAAGCAAATGACAACCAGGCTGGACCTCCAGGGGAGTCAGTATATATGCACGCTGGCACCCTGTGCCGAAGGGAGGTAGTTTATCCCGTACCAGCACATCTGGAGCAGGAGGAAAGAGAAGACCAGCAGGGCAAAAGCAAGGTTGCTGTCCCTGCGCAGTCCAGGACGCAGGTGCAGGTACAGAAGATAGCTCAGCCACGTGGCGGCAGCCCATGTCTCCTTCGGATCCCAGGTCCACCAGTCCCCCCATGCCTTCTTGGCCCACAGGGCCCCCATCACCATACCGGCGGACAGGAAAGCCCATCCGATTCTCACCAGGGAGTCGCACATCTGCATCTCCCGCTCCGAGGGTATCCTGTGCGACGGCCTCAGCCACAGGTAAACGGCAAACAGGGTCACGGCGCCGAGAAGCGCATAGGCCATCATATAGACAGAGACGTGCGGAATGAACCATATGCTCTGCAGGGCTGGCATAAGGGTCTTGTCATGTATCTCAGGCTTGAGAACGTTTATACAGACAAACACAGCGGACATGACGCTGCTGAACAGGAGTATCCACCTGTAGCGCCACCTGACGAAGACAGCGGTCCCTGCAAGGGACACGAAAAATGAATACCAGAGCCTGGTCTCCCCCACTGTACGCATCGGAGGACGCTCCAGGGAAATCCACAGGCCCGTGATGAACACAAGGAATATGGCACTGCCGCACAGGGACAGGGCCGCAGCAGGACGCACTCCCTCACTCCGGTATGCCGCCACGGCACCGGCAATCCAGCAGATGGCCGCAGCCGCGCCGTAGAATATGAAATGACTCCAGTCCATATATTCAAAGTTTCATATTTTTGCCCTGGCGGTCTCCTGCCTTGCCCCTGATGCCCCTTACCCCACCCGAAAGGAACATCAGGGCTCCGGACACGAGCGTAAGCCACAGCGCCGCACTCACCAGAAAATACCATGGGTCTTTCACGCACTCCAGCATGCTCACCGTACTCCACCTTCCCTGCGTTACGTCATAGCCGGCCTGGTATATGCGCCAGGCACCGTACCTTGCCGGATGGTTCACCCTTATGTCCGCCACATCCCGGTTCCCGTCCATATCAGTAACAGAAACACGGGAAAGGAACTGCCTTGCCTCGGGAGGAGGCATCACCACCGCAGCACCGCTTCCCAGGGCGAGAGAAGACGAACTGAAAATGCGGCTGCCGCAGCTCACCCACCCGGCATGCCGCTCCCCTGTAGACAGGTTCTCGGCCGTGACATAGACCGCAGGGACAGCCCCGACATGCTCAAGTTCCCTGTACACGGTGTCCCCGGGCATGCATCCCGCCATGTCCAGATACCTGTCCGCCGAAAGGGACCATCCTGCCACATCTGCCTTCGCACCCTCCGCCTCAACGGAAAGGAAATCTCCAGACAGCGCATCCTCCGCCGTATCAAGGACAAAAAGCTTCGGAGGATACCCGTCCACGGTGAATTTCTCGAGGACAACGGAAAACGGGAGCGCCACGGCATTGCCTTCCGCATCAGAAGCCATCCCCACCGGCTCCCCGAGGCGTGCGGTCAGCCTGCATTTCACCTTGTCACCGCTGCCGAAGATGCCGGCGACAAGAAGTACGGAGACGGAGACATGGACAAGAGTCCTGGAGGCATTGTGCAGGAAATCCGTAATGCGCCCGGCCCTGAGCATCTCGGCCATCTGGCCCGCATGGCCCAGCTCCGCCACTGTCCGGATACCGAGCGATGTCATGAAACCGGCAAGCATCACAGTGAAAATCCACGAATCCGACATTGACGTGAGCCCCAGGACACCGGCAGGGCCGTCATTCGAGCCGTCCTGACGCACAAGACCATACACAATGACCAAGGCAAGCACCGAGGAAAGCGACGCGATACATGACTTCCGGTCCCACAGCGTACGCAGCCACCTGTACCTGCCGCTCAAGGAATAAGCCAGGACAAGCAGATAAAGATAATTGGCCGCAAGTACAGCATTCCACGGCCAGTGAAGCAGATGTGCAGGGATATTCCCGAAGGCCAATTGCAAAGTTGTGCCCACTGCAAGCAGTAGGGCACAACGCAAGAATGCTCTCTTATAGTTCCACCTCCGGTCCACCAGGCTATGCTTTACTCCACTGTTCACGCAGCAGGGATACCGCTGCAGGCACAGTCACGGCACGGTCTCCGCTGGTCCCGCACTCGAAACTTATATACTTGTCGTATCCGATTTCCTTCAGGGCCCTCATACCGTCCACATAGTTATCCGCCTGGCCGTCTTCACCAGGCATTATGCGTCTTCCGCGGCTGGCCACATGGACATGCTGCAGATATTCGGCGCCGGCGGCCATGAAAGCCGCATAGTCTGATGTCTCCTCCTGCATATGCCAGAAATCGCCCATGCATTTCACTCCGGCGCTCCCGGAATCGCGGCATATCGCCGCGGCATCCGCCACCTGGCGCAGATAGAAGGCCTCTCCGCGGTTCAGCGGCTCGAGTATGACGGTCGTGCCGCATTTAAGGGCGTATTCCCCAAGTTCATGGAGCTGTTCCACAAGAAACTCGCGGGTCTGAAGAGTATGCGGCCTGCACGGTTTCTGTCCGTTGAAAGCAGGTACCATTATCACTCCCGTAGAACCGAGCTCCCCTGCCGCGGCTACTATCTCACGCATTGTGGAATCGAACTCCGCCTTTACCTTCGGATCCTCGGCCAGGATGAACCCGCTGAAGCCGGCACATATTGCAGACACCTTTATGTCCCTGCCTCTGAGAGCCTGCTGAATCTCGTTCACGCGGCCTGCCAGGCCGCCTCCGCCGGGTTCAAACCCGGTGACACCCAGACCTTCCATATAGTCCAGTTTCTCTTCAAGCGAATTTCCCGGAGCTATACCCTCCTGGAAAGAAAGCTTAAGGTCAACGGACTTTCCGGCCCCTTTTTTCCCGGAGCAGCCTGAGACAGCTCCAAGAGGAAGACCCGACAGGGTGACCGCAGCAGCCCCTGCCAGTGTCCTTCCCAGAAAACTCCTCCTGTCCATGGTACTTTATTTTCCGCTGCCAGGTACAGGAACAGTATATTTGGACATGTCCATACGGCCCATCTCAAGCTTGGCAGGCATATAGTCCTGAGCCGATGCGCTTACCTCGTCCCATGTGACAGTTGCGCCGGTATATGCGGCCTCGCGGCCCATTACTCCTGCAAGCGTGGATATTGCACAAGCCTCAGCCTCGTCATGCGCTTCACCTTTGCGGATATGGTTCACCCAGTCCACATGCTCAAGGACATACGGGTTGTGCTGCTTGAAAGCGGCGTTGGCGGCATCCGAATCATATTTCCAGATGACATTGCCGGCCAGGTCCTTGATTTCATGGTTGTAGCTGTTCCATGAACCCTTTGTCCCCTGGATGTACTCGCCGATATTGTTGCTGCACCCGTTGATCTGGCGGCACATGCTGTGGAGATGGATCCCGTTCTCGAACTCGAAATCCACGCTGAACTGGTCATACTGGTCTCCTGTAATACGACGGTTACGGTTTCCGAATCCGGTGGCTTTCACCGGCTTGAGCCCTGACATCCACAAGAACACATCAATATTATGCACATGCTGCTCGATGATATGGTCTCCGGAAAGCCATTTCCAGTTCACCCAGTCGCGGATCATCCATTCCATATCGCTCCACCCAGCCTGGCGCTCACGGTACCAGAGCATACCCTGGTTCCAGTATACGTTTCCTCCGGTGATCTCACCGATATACCCTTCCTGGATCTTCTGGAAAGCCTCCACATATGGACGCTCATGATGGCGCTGCGTACCTGTCACCACGCACAGACCCTTTGCCTTGGCCTGACGCGCTGTCGCCATGACGGTACGGTAACCTTTCGGATCCACTGCCACAGGTTTCTCCAGGAAAGCATGCACGCCTTTTTCAGTGGCGTACTTGAAATGGTCCGGACGGAACACAGGAGGAGTGGCAAGTATGACCATATCCACACCGGAATCAATCACCTTCTTGTATGCGTCGAATCCTGTGAAACAGTTCTCCGCCGGCACATCCTGGCCATGCTGCTCCTTGAGGTTTTTCCTGAGCCCCTCAAGACGGTCGCTGAAGGTGTCACCCAAAGCCACGACCTTGATGCCGTCTGCGGCTGTAAGAAGGTCCACCACAGCACCCGAACCACGTCCTCCGCAGCCCACGACACCGACCTTCAGCTCCTTTCCGGAAACAGCCTTGTCCGGAAGCTCCGGCACATAATACTCACCAGGCTGCCTTAGAGGCACATAAGAACCTTTTTTCCCGCTGCATGATGACAGCAATGAAGTGCCCAGGATACTTGATACACCCAGGGCTGCAGAATACTTCAAGAAGTCTTTTCTGCTGATATTTTTCTCACTCATAATTATTGTTGGTTAGTAAAAAATCATTCATCCTGATTTGCCTGCACGCTTTCAGGCACATCGCACACGACACGGAACCCTACACCCTTGATATCCGAATACCACCAGATGCTCTTGGGGTTCTGCGGGTCTGTCTTGAGCCATGCGTCATGCTCTGTGTGAGACCTGGCGGCACAGCGGAGCTCCGATGCGTCATCCGTATAAAGTCCGCCTCTTATTACATACTCCGTCCCGGACTCAGGTCCCTGGGGATCCACAGCCCCGTCCTGGATATGAGAGTATGCATCCTCGGCATACCAGTCCGAGCAGTACTCCATCACGTTACCGAGCATATTCTTCAGCCCGAACGGATTAGGCTTCACTTCAGACGGCTCCTTGGTGCGGCTCTTGCTGTTGCCTGCATACACCGCATAGCTGTTGATTACAGATGTATCAGCCCCGAAAACACCGCGCCACAGGCCGCGGCTGCTGTATCGTCTCGGGCTTCCCTCGAAGAAATAAGGGGTTGAAGTGCCTCCACGTGCGGCATATTCCCACTCAGCCTCGGTAGGCAGCCTGTAATGACGGCCTGTCTTCATCGAAAGCCACTTGCAGAATGTCTCTGCGGAATAATGCGTCAGAGTGATCACAGGACGGTCACCCATGCCCCAGCCCTGGTCCGGGAAGCCGAAAGGCGGGGTTGGGCCGCTGACAGCATCCACGTCATCCCGGGAATTGTTCATGTACACGACCTCCGGAGGAATCCTGCCCTCAGACATCGTCTCGTTGTAGAACGCCCAGAACTGGTCCCATGTCACCTCTGTCTCCCCCATGAAGAAAGGGGATACGGTCACCTCCCGCTGCGGTGATTCGTCTGCGCGGCGGAACGGTTCATTCTCCGGGCTTCCCATCCTGAAAGTCCCTCCGGGTATTGCTACCATGTTTATGGATGCGGACGTACCAGGTACAGTCTCCGTATAGTTCTCGAACGCAGTCACTTCCGCAGCCTCCGCATAAATCTCGCCGCCTCCCGTCTCAGGCTGGCCGGTCATCTTGGTATGCTTGTAGTTCGGATTGTAATGCCCGGCATCCAGATGGCAGCTTATGCACTGCAGGTCCAGCTTCTGCGCATTCTCCTCATAATACAGGTGCGCCGTCACGCCGTCATCCGTAATCCCCTCAGGAAAGAGGTTCACATGGCAAGCCTCGCAAGACTCGTTGTAGACGATATTGACAGCATATTCCAGCTGGCTCTTGCTTTCCCAGTCAATCTTTTCCGTATCCTTCGTCAGGTATGACCAGACATCCTTCATCCCTGTCTTTGCCTTGGCGGCGAAATGCTTCACAGAGCCTTCCGGGGGGAGATGGCAGGCGGCGCAGTCAGTCGCCGTTCCGCTGCCGTTGTTGTAATGGACAGACTGTTTCCAGCTCGCATCCGAATCAGGATGCGAATGGCACATCATACATGCCTCGTTTGAAGAACTCTTGACATACAGGGAGTTCAGTACAATCATCAAAGAAAATCCCAGCACCAGGCCAGCAAACCCGGCAAGGAACCATTTCTTTTTTTTGCCGTTTTTTGACATAACCGTGATCTATTTGTAAAGCCGTTCGTCAGGCCGCCGTTTCAGAATATGAGCACAGCCCTGACAGGATAATGGTCTGAAATGAACGGGAAATCCCCGTACTTTTTCTGCACAGTCTCGAATTTCGGGCATGAGGAGAACCCGGAATAGTAGATATAGTCTATGATAGAGCTGCTTTTCCCCCATCCGTTGAACGAATTGAGCGAGTCAGTACGCTCTGCAGACACTCTGGCATCTTTCATCATCTTGTTCAGGTCAGTCAGTACGGGGTCATTGCTTTCAACATTGAAGTCGCCTGTCAGCACCATAGGGAACCCCTCCGGATTGATCTCCCGTATCCTTTCCACAATCAGCGCCAGTCCTTCCTTCTGGGCCGTCTTGCCGACATGGTCCAGATGCGTATTGACATAATAGAACTTATGTCCGGAGCGCTTGTCCTTCATGAGGGCCCATGTCGCTGTCCTGAAACATGCGGCATCCCAACCCATTGACGGTTTTTCCGGGGTCTCCGAAAGCCAGAATGTACCCCACTTCAGGAGCGATATCTTCTTCTTGTTGTAGAAGATGGACATATGCTCGCCCTCGTGCTTGCCGTCCTCACGCCCGACTCCGACACTCTTGTAGTCAAGCATGTTCTCCCTGATGAAAAGCACCTGATAGTCATAAGCTTCCTGAAGCCCGAAAATGTCGGGCTGCTTGTCCCTGAGCATATATATTGTCGCAGGACACCTGAACTGCCATGAATTGGTGCCGTCCTTTCCCTCACCCATCCTGATGTTGAAGGATATTACACTCAAAGTATCCGGACCGGATACCTTCTTCGCAGATGAGATCCATGGGACAAGGCTCAGTGCAGCCGCCAGGATCAAAACAAATTTCTTCATTTCTGTCAATATTTATCTGTCGTATTGTCCAATTCTTTTATAGTCAACGATTCCTTGTCCATTTTCCTCCACGCGTACACTATATATGCGAGGACAAACGGGATAATGAACGAGACTATGGTCATAGTCTTGAGGGTAAACTGGCTGGAGCAGCTGTTGGTGATGGTAAGGGAGCTCTGCAGGTCAGTCACGGAAGGATAATATGCAGTGCCGTTATATCCGGCCACAAGGAACAGCCCCAGTACAGCCAGCACGGCACCCGGACCTGTGAACCAGATTCCTTTGCGGTATTTTCTGGATGCCAGCGTACGGACTATCCCGTAAAGCACCAGGACCACTCCGGCAAGGAAGACCGCCAGCACAGCAGGCATCTGCAGGAAATTGTGCAGATACTTGGATTTCTCCATATAGACTGTCCCGTCAGCGCCGACGGCAAAGCCAGGAGCCACACAGATATGCACCAGGAACGCCACGAAAAGGATCAGGAAACAGAACGAACTCATCCAGAGCCTGAGCCTCAGCTTGAGAACGATATTCTCGTCATCGATATTATTTATCATGTAGAGGGCCCCCTGGACCATCGCAAGGAAAAAGACAGCGAGCCCCAGGCAGATGTTCCAGATATTGCCGAAGGCCTCAAGCCCGTGCCAGCCGTTTCCCCAAGTGCTTATGACAGGAGCAAGAGAGTCTCCCACAGCATTCTTGTTGACCATGAAATCAGATCCGGTAAAAAATGTTGCGACAGCCATGCCTATGAGGAACGGGCCTGCAACACCGTTAATCACCAGGAAAATGCGGAATGTGTTCTTGCCCAGCAGATTGCCGGCCTTTGTCTGGAATTCGTACGAGACGGCCTGGAAGACAAAACTTATTAGGATAAGCACCCAGAGCCAGTATGCACCGCCGAAGCTTGTGCTGTAGAAAAGAGGGAAAGAAGCGAAGAACGCCCCTCCGAAAGTCACCAGAGTAGTGAATGTAAGCTCCCATTTGCGTCCTGTGGAATTGACGATAAGAGCCCTTTCATCCTCACTCCTGCCGGCAGAGAAAATCAAAGCGTTGCCGCCCTGCACAAACAGCAGGAAAACAAGTATCCCGCCCAGCAGCGAGACTATGAACCACCAGTATTGCTGTAGAAATCCGTATTCAAACATGATGTCCCTCCTTCTTTTTAGTTATCAGACAGTCCCTGCTCGTCTACGCCGGGCCCCTTCCTGATCGCCTTGACCAGTATGCGGAGCTCAATGACAAGGAAGAGAGTGAAGACAGCCACAAATACGAAGAATGTCGTCCTCACCGCACCGGCACTCAGACTGGAGACAGCGGCATTCACAGGCAGAAGGTCCTGTATGGCCCACGGCTGCCTGCCGACCTCAGCCACAATCCATCCTGCCTGTCCGGCTATATACACCAGAGGTATAGAACAAAGGGCCACCCACTGGAGCCATGTCAGGGAAGCTATCCTGTCTTTCCTCTCGGCCCAGAGCACCACCACCATGAGCAGCAGCAGGAAACATCCGAGCCCCACCATTATCCTGAAAGGCCAGTAGACCATTCCCACCGCAGGCACCAGGTCCTGCTTGTCCTGGATGTAGCCATAGCCGAAATACTCGACATTCTCCTCCAGGACCTTGCGGGCCTGGGCGGCAACCTCCGGATCGGAATCCTTGTTTTCCCGGTATGCCTTGAAAGCCGCAAGGGCGATGTCACCGCGCTCTTTCTTCTCGTCAGCCGAAAGCACCCTGTTCCCCTCGGAGTCGGTATATCCTTCCAGTATGTCGTTTATCCCGGGCACATAACCGTTTATGTCATGCGTTGCAAGTATTGACAGCATCCCCGGAATCTCAATCCCCGGGACTATTGAGAACGGAGCCTTTTCTCCCCCGTCTTCAAGCCCCTCGGCGGCAGCCAGTTTCATAGGCTGGTACTTGGCCACATGGACAGCGGAACTGTCTCCTGACAGCATCACGGCAAGAGTGCCGACGATACCAACGACTGAAGCCACCCTTATGCTCGCCTTGGCGAAACGGACCTCTCTCTTGCGCAGCAGATACCAGCAGCTCACTCCTATGACGAAAATCGAGCCCGTCATCCACCCGCTAAGGACGGAATGGAAGAACTTGCTGACAGCCACAGGATTGAGGGCCACAGCCCAGAAATCCACCATCTCGTTGCGGACAGTGTCCGGGTTGAACTCCATCCCCACGGGATGCTGCATCCATGAGTTTGCCACAAGGATCCATAGGGCGGAAATCGACGCCCCGATGCACGTGAGCCATGTAGATGCCAGATGGAATTTGCGGCTCACCTTGTTCCATCCGAAGAACATCACAGCGAAGAAAGTCGCCTCCATGAAGAAAGCCAGGATGCCTTCTATGGCCAGCGGAGCCCCGAAAATATCCCCGACGAACCAGGAATAGTTGCTCCAGTTGGTACCGAATTCGAACTCGAGTATTATCCCTGTGGCTATACCGACCGCGAAGTTGATGGCAAAAAGCTTCATCCAGAACTTCGCCGTCTTCTTCCAGAACTCGTCTTTCCTGGCTACATAAATACTCTCCATCACCGCCATAATGACGGAAAGCCCCAATGTCAAAGGAACAAATATCCAATGATAGCAGGCAGTCAGGGCAAACTGGGCCCTCGACCAGTCAATCAATGCGTTTTCTACCATATAATCAGTTTAGTTTCAGTCATCTTGGGCTATGCGTTCCGTAAGCTGCCTTCCCACAAAGTCACTTTTCTCCCCGTCTGTCTTCCCTGAGAGGACAGGCTGGAAGAAAAACACCCTCAGGACAGCGAACAGTATGATCAGTTTCAATATTATAAGACCCCAAAGAGGGCGGCCCCAGGTCATGTCCCTGAAACCGTCCACATAGAATCTCCATACAGACACGAATATGTTCTGTCTTCTGTCCGGCATGTCGGGGGCACCGGGTTACAGGTTCTTCACGGCCTCCAGGGCTTTCCCGTAGTCAGGCTCGCTGGTCACTTCCGGCACAAGCTCGCTGTATGCCACCACGCCGCCGGCGTCGACCACCACGACAGCTCTGGCGAGAAGTCCCTTGAGCGGGCCGTCTGTCATAAGAACCCCGTACTTGTCAGTGAAACAGGTGCATCTGAACACGGACAGAGGTGTGACATTCTCCAGACCTTCAGTTGTGCAGAAACGGGACTGCGCGAACGGGAGGTCTTTCGAAATGCAGAGCACCACAGTGTCCTTAAGAGAAGACGCCTCCTGGTTGAACCTGCGTACAGATGCAGCACATACAGGAGTGTCAAGACTAGGGAAAATATTCAATATCACTTTCTTGCCTTTAAAGTCAGAAAGATGCGCCACAGAGAGGTCGCCTTTTACGCCACCGAACTCCGGCGCGGGAGTACCTGTCCGGGGAAGTTCTCCTCCCAGCTGTACAGGTGTTCCCTGGAATGTAACTGTTGCCATAATCGATCAGGAATTATTATTAAGTGCCCGTTTGCGGGGCAATACTCAAAATCGTTCAAAATTATAAATAATTAACGTGAAAACAAATTTTGCATCATGTGTCTTCGCCATTTGTGCGGGATAGTTTCATTGCGGCAAAATTTATTTGCTCTGCTCAGGGCTTCTGCCTATCTTTGAGGGCTGGTATTATTTCACTGGAACATGGCAGAAGAGAATTTTTCAGACATCGGCCGGATAGAAGCCATCTCAAGGCTTTTTGAAGGTACCGGATATGCTCCGGAAAGTATCTGCAGATACGGGGCGTCAGGTAAGAACCACAATGTGGCAGCATCCAGGGTCTTTCTTGAAGGCACTGATTTCGACCTCACATATTTCCCGCTCAAGCACCTGGGATACAAAAGCGTCATCTCTGTCACAGGCGAGCTTTATGCCGCCATGGCCCATCCACGTACACTTTCCGTGACTCTGGGCATATCGGCCAAGCTGGACTTCCCTCAGGTGAAGGAAATTTGGTCAGGGATAGTGACAGCATCCAGGGAGCATGGCTACAGCAGCCTGGCGCTGGACCTCATCCCGTCCCGTAACGGGCTATGCATAGCTGTTTCCGCAGCCGGAGAGCTTCTGTCCCTCACAGAGAAACGCCGCACCCGGGCCAAAAGCATGGACCTTGTGTGCATATCAGACAACCTCGGGGCCGCCTTCATGGGGATGCAGGTGCTTGAAAGAGGGAAAAAAAGGTTCGAGAGCACAAAGGACGACTCCGCCCAGCCGGATCTTTCCGAATACAGGCACCTTGTCGGGGCATACCTGAAACCGGAGCTGAACCCGTCTACCGTCTCCCAGCTGGAAGAGGCGGAAATCATCCCGTCACACGGATACCTTGTCACACGCGGGCTTTCCGATGCCGTAAAGAGACTGTCCCGCGACAGCGGTCTAGGTGTCAAGATATATGTCGACAAAATACCCTTCCCTGGAAAAATGTTCGACCTGGGCAAAGAAATGAATATCGACCCCGTCTCGGCAGCCCTGAACGGCGGGGATGACTGCCGCCTGCTGTTCACTGTGCCTATCGGAAAGCATGACAAGTTCCGCCATGATTTCCAGACGTTTGACATCATAGGACATCTCGCCAGGCCTGATGTCGGCACCGTCCTTGTCACTCCGGAGGGCGTGGAACTCCCGCTCAAGGCACAGGGCTGGTGAACATCACCGCCTCGCATGGCCTCAAGCCTGCTCCTTAATACATAAAGATATCGGGGCTGTGTCAAAATGAATGTTTTGATACAGCCCCGATATCTTTTCAGCGCGACCTGCTAGAGGTTCGGATTGACACTCTTCCAGTCAGCGACTGCAGGGATGATGCCCAGCTCGATGATCTCGTCACGCATCTTGCAGAGGTGCTCGTATGACGCGTCAAGGGCAGCCATCTCCTCAGGAGTACCTGTAATATCAGTGTAATGTACACCTGTAGCGTCAATGACGGTAGGCATCGCCATCATCACATTGTGGTACTTCTCTGTGTTCACATAGCATCCTGCAGGCCACTCGAACTTCTTGCCGCCCATAGCCGCAGCGATCATCTCGATGGACACGTATGCAGGGCTCTGGAATGATGAACGTCCGCGGAGCTCGATGATATGCTTGCCGCCCTGGATGACATTGCCTTTGATCTCCTCCCATCTGTCATGGGCGAGCTTTGTGCCCAGAAGCTCAGTGAAAGGCTTGCCGTCAACGCTCACCTTGGATGCGAATACAGCCATCTGCTCACCATGTCCGCCGTATGTGTGGCATCCTGTCACCTTGCACTGCTGCACACCGAACTCTTTTGCAAGAGCGCTCTGGAGCCTTGTCGAATCAAGGGCTGCAAGGGTAGTGACCTGTGAAGGCTTCAGTCCGGAGTGGAGAAGTGTCACGAGACCTGTCAGGTCGGCAGGGTTGAAGATGATGACAACATGTTTTACATCAGGGCAATATGCCTTGAGGTTCTTTCCGAGGTCCTCGGCGATTTCGCAGTTCCCCTTGAGAAGGTCTTCACGTGTCATGCCCTGTTTGCGAGGGGCGCCGCCTGAAGAAACCACGTATGCCGCACCGGTGAGGGCTTCCTTGATATCTGTAGTATAGGTAATATTGGCTCCATCGAATGCACAGTGATACATTTCTTCGGCAACTCCTTCAAGGCCTGGTCCGTAAGGATCGTAAAGGCAGAGGTTAGGAGTAAGTTTAAGCATCATCGCTGTCTGGGCCATGTTTGAACCGATCATGCCGGCAGCACCGACGATTGTCAGCTTCTCGTTAGTCAAAAATTCCATAATATTTAAGTTTTAATAATGAACTTTCTGTCCACAGCGGCTTTTCCCCACAATATGCAGGCCAAAAGCCTTGCAAATATAATAAATCCTCATGATTTCTCACATAATAAAATTTGTTTGCGGTAAAATCAAAACTGTTTCGTATATTTGCACGCTGAATTATTAAGGAAATAATTGAAGTGGAACCTCCCAGTCATATAATGTCACCAGATGCCGGTGTGGCAGAAACCCTGTCTGACGACCCTCTGTCGGAAAGCGTCCTCATAATCCTGAGCGAAGCATCCCGCGATACAGCTGGAGTAAAATACTCCGTGTGTGCATACAGTGCACGCACGGGCTTGTCATATATAGGCTCCCCGGCAGACATTATGTCATGACTCTCTGGAACACATTGAAACAACAGGACTTAAGCACAGAACATCATACAAGAAATGGGACTGTATTTACGTAAAACACTCGACAACAAAGCAGAGATCGCCGTCTGGCAGATAACCGAGACAGAAGAGCAGCTGAAGGCGCTGTCAAGCACGCCCAACGACGAGCTTGAAGAGATATCCTTCATAAAGAGCGAGTCCCTGCGCAAGCAGAAGCTCGCAGTCAGGGCACTGCTGAACGAGATATTCGAAGAAAAAGTGTACCTCGGGCACCATGACAACGGAAAGCCGTTCCTGGAGAACTGCATAACCAATATAAGCATCACCCATACCGAAAAGTATGTCGCCGTCATAACGGATGACGACGAGGAGCTTGGCATTGATATGGAGTCCCTCGACAGGGATTTCTCGGCAGTGGAGAAGAAGGCGCTTTCGGAAGACGAGAAGGAGGACCTGGACAGCAGCAGGAAGAACGAGCAGCTGGCCATATACTGGTGCGCGAAAGAGGCCATCTTCAAAAGGATGTCACAGAACAGGGTGGATTTCGCGGAGCAGATAGAAGTGGAGGACTTCAACCCGAAAGGCGAAGGGGAGCTTGAAGCCACTTTCACGCACAAGGACGGACATGAGGAAGAGTTCGAGCTCGGCTATATGACCTTCGACAGGCACGTGCTTGTATGGGTCGTCGGCTGATCCGGACCGGAGGGCAAGAAATAACATTCTTGTTATCAAATTTTGAATTTTTCTAATTTAATATTTTTATAATAGGCTGTTAATTAGCACATTAACAGCCTATTTTATATATTGTTGATAACTTTTGGCCATCCCGGCGGCACACTTAAGAATAATTAGATTATCTTTGTCTCCACTAAGTGTAAAAGGGCTCTGCCATCACTGCCCGTAGTGAAAAATCTAAAAAAAATCCGGCACCAGAAGACTTCAGGAAATCTTGAGTGTCTTCTGGTGTTTATAAACGACACGGCTATGGTAAAACATGTAATCAAGAGAGACGGACGCATTGTCGACTTTGACAAGAGGAAGATTGTCGACGCTGTCCTCAAGGCAATGGATGTGACTGAACAAGGTGAAGACATAGTGCTCGCCGCTGAAATCGCGGCTACTGTCTCAAAGATAGACAAGGAGGACATGAGCGTGGAGGACATACAGGATGTCGTGGAGATGGAGCTCATGAACAGCCCGCGCAAAGAGGTCGCCAAGAAATACATAGCTTACCGTAACCAGAGGAACCTTGCCAGGAAGGCGAAGTCCCGGGAGATCTTCAAGGAGATCATCGAGGCTCAGGCCACGGATGTGACAAGGGAGAACGCGAACATGAACGCGGACACCCCTGCCGGGATGATGATGAAATTTGCATCCGAGTCCACCAAGTCTTTCGTGGACGAATGCCTCCTCTCCGAAGAAGTGAAGGAAGCCGTCCAGAACGGATATATCCATATACATGACAAGGATTACTATCCTACCAAAAGCCTTACCTGTGTCCAGCATCCTCTTGACAAGATACTGAAGAACGGATTTTTCGCAGGGCACGGGGAGTCCCGCCCGGCCAAAAGGATAGAGACCGCCAGCATCCTGGGCTGCATATCCATGGAGACTGTGCAGAATGAAATGCACGGAGGCCAGGCCATCCCTGCCTTCGACTTCTACATGGCCCCGTTCGTCCGCAAGAGCTTCCAGGAGGAACTGGAGAAAATAGGCGAGCTTGACGGCAAGGACTACAGCCATCTTTACAATTTCCCTATCGACGACTACATCAAGCGCGACCTGGTGGGAATCCAGGGGGAAGAGAGGGTGATCCAGCACGCCATCAACATGACCGTAAGCCGTGTTCACCAGTCAATGGAGGCATTTGTCCATAACATGAACTCTATCCACTCCCGCGGCGGCAACCAGGTGGTATTCAGCTCTATCAACTACGGGACTGACACCTCTGCGGAAGGACGCTGCGTCATCAGGGAAATCCTCAACACCACCTACGAAGGCGTGGGGAACGGGTCCACAGCGATCTTCCCTATCCAGATATGGAAGAAGAAGCGCGGTGTGAGCTACCTGCCGGAGGACAGGAACTACGACCTGTACAGGTTTGCCTGCAAGGTGTCGGCCCGCAGGTTCTTCCCGAACTTCCTGAACCTCGACGCCACCTTCAACCAGCACGAACTGTGGAGGGCAGACGACCCTGAAAGATACCAGTATGAGGTAGCCACGATGGGATGCCGCACAAGGGTCTTCGAGAACAGGTTCGGCCCGAAGACCTCAATAGGAAGAGGAAACCTCTCGTTCACCACGATCAACCTCGTCAGGCTTGCCATCGAGTGCATGGACGAGCCGGACAGGAACAACAGGATACAGAAATTCTTCAACAAGCTCGACTGGGCCCTGAACATCACTGCAAAGCAGCTCTGTGAAAGGTACAACTTCCAGAAGACGGCGCTCAAGAAGCAGTTCCCTCTGCTGATGGGCGCGCTGTGGCTCGGCAGCGAGAACCTCAAGGATGACGACACCATCGAGTCCGTAATCAACCAGGGCACGCTCGGAATGGGATTCATCGGGCTTGCGGAAGCCCTGATCGCCCTTGTGGGCAAGCACCACGGGGAATCCGAGGAAGCGCAGGAGCTCGGGCTGCGGATAATCACCTACATGAGGGACAAAGCAAACGAGTTCTCCGAGAAGTTCCAGCATAACTTCAGTGTCTTAGCAACTCCTGCAGAGGGTCTTGCGGGCAGGTTCACCAAGATGGACCGCAAGAAGTTCGGTGTCCTCAAAGGGATCACTGACAAGGAGTACTACACCAACTCCAACCACGTCCCGGTATACTACCACTGCACCCCTAAGCACAAGGCGGAAGTCGAGGCACCTTACCACGCACTCACCGGAGGCGGACACATCTTCTATGTGGAGATAGACGGTGACGCCACCCACAACCCGGAGGCCATAATGGCAATCGTGGACCTGATGGACAAATACAACATGGGATACGGCTCAGTGAACCACAACAGGAACCGCTGCATGGACTGCGGATTCGAGAATGCGGATGCCGACCTGGAGGAGTGCCCTCACTGCCACGGCCACCACATCGACCGCCTGCAGCGCATCACCGGCTACCTCGTCGGCACGACCGAGAGATGGAACAGCGCCAAGCTTGCAGAGCTCAAAGACCGTGTAGTACACAAATAAAACATGTTTCCGGGCTTTCCCCGGGAATATTCTGAAAAATGACAATAAGAGTACTTGATATAATAGAGGAGACCATGGCCGACGGCCCTGGTCTCCGTACTTCTATATACTGCGCAGGATGCCTTCACCACTGCCCCGGATGCCACAACCCCCAGTCATGGGACATGGCCGGCGGCAAGGAAATGAGCGTGGACAAGCTCCTTGACCTGATAAAGGATGACGAATTCAGCAATGTGACATTCACCGGCGGAGACCCCTTCTACCAGGTGGAGGCTTTCACAGAGCTGGCCCGCAGGATAAAGGAAGAGACCGGCAAGACCATCTGGTGCTATACAGGCTTCACCTACGAGGAGATTCTTTCCGACAGCAGGCTCTCCATGATGCTTCCGTATATCGATGTGCTCGTAGACGGGCCGTTCATACTGGAGAAACGGGATACGGAGCTGCTTTTCAGGGGCAGCTCAAACCAGAGGATCATCTATCTCCACGGGAAGGACGAGGATGTCATTCCAGGCACTGTCCCGACAATACCTGCCAGATAAACCTGTTCTTGGGAGTGACATGAGACCTGACGTTGTCCAGGTCGCAGGTGCCGCACCATCCCCCGCCGAGAAGCACATACTCGAGAGACGCGGAAAAACGGTGGCCATGCTCGCACTCCCATTCGAAGACAGCGCCTTTCTGGCCTATTTTCTCTTCAGGCCCCAGGAAATGCCCGCCCCTGAAGCATGCGGCAGCCTCTATTTCCTCCCTGTTCAAGGAATAAATCGGGCGGGAAGTGTCATATCCGTGGTTCAGACGCAATGCCTCCCCTGTCCTTTCTGCCGTCTCCTGGTCTGTCTCCATATGCCCGGGCCTTATCTGGTCCCATGACTTGATGCCAAGATACTCCTCCATAGACCCGTAGTATGACTTCACTTTTTCAGGGTCATACCTGACCCAGTAATGGGAACCCAGGTCCTTCACATCTGTAAGGGGCCTCAGGAATGCCTTCACGAGCGCAGACGGGACAAAACGTGCCAGGGAATAGAACCACGGCAGACCGGAAGAAAGCCTCCTGAAATATTCATCCACAGGGACATTCTCTCTGAAATGCAGGTAGCTTTCAAGCAGGTCCGAGTCGAGATACCACATCCCGTGGAAATTCCTGGTGGCAAACCACTGAGGCTCGAAGACCTTCTCGATATCCATGCCAAGTGCGCTCAGGATACGGCGTTCAAAATCATAGTTGGTCAGACGGTACTGTTTCCCGCTGCCAATATTGTAGAAGCGGTTCCAGAACTCGTCCGGCACCCAGTCCTCGCATACATGCGCCAGAAGGCGCCCGGAATCCTCGATTGTAGCCCATTCAAGCACTCCCCTCACCGGGACATGGAAGACAATAGGGTCAATATTTTTCAGGATACCAGGATACAGTATGCCTGACTGCCTGAGAGACACCCACCATTTCAGTCCGGAGTCAGTGAAGATTTTCTCCGCGACGCATTTTGACACAGAGTACTTGTCATAGTCGCTCGCATACACCGGATCGCCGCTCCTTCCCCAATGTACCGGAGCAAGCCTGTCTCCGCACTGGGCCACAGAGCCTATGTAGACCACTTTGATATTGTCCCTGTCAGGCTGGGCTAGGACAGCCTTGACTATATTCTCAGCGGCGGCGACATTCACCTTGAGGGTCTTTTCAGGATAATAGTCAGCCTGCGGGGACACCATGCCCCCTACATGAAGCACATAATCGGCACCCTTGACCCCCTCAAGTACATCCCCGTAATTCGTGAGATCCCCCCAAACTATCCTTACTGAAGGGTCGCTGCTGTATGGAGCAAGCTTCCTGATGTTCTTTTTGCTCGGCCTGGCGAGAACCGTGATGTTGAACTTGTTCTTCTGCCTGTAGAGTTCCTGGAACCCGGCCCATCCCATATTGCCTGTCGCCCCGGTCAGGAAAACAGTCTTGATAATCTTGGTCTTTTTCATGTTACAGAATCTGTATTCGTATTTCGTATAAGCAAGCGGACTCCCGCCTTATCGTTTTCTGAGCCACAGCTCCGGATTCTGGGGAGTCTGCTTCTGCCATATCTGGAAGTGCAGCTGCGTATCCCCGTTTATCGTATCGACCACGCCTATCACCTGGCCGGTCTTCACCTTGTCCCCGGCCTTTACCGACGTGCTCTGCAGCTTGCAGTAGAAAGAGAACCAGTTCCCGTGCTGGATAAGCACACACTGGTTGTACCCCGGCATGACCACTATCTGCTTGACCACACCGTCAAAGACAGCCTTCACCCTTGCGCCTTTATCAAGCGCGATAGTCACACCGTTGTTGAAAGGGAGCTTGACCCTTGTGAAGACCGGATGGTAATGCTGCCCGAAATGATCCACGACAACACCTTCCGCCGGCCAAGGAAGTTTCCCTTTGTTCTTGGAGAATTCAGCGTCCAGGGCGTAGTCTATCGCCGCATCCTTGCCTTTGCCGCCCCCTTTCCCGGAAGCTTTCATGGCTTCCGCGATAAGCCGTTCTATCTCTTTGTTGAGTGCGTTTATCTCCTTTCTCTTGGATGCAAGCTCTTTTTCATATCTGCTTCTGTTGCGCCTGAGCTGCGAGACAAGCTCCTGTGACTCTTTTTCTTCATTCTGCAGTGACGCCAGCTCTTTCTCCCTCGCCGCCTTCACCTGCTCCGCCTCGGCCTTCATTTTCTGCAGGCCGGTTTTCCTCGCCTCGAGTTCGCTCCTTGATTCGCGTATCCTCTCTGCCTGGCGTCTCATCTCGCCGGAAAGATTCTTGAAGTAGCTGTACCTGCGGAACGCCTGACCGAGATTGTCGCTTGCGAGGATATACATATACCACACCTTGGCATCCCTGTTCTTGTATGCGCTTCTCACAAGTTTCCCGTAATGCACCGTCAAAGTGTCTATCCGGGCATTGAGCCTGTTGATCTCCAGCTGGGAAAGGTAGATTTCATCAGAGTATTTCCTTATCATCCTGCCGCTTTCGGCCACAAGGGCTTTCCTGTTCGATATCTGCGTCCGGACAAGGTCAAGCCGGGAAAGGGCACTGCGGCTTCTGGCCTTGTTGTCCGCAAGCTGCTTGTCTATCAGTTCTATATCCTTTTCAAGCCGGGCTTTCCTCTGCTCGTGGGACTTTATATCCTGAGACCGCAGTTCCGGACCTGCCAGGATCAGAAGCGGGACCAATATGTAAAGTATACTCCTGTACATTATTTACCCATGGCTGCTTTTCTTTCCTTGATGCGCTGGTCAAGGTCAGGGATTTCATTATTGTTCTTCATGCTTGCCTGTGTCCAGTACACCATGGCCAGGTCATATTCCTTCAGCGCAAAAAGGACTTCAGCGTAGTGGTCGAGAATCACGACACTGTCCTTGCCTCCGTGCAGCATAGCGTGCTTGAAATACGGCTTCGCCTCCTCCGGCCTGCCCTGCAGATAAAGTATCCACGCATAAGTGTCCACGTAGGTAGGATTGTCCGGCTCCTGGTCCACCGTTATCTTGCTCATGGCCTCGGCCTTCTTCAGCTTTCTCCCCTCCATGCTCAGATAAAAGGCATAGTTGTTAAGGACAGGGGCATAGGTACTGTTGATCTCAAGAGCCTTGTCATATGCCTTGTATGCCTTGGCATTCTCCCCTATCTGGTGGTACATGTCCCCCATAGTGGAATAAGCAGTGAGCGTCTTAAGGCTGTCTCCCCCGGCTACGGATATGATTGTACGGCAGTTGTCCAGGACTTTCCCGTATTCTCCCTTATTGTAATAGGCCATACTTGACATTTCCAGGAAACCGGTCTCCTCCGGGAATTTCCTGAATGCTGTCTCGGATTCGGCGGCAAGGGCGTCCCAGTCCTTGGAATACATGAGCAGCTCCACATAATTCGCGGCGGCCGCGACGCTTTCCGGATATGTCTCCATATTTTTCCTCAGGCACCCCAGCGCCTCCTGTTTCCTGTCGGTCGCGAAATAATAGATACCTGCCGTAAGAAGCATCGTACTGTCTTTCGGATGGGCGGCTACAGCGTTGAGTATCATAGTGTCCACACGCGGCATGAAAGTCTTGAGAAACATGGGGTCGGACCTTTGGATTATGGCGTTGAGATAGTCACTTTTGCCGGCGGCAGGGATAGAGTCGTCAGAAAGGAACTTGTTCATGAGGGCGAAATACTGGTCATATTTCCTGGTCACCCTGAATACCTCCGCCTTCCCGAGCATAGCCGGGGCATAATCCGGAGCAATGTCCAAAGCCTCGTCATACAGACTGACGGCTAGCGAGTCATTGTATTTTGACATCTGGTAATCCCCCAGCACAGACAGCACCTGGGGAGAGGAATATTCTTTATTGTACTCTTCAAGGCTCATGTAAGCCTCCTGCTGCTTCCCCATCCGTCCGAGAAGCTGGAAACGGGTCATCGCAGTGGCATCGTTCTTGCCGAACACCGCCTCGATCTGGGACAGTGTCTCCAAAGCCTTGTCAAACTGATTGTCAGCCAGATAAAGATCAACAAGATTGTAATACAGCTCGTTCTTCTTCGGAAAATCCTTCAGGAGCTTCTCGTACATGGCTATAGTGAGCTCCTTCCTGTCTGTCGCGGAATAGAGCATGGCCAGACGGTATCTGTACCAGAAATTCATTGTATCCAGCCGGGAAGCTTTCTCCAGTTCAGCCTCTGCTGTGGCCATATCATTGACACAGAAAGCCGACAGACCGAGATAATAATGCGCCGCATCATTGCCCGGGTCTTCCGCTATCACTTTTTCAAGGATTTCCGATGCACCCTTGAAATCCTTGCTGTCATATTTCTCCACTGCGGATACGACCATGTTCTCCAAGCGGCTCCTGTCCTTGTGCTGCGCATATGAGGAGACACCCCACGAAAAGGCAGAAATGACTGACAACAGGACAGTTATATATGAAAACCTTGTTTTTTCCATCGTATATATTTCACTCAATATGTCCCCGATAAATCTTCCGGCGGACACATTATGCAAAAATAGTACATTTCTGGTAAATGTCTGATTTTTTGTTTATGTTTGACAAAACTATTGCGCACGGTGCAACGTCCAGGCTTGTCTTTGCATCTGTAATTTCGCATGGTTGATTGAGTTTTGTGAACCGATAGCGAGCTGTACTGTGACCGAGACCTCAGAGCAAAAATTGATTGATCTGTGCATAGAAGGAGACAGGATTGCCCAGAAGGTCATTTATGATCGTCTGGCTCCTCGTATGTTTCCGGTATGTATACGCTATGTCGGTGACCGCCAGACGGCGGAGGACATCCTTCAGGAAGGTTTCATAACCCTGTTCTCGAAAATCGGGAGCTACCGGGGCAACGGATCGTTCGAAGGATGGGCCCGCAAGATCTTTGTGAATACTGCACTCATGTACCTGAGGAAAAAAGACGCGCTCAAGATGAGCGACGAGCTGGAAAATGCAAGGAACCTGAGTACCGACCTGTCCTCACAGATAGAAGACATAGGATACAAGGAGCTGATGAAACTCATCACAGGGCTTCCGCCAGGATTCCGCACGGTCTTCAACATGTATGTGGTAGAAGGCTATTCGCACAAGGAGATCGCGGAAATGCTCAATATCAGCGAGACTACCTCCAGGACCCAGCTCAGCAGGGCAAGAGTGTGGCTGCAAAGTAAAATTAAAGAACAGAGAAATGTTTAAAGACGACGAGAAATTCGATCTGAAGATACGGTCTGTCCTTGAAGAAGGCCGGGAAGATGTTCCGGATTACATCTGGGGCCGGATAGAGTCAAGGCTTTCAGAGCCTGCCTCTTCCGCCTCCCGTCCCGGGAAGAAAAGGCAGTCAGTGATATTCCTCCGCTATGCCGGAGGGATAGCCGCCGCGGCAGCTGTTGCAGCAGCCGTAATTTTCAGAGGATTGCCGTCACACGACGAAAATACGGAGAACGTACTTGCCGTAGTGGAGCAGCCGGCAGACAGCGGCAGCGGAACCGGCATCCCGGGAGACACAGGGGACATGGGCGGTATCCTTGCCGGACAGGCGGAAGCTTCCGGACAAGGCGTTTCCGGCGCCGCAGGAGCAGTCCCGGATGCAGTGACTTACGCAGAAGAACAGCTCTACAGCCCTGCTGTGCCCGAGGACAGTCCTGCTGAAGAACCGGCTGCGGATACAGCCCCGGAGAAGGAATCCGGACCACAACAGGCAGGAGGGCAGTCCGTTAAAGCAGACCATAAAGGACAGGACATTCATGAAAGCGTCACAGAAGACTCTGCCGGAACTACGGCATGGGACGGGGACTTCGATGACCCTGGCGAGAAAAGGGGCAGGAGGAAAATAGGGACAGAACTTGCCGTGTTCGGCAACGCTGTAAGCAATGCCAGTACAGACAGCAGGGACGGGAACCTCATGATGAGCAGCCCGGGCAACACACAGACAACAGGCATCAGAGAGCTCGGCGAGGGGAACAGCAGATACGGAATCCCGGTCTCTGCAGGAGTAGGCATACGGCTGTCATTCACAGAGAAATGGTCAATGAGCGCAGGAATAAACTATACATATCTTTCAAGGACATTTGACGGACTGTATTCCGATCCTGAAAAATTCAGGGAACCTGTCCTCTACGAGAATATCCGCAACACGCAGCACTATATCGGAATCCCGGTGGACTTCTACTACAGCATTGTCCAGAAGGATTTCATAGACTTCTATGTCTACGCCGGAGGCACTGCAGAATACTGCGTGTCCAACAGCTACAGTGCAGACAATTCCTACTACGGAAGACTTCACTACAGCGGCCAGGCCGGAGCTGTACAGCTGTCAGCCAATGCCGGTATAGGCGTAGAGTTCTCCATAAGCGACTTCTTCGGCATATACATCGACCCGAGCCTGCGCTACTACTTCAGGAACAGCAATGCGCCAAAGAGCATAAGGACTGTGCAGCCGCTGATGCTGGGGTTCGAGGCCGGACTAAGGTTCAGGCTTTAGGACCTATGCGCAGGAACTTCCTCAATTCCTGACAGTCCGTAGAAAGCAGACTGTCCTTGTCGCCCTGCCACAGAAGCCTTCCGTCACAGATGAAGCCTATATTGTCGCCTATGGACCTGATGGAATTCATGTCATGGGTGTTGATGACTGTCGTCATATTGTATTCGCGGGTGAGCTCAGATATAAGCTCGTCAATAAGCGATGATGTATACGGGTCAAGGCCGGAATTGGGCTCGTCACAGAACAGGAACTCCGGATTAAGTGCTATAGCCCTAGCTATCCCGACCCTTTTCTGCATACCCCCGCTCAGTTCATTGGGATACTTGCTGTCGGCATCCTTCACATTCACCCTGTCCAGGCAGAATCTCGCTCTTTCCCTCTTCCTGGAGAAACTCCAGTCTGTACAGAAGTCCATGGGGAACATTATGTTTTCAAGAACCGTGGCGAAATCAAAGAGAGCACTTGCCTGAAACAGCATCCCGATACGCTGGCGCAATCTTTTCTTCTGGTCATAGCTCATGGCGGCAAGGTTCTCGTCGCCGTACCATATATTCCCGGAATCAGGGGAATATAGGCCGATGAGTGTCTTGAGCAGCACGGTCTTTCCGCTTCCGCTGGCGCCTATCACCATATTGCACCTGCCTGGCAGATACTCTATGGATATGTCCTTCAGGATATGTGTGCCCGAGAAACTTTTATTCAAATGTTCTATCCTAATCATACCGTGTCAAGTTAAATCGTCAGTAAAGCATCAGCTGGGTCACTATCAGATCGAACATGAGGATAAGGATGCTTATAGTGACTATCGCCTTTGTGCTTGCAGTGCCCACACCGAGAGATCCGCCCCTGGCATAGTAGCCCCTGAACGCGGCGATAGATGATATCAGGAAGCAGAACAGGGACATCTTGAATCCGCTGTAGAAGACATAGAATCCGTTATAGCAGTATTTCATCCCCTCTATATACTGGTGGGGGCCGATGATGCCGGTAAGGGAGACTACCACCCAGCCTCCGAGGATGCCGAACGCAAGGCTCAGAAGCATCAGCAGAGGGCTGAGAACAGTGGCTGAGACTATCTTAGGAAGGGCGAGAAACCCGGCGGAATTCACCCCCATCATGTCCATGGCGTCTATCTGGTCCGTTATACGCATACTGCCTATCTCGGAAGATATGTTGGACCCCATCTTGCCCGCCAGGATAAGGGCCACAATCGTGGAGCAGAATTCGAGTATGAGGATTTCCCTCAGCATGTACCCCACATTCATCCTGTCGATGAACGGGTTCTCTATGTTCGAGGCTATCTGTATGACCAGCACACCTCCGATGAAAAGGGAAATGACACAGACCAGCAGGACAGAGGAAAGTATGAGCTTCTCGGATTCCACGAAAAACTGCTTCCAGAAAATCCTCCATTTCTCAGGTCTCCTGAAAACCATCTTCAGGAACAGGCAATACTGGCCTACCGATTCTATGAACTCTTTTATCATACTGATTCCCGGGCTCAGAAGCCGCTCAAAATTTAAAGCAGCCCCTCACTGATACAAAATTAGAAAATCTTCACGGTTGTTCGCCACCTTTTTCTTTTTCTTTCAGTTTTTTCTTTTCCTTATCATGAAATTAGCGGGAAAAAACGATATGCTGATCAATGTTTACAGCGCGAAATGCATAGGGATAGAGGCGGTCCCGGTGACAGTGGAAGTGGACATCACATCCGGGATAGGGATACATCTTGTGGGGCTTGCCGACATAGCTGTCAAGGAAAGCCTGCTGCGGACCGTGACAGCCCTGCAGTCACTGGGGTTCAGGATACCAGGCAAGAAGATAGTGATAAACCTTGCGCCGGCGGACCTGCAGAAGAAAGGAAGCGGATATGACCTTCCGATAGCGGTGGGGATAATCTCAGCCTCAGGCCAGCGGGACATGCCGGGGACAGGAAGTTATATAATAATGGGAGAGCTGGGACTTGACGGGTCTGTCCGGCCGGTGCACGGGTCTCTCCCTGTCGTGGAAATGGCCAGGATGAATAATTTCAGGGGCTGCATCCTCCCGAGAGAGTCCGCAATGGAAGCCGCAGGATACGGCTTCACCAAGGTATATGGAGTGAGGAATCTTCCCGAAGTGCTGCGCATACTTGAAGACGACTCTTCCTGCACAGACCTGGAAATCGGAGGGCACATGGCACATGCCCCGGGAAGCGGCACCCCGGGATTTGCATCGGACATACCTGACTTTTCCGGGATATACGGACAGGAAATGGCCAAGAGAGGACTGGAAGTGGCGGCAGCCGGAGGGCACAACGCCCTGATGATCGGCCCTCCGGGATCAGGGAAAAGCACTCTTGCCAAGGCAGTGGCCGGAATCCTGCCGCCGATGAGCATGGAGGAAGCCCTGCAGACAAGCAAGATATATTCGGTAGCAGGGAAAGAACTGCACAGGGACAGACAGATGATACTGAGGCCGTTCCGTGCACCGTACCACAATGCCTCGGCAGTCTCTCTCATCGGAGGCGGCTCAGACAATATCATCCCAGGTGAAATTTCTCTTGCGCATAACGGAGTGCTGTTCCTTGATGAATTCTGCGAAATGCCGAAAAAGGTGATAGAGTCATTGCGCGGGCCACTGGAAGACCGGTCGGTGACCATATCCAGGCTCAGGTCAAGAATCCGCTACCCCGCCTCGTTCATGCTCATAGCGGCGACGAATCCATGCCCTTGCGGATATTACGGGGACCAGGACAGATGCACCTGCACTCCGGGGAAAAGGCTTGCGTACCTGTCACGTCTCTCAGGCCCTGTCATGGACAGGATAGACATACATCTGTGGATAAGCCGGACCGCTCCGGGCAGACTTCTGGATATGGAGAAAGCCGGACCGAGCGCACCTGTCAGGGAAAGGGTCTCGGAGGCACGTGAGATACAGAGAGAAAGATTCAGAGGCACAGGGATATTCACCAACGCGGAAATGTCCGGGGAAATGACCGGGGAATTCTGCAGACTCTCAAGGGAGTGCGGAGATTTCCTGAAAAAGACGGCAGAAAACATGGGGCTGTCACCGCGTTCACTGCACAGGATACTGAAGGTTTCCCGCACTATAGCTGACCTGGACAAGGCCAAGGACATATCAATGTCCCACATTTCCGAGGCCACAAGGTACAGATTCCTTGACAAGCCAGACCTGTGGATGCTGTGACCATTGATTTTATTTGCTATGCTCTCGGCTTATGTGTACATTTGCAGAATGGAAAAAAACATAATCGCAGCTATTTCAGACAACCGTGCAATAGGCAAAGGCAACTCGATGCCATGGCACATACCGGAAGACCTGAAATATTTCAAGAAGACCACAGCGGGAAGCACTGTGGTCATGGGAATGAAGACATTCCTGTCCATAGGCAAGCCCCTGCCCGGAAGGACAAACATTGTAGTGACGCGCGGGAACGGTGCCGGTCTTCCGGAAGGCGCCGAGGCTGCACATTCCATGGAGGAGGCGCTGTGTCTGGCTGAGATGTACGGGAAACCGTGCTTCATCATCGGCGGCGGTGAAATATACAGGCAGGCCATGCCATATGCAGACACTCTGTATATCACCCATGTACACACAGTCGTGCAAGATGCGGACACTTATTTCCCGGAAATTCCGGACAAGGAATGGACGCTGGTATCCACGTCTCCTGCAGCCACTGACCCCGGAAGCGGATACACTTACGAATTTTCCGTGTATCACAGAAAAAAGATATAGCCGCCGGTTTTTTCAGTTTCTATTCAGAAAGTCCGCTGACATTTGTCACCGCAAAATAAAAAAGATATCTCCAAATGAAACAGTTAGCAATTGCACTGTCGGCAGTGTTCCTGTCTTTCGGGCTGTGCGCCCAGGAAACCCATGAAAAGAGCAGGCTGGAAAGGATAGAGACATTCATAGCCGACTCTCTTGACAATACAGAGGAAATCCTGGAGACCCTGCAGAACCTTCCGAACATCGAAATAGGCAAAGGTATCACATTCAGGCCTAAGAATGACAAATATGAGATGACCCTCAGATTCCGTATGCAGAATATGCTGGGACTCTCATTCAACAGGAATTTCGGGCTTACCGAGGCCCAGGCCCAGATAAAACGCCTGAGACTCCGTTTTGACGGGTATATTTTCTCACCTGAATTCATATATTCCATACAGCTGGGCTTTTCCAGCTACGACACAGAGACTATCCCCAACGGCAACATGAATCTGATACGGGACGCCATTGTGTACTACATGCCCAACCCATCATGGAACATAGGCTTCGGGCAGACAAAGGTGAAGACCAACAGGGCAAGGGTCAATTCCTCCAGCGCCCTGCAGTTCGTGGACAGGAGCATAGTCAACAGCGAATTCGGAGGAGACAGGGATGTGGGCTTCTTCGGGGAATACTACTACGGAAGCTATGACTCTTTCGCCCTGGCCGCAAAAGCATCTGTCACACTTGGGGAAGGGAGGAACTGGAACACCTCCTCCAATGCGGGCTTCGCCTACACCGGACGCCTGGAGCTGTATCCGCTGGGACGTCTGCACGGCAAGGGGGAATATATAGAAGGAGACCTTGAATGGGAAGAGACCCCGAAACTGATGATAGGCTTAGGATATACATTCAACAACAAGGCCCAGCGCATCCAGGGGTGGAAAGGAGATGTCATATCAACCGGCGAGACAAGGGATATCTGCTCGTATTATTCGGACATGGTGCTGAAATACCGCGGTTTCGCCTTCACGGCCGACTATCTGGGACGCTATGCGCCACAGTCTGCTTTCCTCTCTGACGGGAGCTACATTTACACCGGCTCCGGCCTGAATGTGCAGGCAAGCTATCTGTTTGACGGCAAATGGGAAGTGGCGGCAAGGAATTCCACCATGTTCCCGGGAAAGGAAATCAGGACTGCTGTGGGATACCGTACATGGAACCAGAGCACTCTCGGAATCACCCGCTACATAATCGGGCATAACCTTAAAGTCCAGCTGGACGTCACATACAACCATATGTCTGATGTCACGCCTGCAATGTCAGGGTATGACCGCTGGGGAGTGCGCTTCCAGATAGAGCTGGGACTCTAGGATACTGCAGCGCCGGGCTTTCATGCGTGCCGGTCCGCAGGGCGTTGCCTTTTCCAGCGCCTGTGGGACCACAGCCAGTAGGCGGGCTCCCGGCGGATTGTCTTCTCAAGCATCTTCATGAACTCCCTGGTATACGGATATGGCTCCTTGTCGTCAGGATCTGGCTCCATAGGGCAGAATGTAAGGCGGTAGTGCCCCCTTGAAGTCTTCTCGACATCCAGATATACGAACTCCGCACCTACATGGTTGCCGATGGTCTCACCGCCCACCACATACGGGGTGTCCTGCCCGAGGAAATCTGTCCAGTGGTGAAGATTGTTCCCTGACGGCCTCTGGTCGGAGATGAAGCCTATCACGAATTTCTGCCCGCTGCGCTCTATGCCTATCAGCCTGCGCACGGCCTTGTCCTGCGGAATACATTCAAGGCCGAAGCGAGACCGGATTTTCAGCATTATGCGGTCCATGGTCTCACTATGCAGTGGCTTGTATATCTGGCCGCCGACAAGGGGTTCGCTGAAATGGCGGATTATCGCCTGCACCCATTCCCAGTTGCCGTAATGCCCCAGGAAAAGCACCACTGAATGCCCGGAGCGGATGATGCTGTCGATATATTCACCGTTGGTGACATCCACCCTGCGGTCAATCTCCTCGTCAGAGATATGGAGCAGCTTGACAGTTTCTGCTATACAGTCGCACATGTGGCGGTAGAACTCTTTTTCAATGGCCTTTATCTTTTCCCCACTGCCGCTACCGAACACAAGTGAAAGGTTATGCCCGACTGTGCCACGGCGGTATCTTACCACGTGATATATAAAGAAATAGGCAATGTCGCTCAGAAAGTACAGAATTCCCGACGGCAGACAGGCCAGTGCTTTCAGTAGAAAGACCAGTGCATTGTATTTAAAATTTTTCCACATTGCATTTCCGCATAAAACGCGTAAAGATATATGTTTTAATCTAAAGGTCAAAAATCATTTCACCGGGACAGATTATCATTTCGTCGCCATTTTTGTCCTTTGTTTCCTTAAACGGATTTTTTATTATAAATTTGAGGGTTCAGGACAATTCAAGGCTGCCTGTCCACCGAATATTGACAAAGCAATACACTTATTATGAAAAAAATATGCGCCGTGACCATGGTCAGGAACGATGAGTTCTTCCTGCGCAGATGGGTAAAGTATTATGGAGAAGAGCTCGGGAAAGAGAACCTGTATATCTTCCTTGACGGTAAAGACCAGCCGGTCCCTGAATGGTGCGCCGGGGCTCATGTGACAGCCTGCGACAAGATCCAGGGACAAGTGGTGGAAGCCGAGAAAGAACGTCTGAGGTTCCTTTCGGAGCAGGCCGCCGCGCTTCTGGGGTCATACGACATGGTGATCGGCACAGATGCGGACGAATTCATTATAGCAGACCCGTCACTCGGCATGACACTCAGGGAATTCCTCAGCAGAGTGCCGCCGCACACATCCCTATCCGGACTGGGAGTCGATGTAGGACAGAATACGAACACGGAAAAAGAGATCGACCCGTCCGCGACATTCCTCTCCCAGAGAAAATACGGGCTGCTGAGCACCAGATACACAAAGCCGTCGATCATCACACGCCCTGTGACATGGGGTTCAGGGTTCCATAGGATAAAAGGGCACAACTTCCACATTGTCCCCGGACTCTTTCTGTTCCATTTCGGATATTTCGACCTGAAGAGGATAGAGGCGAGGTTCAAGGACAAGGACAGGCAGGCGGCAGGATGGGGAAGGCACCTGGCGAAAAGGGCAAGGACAATCAACATAGTCAGCCGCAAGAAAGCACACGACTGGGAGAAATGGACAAAAGCAGCCAGGATCATGCAGAGCCTGGTCAGGCCGCCTTATGCATGGAACAAGCCGGCGATGCTTAACATGGACATTGTGGTCCGCATCCCCGACAAGTTCAATGACATCATTTGATTAAGATGGGAAGGCCCTTCAGGGCCGCACCGGAGCGTCAGCGAGGTTTCCTGCATGGGAACCGAAGCAGTGGAGGTGCCGGCGGAGAGAAGCAGAGCCGCATGCCCCACCGGGGCTGTCACCGCAGGTGACTGGGGGTGGACAGACAGGATTTCTGGAAGAAATCCTTAACGTCAGTATGACGGATTCCGATCATAAATGATAAAATATTGATTTTTAGGATAATATTGTTAAACATAAATTCGTCGAACTGACGTTAAAGAAGAACACAATGACAGACTTTCCTATCGATGCGGTGGTGACCTGGGTGGACGGCGACGATCCTGTCCACAGGGCCAAACGCATGAAATTCGAATCACAGGACCAGATCCTCAACGATGAAGTGGGCGGAGAAATCCGCTACAAGAGCATCGGTGAAATAAAGTTCTGCATTGCATCACTGCTGAGGTTCGCTCCGTTCATACGGAAGATCTTCATTGTCACTGACGGGCAGGACCCTCATCTGGAACCTTTCCTGGACAGGAATTTCCCGGAAAGGAACACTCAGATAGAGATAGTGGACCACGCTGTGATATACAGGGGATACGAACATTTCCTGCCGATATTCGCGGCACGGTCCATAGAGACAGTGCTCTGGAGGATACCGGGACTGAGCGAGCATTATATCTACCTCAACGACGACTTCCTGCTGGTAGCCCCGACAGGCCCTGAAGACTACTTCACTCCGGAGGGGAAAGCCATCTGCTATGCACACAGGTTCAGCATCCCGCTGGCCAGGTTCATCCATGCGGTGAAGCCCAGAAAGAAAGGATTCAAGATATCAGGGTTCAAGGACTCCCAGGTCAACGCGGCGGTCACTGCCGGGAACAGTAAGTATTTCCTGTATATAGGCCACATCCCGCTGGCTGTCAGGAAAAGCACCCAGGAAAGATTCTATACGGCGCACCCGGAGGTGATGGAACGGAACATGAGCCAGAAATTCAGGGAGCCTTTCCAGTTCAACCCGCAGGAACTTTTCTACATACTCGGAGAGAAGGACGGGGAGTGCACAGTCGTGCCGAGGAAAGGCAAGGACCTGTATTTGAAACCGAAAAAGAAGAAAGGATATATGGCGCGCAAACTGAATGCCTTTGACAGGTCGGATGCGCCGTTCTGCTGTTTCAACTCCCTGGCATATGCATCAGAGGATGACAGGAAGCTGGCGACAGACTGGATCAGGCAACGCCTGTCGATAGACACGGACGGGGAACCGTGCGAAGGATAATGAAAAGGCAATCACCAAATTACCGAGATGAGGAAAATATACAAGACCGTAGAACACTATGTGAAAGAACACCTGCTTGTATTCAAGCATATGCATTTCCGCCGCACAGGGAAGAAGCCCGCAGAGCAGCTTCTCGTAATGATGGTGGACGGGAAGCACTATCATGGAGGGATGTGCGACAGATTCAAAGGAATAGTGTCATCCTATGCATACTGCAAGCAGAGGAACATCGGATTCAGGATACTGTACACTTATCCGTTCCAGCTGACAGACTATCTCGTGCCGGCGTCGTATGACTGGACCCTGAAAAGCGGAGAATACAGCGACTGCTTCAGGGACAGCATGATACTGTACTACAGAAGCGAGTACGGCAAGCGGCTCCTGAGACTCAGGACCAGGAAACAGATACACTACTACGGGAACACCGACTTTCTGGACCTGCTTAACAGGACAGGAGGCACATCATACAGCTGGGGCGGGCTGTTCAAGGAACTTTTCAAGCCGTCCCCGGCCCTTGCTGCCAGGCTTGAAAGCCTGAAGGCAAAAATCGGGCAGCAGTACAATGCGACTGTCTTCAGGTTCCAGAACATGCTCGGGGATTTTCCCGAATACAAGTTCAAGGCCATCGGGGACGAGGATGAAAAGGAGCGCCTGATCGGGAAGTGCCTCAGTGCAGTGAAAGACAATATGGAAAGATACGGGAGCGGCATCCCCATGCTGGTGACCTCCGACAGTGTCACATTCCTGCAGAAGGCGGCGGAGATCGACGGAGTGTTCATTATCCCGGGGAGTCTGGTGCACATGGACGGAGGGGACAACAGCAGGAGACAGGAACTTGCAGAGTCCTACATGAAGTCATTCCTGGATTTTTTCATGATAGCCGGCGCTCAGCATGTCATATGCGTCATGGCCGGGCATATGTACAACACCCAGTTTCCAGCATATGCCGCCAAAGTGAATGATGTCCCGTTTGAAAGGATAGTTACAGAATAAAAATTATACGTGATGCGACTTCTAGTTCACCTGCATTTACATTACTATGACCAGACTGATTATTTCATAGGGAAGCTGTCCAGCATAACAGGATGCAGCTGGGACCTTTTTATCACAGAAGTCTGTCATGATCCGGTCATAGAAAAAAAGTTCTCCACCCTTGGGGCGAATGTCATATATATTGAAACAGAGGACAGAGGCTATGACATCTGGCCGTTCATAAAGGTCATGAAATCAGTGGATCTGGGCGAGTATGACCTGGTGATGAAGCTCCACACGAAAGGATGGAGGAACAGGAAAGACAGGATGAACGGGCTGAAAATGCAGGGATTCGGATGGAGGGACGAACTGGTGGATTCCATGCTCAAGGACAAGTCAAGATTCACCTCCATCCTCAAGCATTTCAGCAGCCACCCGGGCACTGGACTTGTATGCAGCAACTGGTGCTATAAAAGGACACTGAAAGTCCATCCTGAAGACCTGGATATGCTGGATGACGAACTCGTACGGATTGGTTTAGGCCCAGTAAGGTCCAGGAAGTTCTGTGCGGGCACCATGTTCATCGCCCGGGCAGGTATCTACAGGTTCCTCCAGTCCGGATGCATTTCAATGGAAATGTTCAGCACTGAGTCCATATCCGGGTCCGCAGGCACTATGTCGCATGTCTACGAACGTATCCTTTCAATGGCTCCAGCTATCATGTCATATAAAGTCAAGACAGTATCCACAAGCGCGTTCCGTACTGTATACATAATGTGCTCCGGGGCCATACAGCCGCTGCTGGACTGGCTTTTCTCCATCGACAGGGAAGGAAAGGAGAAGACCAAATACCTCACTGTCCTGGGTATGAGATTCAGACTCGGGACAAAAAAAGGAAACCGGCAACTTCCGTCAGCTCATGCGGAATAGTTGTTAAGATTGTCCAAAATCTATATTTTTGCATAGATTTAACGTCACTTTGACAAGTACGAAAAAAAGTCCAAACCCGTCAACTGAAATGAAAGTCCTGGTTCATCTCCACATATACTATTATGATCAGATGATCTATTTCCTCTACAAGCTGTCCAATATCAGCGGATGCGACTGGGAGCTTTTCATCACCGAGGCCAGGCATGACCCGGAAATCGAAAAGGTGTTCTGCAGGCTCGGCACCAGAGTCCATTACATAGAGACAGGCAACCGCGGATACGACATATGGCCCTTCATCAAGGTCATGAAATCAGTGGACCTGGACGAGTATGACCTTGTGATGAAGCTGCATACCAAGAACAGAAGGAACGGATATGAAAAGATAAACGGGGTCAAGCTGTCCGGATACCAGTGGAGGAACGAACTAGTCGACTCACTTCTCAAGAACAAGAAACATTTCAGATGGCTGATGGACACTTTCCGGAAAAACGACAGGCTCGGGCTCATGTGCAGCGACTGGATGTACAAGAAAATATCGAAATCCCTGCCTGAAGACGCGACAATGCTTGATGCTGAACTGGGAAGGCTCGGGTTCAAGATAAACAACGAGAATTTCTGCGCCGGGACAATGTTCATCGCCAGGGCAGGACTTTACAAGTTCCTGCAGTCAGACATGATTTCCGAGGATATTTTCAGCACGGAGGCAAGGACCGGGTCAGACGGCTCTATGGCGCATGTGTACGAGAGGATACTTTCAATGGTACCTAGCCAGTATTCCTATACCGTGAAGACAGTGGTCACTGACAGGAGACGCTCATGCTATATCAGGATAAAAGAATACTCCCAGCCTGTTATGAACTGGCTCTTCTCCATAAAAAGAATCGGCGAGAACAGGTACAAGTATCTCACGGTCCTGGGGGTCCGTATCAGACTGACCGGACGCATGAAAAGAAAGTCCGGCATGCAGACAGATAAAAGACACAGTCCGAAAGGCTGATTTCCGGACCGGATTTACTACTTAACCTTTGTAACACCTTATGAAGTACGATTATCTTATAATAGGGGCCGGACTGTTCGGGGCCACATTCGCCTACAGGGCCCGCATGAAAGGGAAAAGATGCCTTGTGATAGAAAAACGCCCCCACACCGGCGGTAACATTTACTGCAGCTGTACGGAAGGCATCAATGTCCACAAATACGGAGCGCATATTTTCCATACTTCCGACAAGGATGTATGGGATTTTTTGAATTCTCTGGTGGAGTTCAACAGGTACACCAATTCCCCTGTAGCAGATTTCAACGGAAAACTGTTCAACCTTCCTTTCAACATGAACACATTCCACCAGATGTGGGGAGTGAAGACACCGGCGGAGGCAGCGGCCATGATAGAGAACCAGAGGCAGGATGTGCTTCAGAAGATGCTGAAGGACAATATAAAGGAGCCGCGCAATCTGGAGGAGCAGGCTCTGGCGCTTGTAGGGAAGGATATCTATGAGACCCTGATAAAGGGGTATACTGAAAAACAGTGGGGGAGGGAGTGCAGGGATCTTCCTGCCTTCATAATAAAGAGACTGCCCATACGTCTCGTTTTCGATAACAACTATTTCAACGACAAGTATCAGGGTATTCCTGTCGGTGGATATAACAAGCTGATTGACAAATTGCTGGAAGGGATTGAAGTGAAAACCGGCGTTGACTATTTCTCTGACAGGGGATGGTGGGATTCACAGGCTGACAGAAAGGTGTTCACAGGAAAGATTGACGAATATTTCGGCTACAGGTTCGGGCATCTGGAGTACAGGACCGTGCGTTTCGAAGAGGAGCTCCACGAGTGCAGCAACTATCAGGGGAATGCTGTAGTGAACTATACAAGCCGTGACATCCCGTATACGAGGGTCATTGAGCACAAGCATTTCGAGTACTTCGGCAGTGATGTGGAGAAAGTCCCTGTCACTGTCATTTCAAAGGAGTATTCCACCGAATGGAGGCAGGGTATGGAGCCGTACTACCCTATCAATGACGAAAGGAACGGCCGTCTCTATTCACAGTACAGGCAGCTCGCAGACCTGGAGCCGGATACCGTGTTCGGAGGCAGGCTTGCCGAATACAGATATTACGACATGCACCACATAGTAAGCAAAGTCCTTAAGGCAGATATCTGATTATGCACCCTTCTGAAACGAAAATACTTGTCTGCTGCCATAAGCCGGCGGACATACCGGACAACGGGATCTTCCTTCCGGTACATTGCGGGAAAGCCCTGTCGGACAAGGACCTGGGCATGACAGGAGACGATACGGGCGACAATATAAGCGCCAAGAATCCTAATTACTGCGAACTCACGGCATTGTACTGGGCCTGGAAAAACCTCAAGGGGACTGAATATATCGGACTTTACCACTACCGGAGATTCTTCAGTTTCAAATTCGTGGACTACATGCATGGCCTTTCTGGAAAAAAAGTCACTGTAAAAGTAAAGGACTGGAGCAGCAACAAAGTCACGGATACGAAAATCAGGAGAATACTCAAGCATAATGATATCATACTTGCTCAGCCGGAACAGTTCCCGATGAGCATAGCGGAACAGTACATATCCTGCCATAGTTCAGCCGACCTTGAAGTGGCCCGAAAAGTCATCAGTGAACTTTTTCCTGAATATTTGCGCAGTTTCGACCATATAATGAACAATACATGCAGACTGTCGGAATGCAACATGTTCATCACCAGATGGAATATTTTCGACAACTACTGCAATTGGCTATTCAACATAATGTCACACGCAGAACAGAATATGGTGATTTCTGATGATCCATACCAGAGGAGGGTCTTCGGGTTTCTTGCTGAACGCCTTTTGAATGTATACTGCTATCACAACAGGCTGAAAACAGCGTACAGACCCATCTGTATGGTAGTGAGCCAGATATAGAAATGCATTAATTCATCTGATTCACATTATTATAAGCTTTCTGCTTTTTCTTTCGGCCCTTGACTCCTGCCTATGGTTGTAGATCTTTGCCGGAAGTATTGACATGAGGAGATTTTCACGTATTTCCACAAAAGATTTCCTGCGCTTTACATGGACGGCTTCCACATATGGGATATCCATTTCCTGAATCCGTTCCCGTTCTGCTTCAATCTCCATCATGGTCTCCTGAATGAACCTGCCAGCAGACTTGAGTTCATCATCATTATTCCACACCATGTGAAGATATTTCCCGTACCGCTCCAGTACAGACTCCCTGTCAAGCTGTCTTCTCTGTGTGAAGAAAGCAAAATGCGACACTATGGCATCACCGTTTACGCAGTTGCATTTCCCTGTGCTTGCCGGGTAGATGCAGGAAAGGAATTCTTCGTCATCGCCAGGATTATCAGGAATGATTCCTCCGAAGGCTTTCATCTGGCTTCCGAACCACAATATGGCGTTGATGGAGAACCGTGTCATCCCGATCTCGAATTTCCCGCAGTGTAGGTCTGCATATTTTCCTGTAAGAAGCCATTGCCTTATAAACCAGTCATGCAGACTGGAGGCAAAAGTGCCGCTTCTCCACAAAATGCTGTGGCTGGCAGATGCATCCATATAGCCGCGTAATTTTATAAGGCCCTTTACTTCAAGAATGTAGGTACACAAAGCATTGTTTATGACCAATGGCGAGACAAGGAAATAATCCGGATTGTCTATTCTGAAGTCAACCATTTTCTTAATCAGTCCTGGTTCCATCCAGACTATGTCATCATCCAGTTTGAAGTATATGCAGTCATCCTCTATGCATTTTTTATAGAAAGCATTGATTGTCAT
>JADIMB010000116.1 GCA_017694995.1 Candidatus Cryptobacteroides faecavium | reverse complement strand
CTTCGTGACAGCCCCCTATTAAGGGGCACCACCCCCTTCCTTCCCCCTCGCCGGGGGACCTGTCGCAGGCCACGGACCTGCTCCTTAATAGGTAATTCGATGCAATTTAAACTTTGTTTACAATCACGCTGCGCCTCGGCATAGTCCGAACAGGTTCGTCCTCTGCTCTCGGCTTGCAGTTTATTTTAATGAATTAAATTCATCGAATTCACGTTAATTTATGTTCTGAAAGCCAGAATACCGTCATTTCCAGATGGAGTCCATACGGTATACCTCGAGCGACTCGACTGTGACATTGTTCCCCCAGAAACGGAATCCGTCGGAGTTGGCAGGACGGAATTCCATCAAATAGGAATATGCGCCAGAGTCGATGAAGCTCTCGACAAGGGTCCTGTCTATGTACATGTCGAATGTCAGCCTCATGCTTGTCATGTCATCGGGCGAGTAGAAGACCCCGTTGATTTTGTTGGCATTCATGTCGTAGTCCAGCAGGTTCTGCCCCCTGTAGGACAGCCCGGCAGATGTGGCATGGGAAAGTCTGATGGTCGCCTTGACTCTCAGAAGCCCGTCTCCGGAGAATTCTTCCATGACTCTGTCCGCTTCCTGCTGGGAGAGGTCCCTGCCTTCATAGACCTTGGTCTGGATGCTCTCGAATTCCTTGACAGGGGTGCTGTATAGGCGTACACCGTCCTTCCCTGTCTTTAAAGACAGCTCGGTCGGGATGAGGAATGTGCCGTTGAACGGCATCCCTGGATGTGAAACCCGTCCCCATGCTATCTGGATGCGCCTTCCGTCCTGTTCCGGAATGTTGCTGTATGTCTGGCCTGCATAAAGACATCCGGTGGAATAATAGTATTTGCCGTGCTCAGGTGTGAATACTTCCCCGTCGAAGTCACCGATCATATAGGTGCCTGATGCACCGTACATCACCCATTTGATGTCGTCTTTGTCGCCATCGACAGGGAGCGGTACCAGGTCAGGGCACTCCCAGAAGCCTGTCACATGACTCTTGAAAGTCCATTCCTTAAGGTCCGGGGAATTATATATGGAGTGTCCGTCCCTTTCGTTCAGCACCATCACCCATTTGCCGTCCGGCTCGTACCAGAACACTTTCGGGTCCCTGGTGTCACGGCTGTTCCATTTCTCCTTGGAGTCGATGACCGGATTGCCTTCATACTTGGTCCATGTCCGTCCTTTGTCCAGGCTGTATGCCAGGCACTGTACCTGGCGCTCCGGTGTGTCGGCTGTATATATGGCGACCATCGGAGGTACACCGTCTTTCCCGAAGCCGGATGTGTTGCTGTAGTCGATCACGGCCGAACCGGAGAATACAGTCCCGTTACCGTCAGGGAACAGGGCCAGAGGAAGCTCCTGCCAGTGCACCAGATCTGTGCTTACTGCATGTCCCCAGTGCATGTTGCCCCACTCTTTCTCGAAAGGATTGTGCTGATAGAAAAGGTGATATTCGCCTTCGTAGTAGACCAGTCCGTTGGGGTCGTTGTTCCATCCCCGTTTCTGGGTGTAGTGGAACTGCGGCCTGTTGTATTCTCTGTAGAGACTGTCGGCACCGGCGATCTCGCTGTCCTGGTAGATGGCCTTGAGTCCGGCCCTGTCTTCCGGATAAGAGATAGTTACGGTCTTCCCTTTATATCCGGACATATCCAGGAACACCCAGTAGTCAGGTTGCCCGGAAGCAAGCCTGATTTCAAAGGAATAGTCCTCCTTCCCCGGGGCCGAGATTGTCATAACCGCCCTGTCTTCTTTCTGTGACACAGGGAAGTTGATATACTGGTCCCGTACCTTGACTTTAATGTCCTCCGCCGATGCCCGGAAGGCGCCGGCGAAGACCAATGAAATAAAGATAATAGGTTTCAGTGACATATTCCGTTACTGTTTGTTTTCCAGTTTATCCTCCAGCATCTTGATATAATAGCCGCCTACAACAGAACGGGCCTTGAAGCCTCTGAAGTTAGGCTTGTCAGTCCAGATCCAGTCTGACATAGGGACTCTGTCCACAGTCTCGTTGAAGAATTTGTGGACTGGATGGATGAAGGCCTGGAAAGTCTCCATGTCATCGGCAAGAGTAGCTGTCCACATGATCCAGTCCGTCTTGGTGTATGTCTCCCTGTTGTCAAGCGGAAGCCCGTATTCGTTCTGGTGCTCAAGGTACCATGCCACTTCCTTTTCGTAGACTTCCTTAGGGAAAAGGTCGAGACCGAGGAGCTTGTCCCAGACGATGTTGTATTTCTGGCTCCATGTACCAGGCTTGTCAAAAGTAAGCCTGTAGTGGTCGCCGTCATCTGCATTCTGCATCCATTTCTGTGCATAGTCCTTGGCTATTGCAGTGTACTTCTCCGCTATGTCAGCTTTGCCCAGCATTTCAGCCATCATTCCGTAAGAGGCAATGGCGACGATGGCTTTTGCAGAAAGGTTGACGTTGTGGGCGAAATGGCCTGCGAAGTCATCTGTACAGAGCTGGTTTGCCGGGTCAAGTCCGAATTCAACCAGATAGTCTGTCCATGTAGTGAGTGTCTCCCAGTGCTTCTGCGCATAGGATGCGTCATTCAGCACATAGCTTACTGCAGCTGTGAGTATGATCATGTTACCTGACTCTTCAATAGGCATGTCACCTCCGTATACCTGTCCGTTGGCAAGCGGATATGTACCTATATCGTGTGCTGCGAAAGGCTTGGTCCATTTCCCGCTCTCCGAATAGTAGAAGATGTGGTTCATCATCGCTTTCGCAAGCTCAGGGTTGTAGTACAGGAATATAGGTGATGAAGGATATGTGAGGTCCACGGTACCGATGCATCCGTTGCTGTTGTTCTCTTTTGACAGCCACATGAGTTCGCCGTCAGGTGATTTCACAAGCTTGTGGGCTGCCATTATGTGCCTGTATGCCAGTGCGCACAGGTCTGCATATTCCTTGCCGCCGGCAGCTGTAGCTTCTTTCATGAGCCTGCTGTCGAACGCATAGCATTTCCCTACAAGTTCGCTGTATTGTGCATCCGCCTGGTGGAACATCTCCAGGATGCTGACATTACCGTCCGCATTCCAGTACGGACGGAGGTTCTGTCCGAAATACTGGATGGAATAAATGTCGTCATACCCGATGAGGAATTTGCCGCTGGCGTTGTCTTTATTGCCCAGGTCAGTGACGAATGCCATCTTCGCATTGCTGTTTTCTCCTGATACGGAGGCAGGGAGGGATGAACCTTCCACAAATGCCTTCCTGAGGTCATCCGATGAGCCGATGGCGGCTGAGGTGTTCTTTTTATCTGTAGCAAGGTAGAAGTATCCCCAGTCGATGCGCAGGTCGTCCCCTTTCTTTGCCAGGATATTCTGCTCTTTGCTGCCTGACTTGACGAAAACGAGGTCTCCGTCAGTGAAGGTCTCGCTGGTGCATTCCTGGTACGGCTGGTCAAGGGCCCATCTTGGAGATGCTTCCATATAGAGCCTGACATCGTGTTCCTTGCCGTCATTGGATGTGACTGTGTAACTGATGTAGTTCACAGGCCTGCTTACCAGATCCAGGTCATCCTGGAACAGCGGGGCGGTGAAGGTCAGCGCCAGGTCTACAGGTCCGCAAGTGAATGTATAGTGAGTCTGCATGGCCTGTACATCCACGGAAGTCTGGACTGCCGTAGCCTCCAGGGCTGTATGCAGTTCTTTCTGCACAAGTATCCCGAAGTCCAGAAGACCGTTTGCGACAGGGTTCTTGCACTCTGCCGTGATGATATTCCGGCCTTTTTTCAGTGTGGCTGCAGCTTCCTGTGGTATTTTCACTACCTCGTTCTTATGGCATACTGCACCTGTGTCATGCACTTTAATGCCGTTTATATAGAATACCGCATCATCGTCGTTGCAGAATTCCAGATAGACATTATGCCCGGAAAGGTCCTGGTCCAGGTTGAATGTCCTCCTGACCCATATGGCAGGAGTGGTCCAGTTTGTCTTTGCAATAGGCTCGCTGTCGACAGTGCCGAAAGCGCCCTGTGCCTCTTTCCAGGAGGAGTCGTTGAAGTCCGGTGAAGTCCAGTTCCCGGCAGGCTTCCTGTATGTGTATTTCCCGTACCACTGCCCCTGCTGTGAAGTCGGTACGACAGGAGTAAGCTCTATGTCTTCAGTCCCCATGAACCGGTAGCTTTTCCCGTCCACCATGAGTGCTCCTATAAGAGGGAAATCTTTCCCTGTCCAATGCTTGACAGAGCCGTCATACAGATTGTCAGACATTGACCACGCGCTGGTATATGGATCGATGGTCACAAGAGGCCATGCCGGTGCCCTCAGGTCGTTCTTTGTGACCTCGAAGCTAGCCTGACTGCTGCAGGATGCCATGATTCCGGCAATCGGTAACAGGCCAAGTAAGAGTTTGTGTTTCATAAAGATGCAATATTTTAAAATTATTGATTCTGTTCTGCGGATACTGAATATGGCCTGGAAGACTCTGATATCCCCCTGGTCTTTTCCGGAGTGGCCGACATTATGAACTTCAATGTCCCTCCGTCAGTTATTTCGCTGTAAGTAATGTAGTTCCTGTCAAGACCGGACCCGTTGAGTGATGCAGACTTGATATAGACTGAGTCCGCATCGTTCCCTTCCGCCTCGATCGTGAATTTCTTGCCGTCTTCCAGTGTGATTGTCACTTTCCTGAAGAGCGGACTTCCTATCACGTACTGGTCTGTCCCTGGACATACACTGTACAGTCCCAGAGCGCTGAGGACATACCACGATGAAGTCTGTCCCTGGTCCTCGTCTCCGGGATATCCGTTCTCTGTGCTGTTGTAAAGCCTGGTCATCACTTCACGCACCCTCTGCTGCGCCTTCCATGGGGCACCGGCATAATTGTACAGGTAGATTGCGTGCTGGATAGGCTGGTTGCCGTGTGCGTACTGGCCCATTCCTGCGGCTTTCATCTCGTTCATCTCGTGGATGGCGAATCCGTAGGTGCCTACTTTGAAATCTCCCGGGACAGTAAATACAGAGTCGAGTTTCTGTACGAGTTTCTCATCCCCTCCCAGAAGTCCGGACAGTCCTGCAGGGTCATGGAATACGGACCAGAGGTAGTGCCATGCACAGCCTTCAGTGAAAGGCCCGCCCCATTCGGCAGGGTCGAAATTCTCTGTCCAGCTGCCGTCTTTGTGCCTTCCCTGCATGAATCCTGTCTGCGGGTTGTAGACATTCCTGTAGTTGTATATCTGGCGTCCGAAGATGTTCTCGTAATAGCCGTTTCCTGTCATTTTCGCCAGCTGGTAGGCACACCAGTCATCGTATGTGTACTCAAGTGTCTTGGCTGTGGATTCGCGCACGTCGGGATAAGGTATGTACCCGAGGGTGAAATACTCTTTCCATCCGTTCCTTCCGCTTGCAGGACCCCCGGGGCTGTCGTTTGTGGCTTCATGGTAATAAGCTTCCAGGGCCTCCGCAGGGTCAAATGTCCTGATGCCCTTGGCCCATGCGTCTGCAAAAAGCGAGATAGCATGACTCCCGATCATCCCGCCGCCTTCATGAGGGAAAGACCATGACGGAAGCCATCCGTACTGCCTGTAGCAGTCGAGCATGGCGTTCATGTAGCGTCCCTGCATGGTGGGATGAAGGATGCAGGTCAGAGGGAACTGGGCCCTGAATGTATCCCAGAATCCGGTGTCTGTATAGTAGTAGCCGGAATATATCCTGTTGTCGTTGGGGCTGCGGTAATATGGCTTGCCTTCTGCATCGTACTCGAAGAATGAGCGGGAAAAGATGCTTGCCCGGAAGAAGCATGAGTAGAAAGTCTTGATGTTTTCCTCATTGTCATCCTCGACAAGTATCCTGCTGAAAAGGTCGTTCCATATCTTCCATGCTGCGTATTTTGTCTGGTCCAGGCTCTTGTAGCCACCGAGCTCGGTGTCCAGGTTCAGCTCGGCCTGTGACGGGCTTATGTATGAGGAGCAGGTCTTTATCTGCACTGTAGACCCTTTTGCGAATTCGACATAGGCGCCTTTCATACGCCCGTCATCCGCGAGTCTTCCTTCATGTATTTCACCTGTAGTCCCGTCCCATGTACCGTACGATACGAAAGGCCGGTCAAATTCTATCACAAACCAGTTCCTGAGCCCTTTATGTGCGACTCCGCCGTTTGCGACATATCCTGTAATTCTTCTGCCCTTAGGGTCAATGCTTACAGCAGACATGCCGGTATATCCGTCCAGGACGATGTACGAATTCTGCCCTTTCGGGAAACTGAACCTCAGGTGTGCACCTCTTTCTACCGGAGACATCTCGGCCTTGATCCCGTTTTCAAAAGCCACGCTGTAGTAGTTCGGCCTGGCAGTCTCATTGTCATGACTGAACTTGGCGGCCCTGCCGTACTGGTCTACACGGAGTTCCCCGCATACAGGCATCAGACTGTAGACCATATAGTCCCTTGTCCATGAACTGCACTGGTGCGCCTGCTGGAATGCCCTGATTGAATCTCTTTCAAACTGGTACTTCCATCCGTCCCCGTTGACTCCTGTCTGCGGAGTCCATGTATGCATCCCGAAGGGCAGGGTAGTGGCCGGGAATGTGTTCCCGTGCGTCATCCTGAACTCTGAGTTGGTCCCCTGGAGTGTATTTGCATACTGGACGAGATCCCTTTCTGATGCTTCTTTGCACAATGCCGGCCGGGCCCCTGCACAGAGGAAGCCCGCCAGCATACTTACATAAAGTAGTTTTTTTATCATGGTCGTGTAAATGCAAGTAAGTCCTACCATTCGAATTCCACGGAAACACCTTCAGGGCTGTTCTCGTATGAAAGGAAATAAGTATGGCTTTCAGCATCCCATGCGGATGCGTCATACACTTCTTTCCCGTTTACAAGCACACTTGACGGAGCCTCCGGGAGAAGGACACGTGATACACCGGTGGTGTTCACAGGGCTTTTTGCAATATAAGAATAAGAGTGTTTTGACACTGATTCGTCATATACTCTGTTTGAAGCCGCGAGTACCTGCGGGCCTTTACTCTTGATCCTGTCGATGTCGAGGAAGTATCCGCAGTATCCAGGAGCGACTTCCTTGGACTTGAGTACAGGGAGTTCCGGGTCGAACAGGTCGATAAATGTCCCTGTGACTGTGTACGGGTCATCGCTCACGCTTTCGTTCATCACTGCCACTATGTCGTACGGCCCTCTTTCCAGATAGAAGTTGTTCTTGAATCCGATTTCCCCGGCCTTTGCCCTGTCTTTATACAGCATGCATACGGTATCGAGGAATTTCTTGTCGGCTCCTGCGGTCAGGACATATTCCTTAGGGTCGCACCTGAGGATATAGACTGTACCTTTCCCGTATTTGTACTCTCCTTCCGGTGCTCCGGCAAGGATGCCCATCAGCTCGAAAAGATGGTCGGATGCCGCCTTATATGAATTGCCCTCGGTATTCCACCATTCCCTGACTGTCTGGAACGGGTCGTTGTCCCGTCCGCTGTAGAGAATCACACCGCCATTCTTGACCCATGCTGCAAGATGCTCGTGGGCCTCAGGATCCAGCGGTTTCATGTTTGAATATGACATAAGAAGCACATCGGTTTCCGCGAGTGTCTCCTTATAGCCGAGGTTCTCGATGTGGGCCGTCTTTACAGGCACACCTCTTTTCAGGAGCGGGAGAGCCTGTCCGTAGAAGTTTGACAGCTGCGGGTCATCATAGCCTTCGTGCGTAGGGAAACGCTGGAACATCAGTGAATTAGACATAAGGATGCTGATTCCGCGTGTGCCTGTGACCTTGTTGGTGGATTCAGGCATGAAATTCAGGCTGTTGACCATCACCTGCATCTGGGTGGAATAGTGTCTCGGGATACGGTCCTTCTTGTCGCTGTCAGGGCTTACTTTGTACAGCCCTTCGTAGATGCGCTCCGGCCAAGGCATGATTTCATAGTCGGCGATATTCGGATAGAGAAGCTGGGCGGTGAAGGTAGCTTCATAGTTGTGCTTGTAGTCGACCCAGTCCCTAGGCCAGTCCTCTATTGGGTCTGTCAGGAAGAACATTTTCCTCCCTGTAGGGGCTGTCATGGACTCCATTGAGCCGTATTCTAGGTATGCGGTCTCGAACACCCTTTCCGCTGCCTTGCCGTTGAAGTAGTTCGGTTCGCGTGATGTACCTGTCCACACCTGGGCGATATACCCGTCCACGCATGGAAGGGATGCAAGACTTGCCTCAGGGCTTACGATCTGCCACTGCGAGTAGTTTACCAGAGAGTGTGTAGGGACATAGCATTTCACGTCCATACCTTTACTCTTGCCGTATTCCTTTGCATATGTGAAAACCTCATTGAGGGCCCTGTAGTAGAGGTAATATTTGAGTTTGTTGGCCAGGTATGTGTTTTCCGGTGATTCGTGCTGCGGCCTCCAGTCGAACCCGTAATATTCTTTCCATTCCCTTTTGAACGCCTCGCTGTAGCCTGCTCTGGCCCAGAACTCTGGCTCTTCCATGAAAATTGAATTTATCCCTGCATCGATGACTCTCTTTACATGTCTTTCTTTCATGTATTTGAGATAATTTTCAGACGGGACAATATATGGGACCATGTGCCCGTGCCATATAGTGTCTCCTTTGACAGTCACCTGACCTTCATCAAGGTGCCATTTCCCGTCCCACTTCCCGGTGAAATAGTCCTGGTACTCTCCCCACGCGATACCTGTCATGAAATGAGTGATATAACCGTGGTCCCGCCATGATTTCACCCTTTCTTCAAAGGTGTAGCCTTTCCTGTTCTTGTCGGAAGGATTCCCTCCTACGCCATATACCATCACGGCGTCGGCACGGTTGTCTATGGTAGGTCTCCATTCACGGGATGACTGGAATGTCGTTTTTACACTGTCACGCGGCGAAGCGGCAAAGGCAATGCCTGCTCCCGCCACAAGTGAAAGCAATGTCGAAAAAGTCCGTTTCATTTGTTGATTATCAGCTTATATGTTTAAACAATGTGTGAAAATATAAATTTTATACTAAAAGGGCGAATAAAAAGGGGATTACGTTTCTTTAACCAGCTTTTTATCCGCCCTTGCCACTAGACTTTACGTCTTTTTTATATAAGTATAACTAACCAGAAATGTGCTGTTAAGGTATCCTTACTTCAAGCTGCTCGCTGTAATTGTATCTCTGGACATTTGCTGTCTGGTAATTGATACGGGCTGCAGCGCGTACGAACACATGTCTTCCGGATGGGATAGGATGCTCTACCAGAGAGGTAATCTCGATTTCCTGTCCTTCCAGTGCGTCGAATTCACTGCCGTTGAAATTGATAGTCCCTGTCCAGTACTCATCGTCATTCCTGTTACCCATGGTAGAGGAATAACCTATGAAAAGCTTGATGTCAGTGACATTTGCATTGTCTTCATTCCAGTTTCCGGTCGGAGCCATTGTATTATTGAGATCTTCTCTGCTTATGGCCCTGGTGACTTTGACTTTTGCTGTAATTACACCTTCAGATACCATCGGTATGCCTACGAATTCGACATTCAGGAACGGCTGGACCTGGAATTCAATTTCACAAGGTTCACCTTCCTTTATGTTGATTTCTTTGGCTCCGTTTACGATAGGTGTGCCGTCAGATGCATCCCTGACGATAGGTACAAATGGACCGTCAACTGTCACTCTGTAATCTCCAGGGAACATTTTAGTGTTCTGGAAAGTACCGTCAGGCTTGCAGTTGAAGTCTACAGGCAGGGTTTCATGTCCCTGTGCTTCCCATGTCAGATCCCAGAAACGTACCCTTATGCCTTCACTGGCCTGTTCAGTAAGGACTGGATTTCCGTCCATGTCCACTACACGGCCTCTGAGGGTTTCGCTAGGTGCTTCATAATTGTCCAGTTCAAAGAAAGCGCATGAACTCAGTGACAATATTGCTGAAGCTGCAGTTATATAGAATAATGTTTTTTTCATCTGTTGTAATTTTTAAACATTAGTTAATGGTCTTGCAAATTAATCCCTTGTAGGTTGCTGGTCGATGTATTCACTCTTGCTCACCTCTCCTGAAGGTATCTCGAAGTAATAGTCGACAGTGTTGTATCCGAATTCCTTGTCACCGATTGTCTCAAAGTGGGTGTCAAAGAACCAAGACCCTGATTCAGCTGAATAGAACGGATATATACCGCGGAAACGGAAATTGTTTTCGTTGCTGAAATCGTTGACACGCTGTTCACCCCAGAAACCTTCTCTGTTTTCCTTGTGGATTACTCTCCATCTTCTGATATCCCACTTGCTCTTGTGCTCGAAAGCAAGTTCTTTCCTGCGCTCCTTGCGGACGATATCCCTGTCTTCATTCGTGCCTGCAAGCTTGTGGTCAATCACATTGGCTCCTGCTCTGTCCTGGATGGCCCTGATGGCATCAGTTGCAACCTGAAGCATATCCTCTCCTTCTACCGGACAAGGCTCTCCTGCAATAGAAAGCTCTACAGCAGCCTCGGCAGCAGCCAGGAGGACATCCGCATATCTCATAAGGATGAATGGCTGGTCAGACATACCCTCTCCTATATCCTCGAGAGCGACATCAGGATCCAGATATTTGCGGAGATAAAGTCCAGTCAATGTTCCTCCGGCGCCACCACCTTCATGGAATGGACCATTGAGACCTGCGGCACTCATCTCTGTCCCGTCCGGCAGCTCCACTGTGATAGGGTTTGTCTCAGGGTTTGATGTAGTTACAAGATTGCCGATAGAAGTATAGTTGTCTGTCGCACCGGAATAGTTGTAATTGTCGAACAAAGGCTCTATAGGCTCGCTTCCAGTATATATTCCGGCATATACACTCAGGTGGTCTTCCTCACGGAATGAATCGCCAGGGAAGAGTACATATGCACGGAGACGAGGCTCTGCATCAGCGAAGAAATCATATACATCGTTGAACTCAAGATATGTTCCATTGCTGCAGTCAGTACCTGTGGTCACACGCAGGTGCCCGTTGTCATAGCGTCTTGAACCATAGCTGCTGTATTCACCGCTGAAATTTTCAGGCCAGTCATAAAGCTCTATCAAATCGAGAGTAGGACAGGTGTTTGCTGAAAGAGGATGTCTCCACTGGTAAGGAGAGCTGTATGCATCGAGACCATGGGTAAGTGTAGGGTAGGAATATTCCCTGATAAGCATGTTCTCTGAGCAAGTCGTATTCCTCCAGAGGTCTACAAGATTCTGGTATTTTGCCTCAGGAGTATTGGCAGATGGCTGCTGAAGTGCAAAAAGGTTGCTGTTGATCACTTCGCTTGCCGCCTTATATGCCTCGGCGAAATACCTGTTGGAAGCCGTTTGCGCTGTGGCAGGGTCGAATCCCATGACACGAACTTTGGTCTTGCTCCCGAATCCTGTCATTTCGGCACCTGTCTGCGCGACAACCTCATTGTATTTTGCCACGCATCCTGCATAGTTCATTGCTTCTGCTTTGAATGCAAGGGCAACGTATTTATTGGCTGTACCTGGGATTACGCTGCTTGCTCTCATGAGTGAGGCTGCAGTGTCAAAATCCCTGCAGATCTGATCCCAAGTCTCTTCCTCGGTAGACCTCGGTATTTCGAGCTCGTCATTTGATGCAGGGTATTCTGCCTCTTTCAGAGGAAGCGGAACGCCACCGAAGCGGCGGGCCATCTGGTACAGTGAGTATGCTCTTACAAAATATGCATTACCGATGTAATCGTTCACTGTAGCCTCGTCAAAGTTTGCTGCATAATCAGGAAGTGTTTCAATCAGGTGGTTGGCTTCACGGATCAATGTAAAGTCCCACCATGTAGTGTTTTCCCCTACAAATGAACGGTTGATGTCGGCTCCGTTACCGTTGACAGCTTCTCCAGAACCGTCAACGCCGAGAGATCCAAGCCATGCATTGCGGTTAAAACCCCATCCGGCCAGATATTTGAAATCCTCCCATGGCATCTGGCTGTAAAGTCTGGCCATATAAACTTCAACACCTGCTTCATTTGAAAGGAGGTTATCATCCGTCCAGATGTTCTGTGGAGTCCTGTCCATATCTACACAGGAAGACAGTGACATTGCTGCCAGAGCGGATATAATTATAAATTTCTTTTTCATTTTTCTTCAGTTAATTTAGAATGACAGATTCAGTCCCAATGTAAAGTTCTTGCTGAGAGGATACATCCTACCAAGATTATCACTAGGATGCTCTGGATCGACAAATTTGACCTTTGTGATAGTGAACGGGTTGTATGCATTGAAGAATACCCTGAGTGAGAAATCCTTCATTGCAGGACTCTTGAATTTAGGCAGTGTATATCCTACCTCGATACTTTTCACACGCAGAAATGCTGTGCTTACCCTGTTGAAAGAAGAATTTTTTGCAGGATAACGTCCTGTATATCCGTAGTATCCGCTTACCCATTCAAGGTCAGGATCATAAATGTCGTATGAGCCATCTGCCGGATGCCATCTGTCAAGATACTGTACGAGGGCTCCACCGGCTCCGGATGCATTTCCCCAAATTTCATAGAGCGGTTCTTCGTATGACATGGAGCCGAGTGCCGACCCTTGCAGGAGCATACTGAAGTCAAGGTTTCTCCAGTTGAGTCTGAAGTCCAAGCTGTAGTTCAGCCATGGTGTCTGGTCGTATGCATATGGATGTTCATCCAGTCCGCTTATTTCACCGTCACCGTTCCAGTCCACATACTTGTAGTCTCCAGGAAGTACGTTGTTGTCCTTGTATATCGGATAAGACCAGATGTCTTCCCAGCTTTCATACCTTCCGGCGCTTTCATAGCCGAACTGAACACCCTGGTTACGGTCTGTAAGGTTGTTGCTTCTCCAGTAGTTGTACCTGCTTCCGAATGTCCCTACGGAAACATTTTCGATAACCCTCTGACGTGTGATTGTCGCAAGACCAGTGATCTCGTATGTGAGTTCTCCCACGGTATTCCTGTGGGAAAGTTCGAGCTCGAGACCGAAGTGCATATCAGAGTTCGCATTTCTTGAAGGTGCGGTCGCACCGACTACTGTAGGAAGCTCTGTGTTGCTGGATGCCATCATCCCTTCCCTGACACGTCTGAAATAGTCAAGAGAGAATCCGAGTTTTCCGTCCCATGCGGAGAAATCTATACCTACATTGAATGACTTCATAGTCAGCCATGTGATATCTTCGTTAGGGAGAGGCTGCGGATTGGCGCCGTAGATCCATGTCCCGCCGAAAATGTAACCTGGTGCATAGGCGTTATACCAGCCGTTGTCAGATGTCTGTCCGCCCTGGTATTTGTAACCTGATACCCACTGATAGTTGAATCCGTCAGCCGAGTCGTCTCCAAGTACTCCGTAGCTTGCACGGAGCTTGAGCTGGTTGATGAAAGAAAGGGCTGAGGAGTTCTTGAAGAAAGGCTCTTCAGAAATTCTCCATCCGACGGAAACAGAAGGGAAGAATCCCCACTGATGTCCTGGAGCGAATTTTGAAGATCCGTCATAGCGGAACTGGGCTTCTACCAGATATCTTTCATCGAATGAGTAGTTGAGACGTCCGATTAAAGACTGGTAAGCAATGTTATAAAGGTTGCCCAGTCCTGTATCGAGGCCGACGACAAGGTTTTCGCTGTTTGATGCGACAAAGGAAGGAATACCGGTTGCCAGGTCTGTCGAAGCATAGAAATTGTCGCCTTTACGGACCTGTGTCTCATATCCTATGAGTGCGCCTACATGGTGCTTCTCTGCGAAAGTCCTGTCATAATTAAGCATTACCTGGCCGAGAGTCTGCTGTTTGGTATAATTCTCCTTTCTGAAATTGTTTGTGTGCTGAGGATATACCGTTGACTCATACTCGCCGGTTTCGGTATTGAGTATGTTAAGGTAGAATTCTTTCCTGTATGTCTCGTTGATGTCAGTACGGTAGTCGTAGCTGAAAGTACCTTTGATCTGCAGTCCCTTCAGTGCTTCTATTGCAGACCCGAAATCATAGGAAAGGGTAGCGGATGTCTGGAGTGTCTTCTTGTCGTATTTCCTGTGTCCGGAAATGTCTGAAGTCATCATTGCGTACGGGTTGTTCATCAGCTCGAACCCGTCTCCGTTCAGCATTGACTCGTCATCGTTGATGAATGGTGCGTTGAGTACACCCTGGGACCAGTACTGCCTGATGAGCTCAACAGAGTCCCAGTAAGGATTGTTCTGCTGGTCAAGAAGTCCGGAGATGTTCACATCGAGCTTGAGTCCTTTTACAAGTTCTGCCGAGATGTTTGACCTGAGGTTATACTTGTTGTAGTTCAGGTCGCCTGACTTGAAGAAGCTGTCCTGGAACATGTAACCCATGCTGACATAATACTGTACCTTTTCTCCACCTCCGGAGATACTGATGTCATGCTGGGTCTGCGGAGACCAGTCTGCCAGCATTATGCTGTTCCAGTCGTAACCGTGGAGTTCACCGCTGCGATACCTCTCGATAAGATCTTCAGAGAAAGGAGTCTGCCCGTTACGTATGGCATTCATTCCCCTTTCATTATACAGAGTCATGGCATCAACTGCAGATGCGAGCTCCGGCATCTTTGAAGGAGTCTGGAATGTGAATGAACCGTTATATGTCACATTTGTTTTACCCTCTGAGCCTTTCTTAGTCGTGACGAGCACAACTCCGTTACCTCCACGGACTCCGTAGATGGCTGCTGCCGCATCTTTCAGTACGGATACGTTTTCGATATCCTGTGCGTTGAGTCTCTGGAAATCTGCCACGTCACGAGGTATACCGTCGATGACAATCAGAGGGGAGCCCATACCACGGATATCCATGTTGTTGTTATAGGCACCAGGCTCGGCTGATTTCTGCCAGATACGCAGACCAGGGATACGCCCGGTAAGCATGTTCTGGACATTTTCAGACTTTGTCTTGAGAATATCGTCACTGTTCACTGCGGATACGGCACCTGTGATTGATCCTTTCTTCTGTGTACCGTAACCGACTACCACGACACTTTCAAGGAATGTGTTGTCTGTCTTCAGAACGACATTGATTGATGTCCTTCCGTTTACAGGGATGTCTACCGTTGTCATACCTACGTATGAGAACTCGAGCACAGCGTCAGGTGCAACCTCAATCGTGTATTTTCCGTCAAGGTCGGTAGGTACACCTGTTGTTGAACCTTTCAGCATCACACTAGCCCCGATAACCGGCTGCTGTGTGTCATCGGTAACGATACCGGAGACCGTAATACGATCCTGTGCGAAAGTCGCTATTGGCGCCAATATGAGCAATAGCGCCGGAAGAATGCGGTAAACGCATTGTCTTAACTTACGTTTGTACATAAAAATATAAGGTTATAATTTGACTATTGGTTTTCAATGTTATATTTTGCCAGCAGCGCGAACTGGGCCGCGTAGGCAAACTGGTCACGCCCCCTTACCTTCCTGTTTTCCTGGTTGTTTGCCCAGCCCAGATAAAGACTGTTAGGCATGAAACCCTCGTACTGGAAATTCTCAAAGGCATAGTCGTATATCTGCTGGAAACTGTCTACCGGGAGATCTGCTCCGGTATCACACTTACTTGCATCGATATAACCGCGCAGCAATACCGCATTGAACCAGCTGTTGTTCCCGCTGAAATCGTAGGTATAGAGCCCTTCTACTGTATCACCCAGTTTTGCGAAATAGCTGAAACTGGCTGCAGTCAATGCTTTTGCGTCGTCAAGATATTCCTGTTTCTGTGTCACCCGGTACAGCTCGGCGGCACCGGAGAGGATAGCCCCGCTGTTGTATGAATATGCCGGACCTACTCTGTCTTTCAGGTCATTGTGTCCCCGATAGCCATTATTTTCGTCATAGAAAATGTCTCCTGGATCGGCTCCGCCCATCATATCGTCATACACTCCGTCTTCCCTCAGCAGGTGAGTCTTCTGGTATTCATAAACTTTTTCTGCATAGTAGAGGAAATACTCGCTTTTCTTCATCTCCACCGTCTTTCTTGAGACTTTGTCGGAAGGGTCGATGTAATAGCGTGTGGCTGTTTCATCACTTCCGCTGTATATCTCGGAAAGCCATACTAGAGGGGCGATAAACGGCCCGTTGCTGCATGAATGCTTAGAGACATATCCAGGCCCCCAGGTGATGCCGCCATATTCGTTCCCGTTTTCATCTATATGGCAGTCGTATCCGTCGATGACGTACTCGGCCAGGTATTCAGCCTCTTCGAGATATTTTTCATCTCCGGTCGCCTTATACACCTCTATAAAATCCCGGATGAGCCACATCTGGTCATCATATACGTTTAAAACACCGGTGACATCATTGGAGCCTGGGGATTGCGCCCTGGGGACACCATATACTGTCCAGGGATGTGCGATTTTGGTATATGAAGTCAGACTGTATGAACCCTTGAAATACTGCATGCCGTTGTAAAGCCTGTCCAGCAGTTCCTTATATCTGGAGAAATGCTGGTCGTAGAGCGTGCCGTCACCTGACTCCTTCTGAAGATGCATTGCATAAAGGATATTCGCGACGGCCTCGAAAGAACTGGAATATTCCCATACATTCTCGTTTCCGCTGTCAGTGACCTGCCCGCTATACGGGTTGTAGTATTTATACATATATCCGGGTTCTGCGCTGAGATAAGCCTCGGCAGCGGCATCGGTAATAGCGATGGCCCGCTCTATATTCCGGGTGACTATGTCTTGCGTCCCATTATTATTTCCACCGGTCTCTTCACTCTTCACGTTTTCTTCACACGATACAAATAAGGCCAGTACCGTCGGAAGCAGAAATAATTTCTTCATTTCAAGAAATGTTAATTACATGGCAGCAGCATTTCAACAGCCGCTGCCATGAATCGGGTTATTAATCAAGGTTGATGCTGTTGATGCACAGTTTCTGTTCACCATCTGTAGTCTCGCCTTTGAATATCCCTACAGCCAGGACAATGTTCTCTCCAGTGTATCCTGAAAGGTCATATTCAAATGTCGCATAAGCATCTGCATGCCCAGGGTCACCGGCATTGTTTATGAATTTCCAGCATCCGTCAGCAGCTGCCTCCGCCTGTGTCGCTTTATGGGCTACAGGCTGCAGATGAGTGACTTCACCGTCTTCAGTGATAGCGGTCATCTTAAAGTATGTTGCCTTGTTGTCATCCATATTCCTTGTCACGAATGTGAGATGGTCTCTGTTTGCGTCAATGGCGAATTTGGCATAGAAATATGATTCAGGTGTGACTGTGTTCGCTGAGGCGTCTGAACGCACTTTAATCACAAATCCTTCTGATGCTGTAGGCTCTACATCTTTGTTCACATACATGAAGGCCCACTGGTCTGCGATATGGTTGGTTCCGTTCCATGGCTGGTAGCCGACTCCTTCCTGAGGTTTTACATCGCCAGTCGAAATTCCGGTGAATGACCTTTCAGGATTGGTCATCGTGGACCTTACCATTTCATTTGTCATGTGCCATCCTGACAGTCCGGCCACTTCTGTTCCAGGCAGATAATTGTCTCCTACATTAGCTTCTTTTGCAAATGACATTGTCCTCATTACGAACTGGTTGTAGTAATTTCCGGTCTTCGCTCTGAAAATGCCGACAGCAATTATCACCTCTTTGCCTATATATTCAGAAAGGTTGATTGTTTTCTGCTCGTAGCTGGTATTGCTGAATTCCTGTACTCCTGTTATAAGGTTGGAAGTCGGGTTTACCATGTCGGTTATATCGATGACACGTACGCCCCATCTTACGTCATTTCCGTTCTCGGCATTATGGGTGCGGGCCTGAAGTGTCATAATATAGT